>CAYOFA010000001.1:0-16395 GCA_964402885.1 uncultured Spirochaetaceae bacterium
ATCGTGGAGAACTTGCCGGCGGCAAGCTTCTCCACCACGCGCTCGAGGTCGAAAAGCCACGGGTTCCCGTCACTTCGCGCACGCACCTCCTCGATCAGCCGACCACTGTTTATTGACGGAAGGGCGAAGAGCGCTCGATGGAGCACGAGTCCGGTGAAGCCCCGCTCGTATGACGCCGCAAGGCTCGCTCCGGCGCCCGCCCTGCCTCTCGCGTCATGGGGATAGATGGCTGCAGCCGGCAGCGGCAGGAAGGAGCCCCCGGCAAATGAGGGGTACACGAGCACGGCAAGCCCGGGACGCTTCGGTATGGCCACCTCCACCCGGGACTCCCCGCCCGCCACCGTTATCTCCCGCAGCTTCCCGCCCGCACCGCGCCAGACCACCCGGTACTCCTCCGCCGTCAACGACGCGGGCCAGTGCTCCGGCGCGCCCGGTAGCTCGAGGCTCACCCTCGTCTCGGATCCGAGAAGACTGCACCCGGCGAGTGCCACACACATGCATCCGCCCGCTGCCCACATGACCACGTTTCGCATTGTTCTCACACCGACGTATACGGGCGAAACGGGGCTGTTGCTTCACGCCTTCGCTGAATCGGCCTCGAGCTGTTGCTTGTAGCGGGACCGCAGATCGTGGAGCACCTCGTGGTACGCGGCGCTCCTGTAATCGGGGTAGGTCCAGGGAAGCGCCTCGAACCCGCCCTTGCGGTAGAGGAGGGTAATCTCAGCGTAGATCCCGTCACGAAGCGGGATGCGCTGCGCATTGTCCTTGGTCGAGGCAAGGATGAGCCTGCCGAGGGTCAGCATCCCGGGGTCGAGGTTCACGCTGCGTCCGTCCGACGCGAAGCGTTGCTCGAGCTCATCGGTGGTCAGTTTGATGCGGGCGAGCTCCGAGGGATCGTAGAGTTCCGCCACGGCGAAGAAGATGCGACGGATGCCGGTGCCCATCTCCGGGGTGTAGTAGTCGGTGAAGGTGAACGGAATCTCATCACTCTGATAGTCGAGGGCGCCGAAGGCATCTTCGAGCGCCGCCACCACGGGCGCGACGGCCGCGTCGGCGGACAGCAGGGCGGGGATGATGAGTTTCGCCGGTGTAAATGCGCGCGCTACCCCATCGGGCCTCCGCTCGATTGAAGGATTCAAGCTTTTGTACAATAATACTCCCGCAATGAAGCCCGCAACCGGCTTTCCCGAGGAGCTCGAGGAGGCGCTCGAAAAGCGCGCGGAGCGTCTCGAGGAAAAGGACATTCCGCAACTCAAAGAGGACTTTCGCCTCTTCCACAGCACGTTCCAGGGTCTGTTCACGATCCTGCAACGCAAGGGTCTCGTGCACGAGGATCCCTACAAGGACGATCAACGTATCTCGGAGATCGAGGCGCCGCCGGACGAGCCCTTCCTCGAATCGGAGAGGGACCAGGTCATGAGCGTGCGCCTGTCGCAATTCGACAGCATGCTCGACTTTCTCAACAACTACGTTCAGTTCCGCCTCGACTCTCTCGACCTCCGGCAGATTCGAAACCTCGTCAAACTGACGGGCTACATCAAGTGGGAGAGCCTTTCCGACTCCTCGAAGAGCCCGACCACGCGGACACTTGCCGATCACGTAAGCAAACTCCGGGGCGACGCGGACCCGCTTTCCACCAGCCTGGTGAAGGACTCCGTCGAGCAGATGGCGCGGCAGTCCAAAGCAATCATGAAAGGACTGAAGCTCCTCGCCGACTATCACAAGGCACGATTCAAGCTCATGTTGCGTCGTGAGGTTTATCCGCAGGTAGATGCGGACGGGGCTCGGGCCCTCAGCGAAGCCGGTGAAACGGTGAAGAAAATGAAGCGCGCCTTTGCCCGCAGCCATCAGGGTGAGCCCTTCTTCCCGGACGTCGCGCGGGAGGCCCTCGAGGAAGACTTCGCCCCCGACGGGGAGCAGCGGCGTGAGGAAGTGCTGAACCGCCTGCGGCCGCAGGAGGAGCAGAAGCAACAGGGACCGAGGAAGGATCCGTTCAAACCCATGCTCCTCGAGGCGATACGGATCCTCGCCGGCGCAAGCCGCAGTCTGCAGTCGGCACAACAGAAGCTCTCCGACAACATCCACGTGCTCGACAACCGCAAGCTGCCGCTCGGAGAACGGATCCGTCGCTTCTTCCAGCGGGTATCCAGCGGCGAAGGCCGGCAAACGCACATGTTCGAGCTCGAGTATTTCGACGAAGCCACCTCGGCGTCACAGACCGAGCTCCTGTCCGCCGACGAGTTTGCGGAGCAGCTCTCGAAGAAGTCCCGTATCTACGGCGGCATTCTCAACAAAATGAGCCAGACCGCACGGAAGCTGCAGAACGCCGGCGAAGAGCAGCTTTTCGAGTTCCTCAACAAGCAACTCGAGGAGCTGTCGATGATGCAGCGCCGTCTTCAGTCCCTCGAAACCGCGCTCCGGGCGGAGTTCCCGCGCGAGCAGCGCTCGCAGCTTCGAAGCTCACAGGCGGAAATCGACGCTCTGAAAGAGATCATCTCCCGCAGCGCGAAAAAGCGCCGCGAGTACGTCGCCCGCAAGGACGAGTACGAGCAGATGAAGAAGCTGGGCATCGAAAGCGGGTAGCGATGCCCGCGGCCGTGGCGCCTCCCCGCCCGAGTGCCCGTAACGCTACACCGTCCGCGCACTCGCCCGATACGTTCCGAGCACCCGCAGTCCCTCCGACTCACGATCCAGATCCTCGAGTGCGGCGTCGAAGGTTTCCATGTCGGCCGGCAACTCCATGTCGAGATAGAACATGTAGTGCCAGGGCTTACCGGGAATCGGGCGGCTCTCGAGCTTTTTCATGTTCACGCTGCGCTCGGAGAGGAGCTGCATGCACTTCGAGAGCGCACCGGGAGTATCCGGTGTCGAGAAGACCACCGATGCCTTCTGCGGTGCTTCGACGGCGGCGTTTTCCTGCCGTGCGAGCACGAAGAATCGCGTGTAGTTCTGCGGATTGGTCTCGATGTCCTCCTGCAGCACCTCGGCCCCGTACGGGTGAGCCGCATCCACGTTCGCGATCGCGGCGTCCCCCGGTTGGCCGTCCGTCACGATGTGCTCCACCGATCCGGCGGTGTCGTAGAAGGGTATCTGCTGCCAGTCCGGGTAGTTCTCGAGGAACCGCGAGCACTGCGCGAGGGCCTGGGGATGAGAGTAGACGCGTCTGACATCACCTATGGTGCTGCCGGGGCGGCCGATCAGGCTGTGGCGTATGCGGATCATCGTCTCGCCGACGATCCGAAGATCCGGGAACTGAAGAAAGAGATCGTAGTTCTCGTGCACGGAACCCGTGAGAGAGTTCTCGATGGGCACGATGCCGTACTGCACGGTGCCGTCCAGGACGGCCTGGAATACGTCCCGGAACGTCGACGATGGTCTGGGCGACACGTCGTCGTGCTGGAAGTAGCGCGAAAGTGCCATCTCGCTGTAGGCGCCTCGCTGCCCCTGGAAGGCGACCTCCACTGCGCCGGCGGCGGCGTCGGTCGGTGCGGCAGCGCGTTCCGCTACCGCCGCGGCGGGCCGTCGGGCGGTGTGGGGCAACTGCAGCAGCTCTTTCTCGACGACGGGGGACATGGCCTCTATGTCGCGCATGAGCCGCTCGAACTGCTGCGGGAAGAGTGTCTGCGGCCCGTCGGAAAGGGCCTGCTCGGGGCGCGGGTGCACCTCCACCATCAGGCCGTCGGCGCCGGCCGCCACGGCGGCGAGGGCGACCGGCGGCACCTGCTCGCGCAGGCCGGTGGCGTGACTGGGGTCGACGATGATCGGCAGGTGACTGAGCTTCTTCACGACGGGGATGGATGAAATGTCGAGGCTGTTCCGCGTGTAAGGCTCGAAGGTGCGGATGCCCCGCTCGCAGAGGATCACGTCCTCGGCACCGTGGGCCAGAAGGTACTCGGCGGCCATAAGCCATTCCTCGATGGTGGCGGCGATGCCCCGCTTGAGCACCACCGGCCGGTTCTCCGATCCCACGCGCTTGAGCAGATCGAAGTTCTGCATGTTCCGTGCGCCGATCTGCAGAACATCGACGTAGTCACGCATCACCTCGACCTGATCGGTGGCCATGATCTCGGAGACAACCGGCATACCCGTCGCCTCGCCGGCCTCTTTGAGATAGCGCAGCCCCTCTTCGCCCAGCCCCTGAAAGGCGTAGGGAGAGGTCCGCGGCTTGAACGCGCCGCCGCGCAGCATCACCGCCCCCGACTCCCGGACGACGCCGGCTGTCTCCATCACCTGCTCGCGGCTTTCGACCGAGCACGGCCCGGCGATCACGGCGATGCGCCCCCCGCCGACGCGGAGTTGCCCCACGCGCACCAGCGTGTCTTCACGCTTCATCTCCCGCGAGGCGAGCTTGTAGGGCTTGGTGATGGGGATGACTCGCTCGACACCGGGGAGAACTTCCACCTCGCGAAGGTCGATGGAGGCATGGCCGACGGCGCCGAAGATCGTTTCTTCCTCGCCGACGATCTCGCGCACCTTGAAGCCGCGTGTCTGCAGGAATTCGCGGATTCGTTCCTTATCGTCGGTCCTGATGGACCGGTTTAGTACGACTACCATGTGTGGGGCCCTGTCCTTAAAATGAGGTTGGAAATCTCTGGAGAATGTAGCGTTCGAACTGCCGTTCGAGTGATGCTTTATACGCCATCACGCGCTCGACATGCTTGAGGGTGCTCTGAGGCGTGCGGTTCTGCAGTACGCGGGTGAGCCCCGCGTTATAGATGGCCACGGCGGTACGCTCGTCGCCACCGTAGTCGAGGGCAAAGCGAAGATAATCGGTCCCGTGACGGGCACTGATCTCGGGGTGAAAGAAGTCGTCCGTCGAGAGCCGTACGAAGCTCTTGTCGTTGAGCTGGAACAGGCCGCGATCGATCGAGTCGGAGTTGGCGTTCCGCGCATAGGGATAGTACCGGCTCTCCACCCAGGCGAGGGCGAACACGAGGGACACCGACAGATCGTTGCGGTCGGCGTGATAGAGCATGGGAAGGGATATCTCGTCGGAGCCGGTGACCTGCCGGAAGAAATCCTCCACGGCGCGGTGGGTGACGTCTTCGCGGTAGAGGGTGAGAATCGGGTTCTCGCCTTCGAGCACGTTCGCCACGTTGGGATACGTTCCGGACTCAGGCTCGAGGCCGTCGTCTCGCTCGGTCCAGCTGAAGTCGAAATCATAGTCCGCACCTACACCGGCACGCGGCTGCTGCGAGGGCATGTAGGGGTCCCCCGTGCTGCAGCCGAGCAGTATGGTTACGAGGGCGAGAAGTGTGAAGCGGTTCATACTCATTCCGTGTTCCTCGACCGGGGTAGGTTAAAGTTCGGTAAAGATAGCCGCTCACGGCAAGTGCATCAAGGCTGGAGCTTGATGAGAAAGGCCTGCCCGCTCAAATTATGTAAAAAAAGTCGATCTCTGCGCTCGATTTCCTCGGTTCCGAGGGCCGTAACGCCTTCGCAGCCGTAGAAGCCGTAGTCGTCGTAGACGATGACACCACCCACGGGCATTCTCGGCCAGACCCACTCGGTGACGTCTCGGGCGGACTGATATACATCGACATCCACATGGCAGAGCGCAATGCGACCTTCCGGTACCGCGTGGCCGGTTTCCTCCGGGAAAACGCCTTCGAGGACGGTATAGTTGCCGGTGTCGAGCTCCTCGAGGAGCTCCTCTACGGTTTCGCGGCTGGTGTCGGCGTGCTCGCCGCCCTTGTAGTAATCGTCCTTCGGCCCGGCTTTCACCACGCCGCGGAAGGTGTCGGCAAGATAGACATGGCGATCGTCGTCGAGGCGTGCGGCCGCATCACAGAGGAGCGCCCCCGTTCCGCCACGCCACACCCCGACTTCCAGGAAGTCGCCGGGAATGGAAGTACACTGCAACGCAGCCTGCCACAGCAGATAGCAGCGCGCGTCATCGACTTTGGTGTGCTCCTGTACGGCGGCGTAGAGGGGCGCGAAGATTGCATCGGTGTCCCAGGGACGATAGTCCGCCTGGGGGTGAACCGGGCCGTAGCCGGGCGGGTAGCGCTTCTCAGCGCTCATCTGAGCGCCCGGAGGAGCGGCCGGAGGAACGAAGGCGCTCGAGGAAGGCCTCGGTTGCGGCGATGGTTGCGGACTTCACAACCTGGCCGGGGAGGCCGCGGCCGGCCCAGTCGTTGCCCTCGTCGACGTAGAAGGTTTCGAGTTGCCGCTCGAGGTCGCTCACCGAGAAGTCTTCATCGTGATTCCATCGGTACTCGAGCTGGTCGAAGGTCTTCTCGTAGATCTCGTTGAACTTTTCTTCCTGTCGCTCGGCGATGTCCATGGTTCTCTTACCGCATTCCGTTTCGCAGGTGCTCGACGTAATTCGCGGGCCCGCCCTCGAGGTACCCGCTTCGCAGGACGATCTCTTCATCCGGCGTGAGCAGATAGACCGTCGGGAAGCCCTGCACGCCGAAGCGCTCGGCAAGTTGGCGATTGTAGGCTTCCTGCTCGGCTGACTGCTCGATCTCCCGCGGGAAGTCTATGAGCACCGGCACGAGATTCTCTTCGCTGAACTCCTTGAAGGGACGCGTGTCCAGTATTTCCTGCTTGAGCCGTTGACACCACCCGCACCAGTCGGAGCCTGCGAAGTAGAGAAATACGTACTTATCCTCTTCGGCGGCCTGCTCGGTGGCAGCCTCGAGATCCGTCTCCCACTCGTAGATGTCGCCCCAGGCCGACAGCGCGAGGAGTATGAGAACTGACGCAATTGCTATTCGCTTCACGCTGCAAACGTAGCCAATCCGGCTGTCGCGGTCAAGGTGCCACGTGATAGACTCAACCTCGCCCATGAGCGACCACGACCACCACGAACACGCCGGCGAGCAACCCCATGAGACGACCGCCCTCGAGCGCGCACGCGAGGCGCTGGAGAACGACCCGGACTTCATAGACCTCGTCGACACCAACTTCCACCGAAACGGCCTGCTCTACCCTGCCGACTCTCTCTCCCGTGCACTCGCCGCGTATCCGCAGCATCGTCCCTACGCGCCCGACCCGCGCGGCTCACCCGCGGCCCGGGAGGCCATCGCCGGGTATTACCGGGACCGCGGCATCGACGTGGCCCCGGAGCAGATCATCATCACTGCCTCGGCCTCGGAGGGCTACAACCTGGTCTTCAACCGCATGCTCGAGCACGGACAGACCGTCTCCCTGCCCCGCCCGGTGTATCCCCTGTTCGAGTTCATCGCGGAATTCAATCATCTCGAGGTCGAGCACTACGCCCTCGACCTCGACCGGCGGGCCCAACCCGATCCCGAGCGCCTGCGGGAGGAGATTTCCGCGGATTCGGGGCTCATCGTCGCGATCTCACCGAACAATCCCACCGGCACCTGTCTCGAGCCGCAGAGCGTCGAGGCGATCGTCTCGCTCGCGCGGGAACGGAATCTGCCGGTGCTCTTCGATGAGGTCTTCAGCGACTTTCGGTTTGGCGGCGCCGGCGCCGCCGGGGGGAAAGCAGCCCCACCCGCCGCCCACGTGACGCCGGCGGGCCTCGCGGACGACATCGTGTGCATCACCCTCAACGGTGTCTCGAAGATGTTTGCCTGCCCCGACCTCAAGCTGAGCTGGCTGCTCGTCACCGGCCCCGAGGATCTGCGGGAAGAGCTCCTCTCGGTGCTCGAAATTGCGAACGACATGTACCTCAACGCCTCGAGCGTGTCGCAGGCGGTGCTTCCGACGCTGTTTGCCGAAGGTGGTGAGTTTCAGCGGAGTATGATCGCGGAAATCGAGCGGCGGCGGGATCTCTGCCTCTCCACCGTCGCCGGCTCGCCCCATGTGGAGCCCCTGCGGCCCGACGGCGGCATACACTGCATTCTCCGGGTGGCCGCCGGCGGGGACGATGAGGAGCTCGCCCTTCGCATCCTCGAGGATACGAAGGTGTACACGCATCCGGGGTATCTCTACGACCTGGAGGACGAGACGGCGCTGGTGATTTCCTTTCTCAAGGAACCCGCGGCCCTCGAGGAGGGCCTGCGGCGCATCATTCGGTGGTTCGAACGCTGAGATTGCGGAACTCGGCGCGGCCGAGCGTTCGCAGCGCGACGCCTGTGCCCTCATCGATGCCGAACCAGGTTCGGTAGCGCAGCTTGTCGCGCCCGTTCACGGCAATGGTGATGTAGTTGTTCTCCGGCTCGAAGAGAACCTCGATATCGAGCTCACCGGAGATCGGCTCCTCGATGAGCGCGTCGGCCACGCGGGCCATGTTCACGTCGTCGTCGGAGCGATACACCTGGAGGTAGGTCAGTCGGTTCTTGTAGACGTCGGGATCGCGGGTGAACCACACGAGCAGCGATCGTCCGAGCCCGTAGCCCGTCTTGCCGGTCTCCTCGACGAATATATGGAGGCCGAGCCCGACCCAGCCCTCGTCGAGAGCGCGCGCGGAGAAACTGTAGAGCGTCGGGCGCGTCCGCTGGGGCGCCGGCAGCATGAGCTTGGCGAAGTACTGATCGGGATCGGTCTGTACCGCGCTGCGCCCGGAGAGGCGCCAGTCGCCGAGCTGTACGCGGGCACTGGAGAGATCCTCGAGAAGCGTCGTGCGAAGCCGCGGAGCCATCATCTCAACGAATCCGCCGTCGGCAATCCGGTCGAGGATGCGATCCTGCAGGGCGAGCTTCTCCGCCTGCAACTCGGCATTCCGCAGCTCGAGCTCGGCGACCCGCCGCCGCAGATCCTCCGGACCGCGCCCCGCTGCAGGCGCACCGTCGCCGTCGGCCCCGCCCTCGGCCCCGGCGACCGAGTCGATGCGCTCGGCGAGTCGATCCTCCACCTCGGCGAGCTGCGCGGAGAGCTCCTCGATGCGGGAGGTGATACGCTTCGCCTCTTCGGCGAGCTCGGCCGACCCTCCGTCCGTCGCCGGGCCGCGCGCGGCGTCGCCCGCCGCGGGGGAAGCGGCCTCGAGCTCGTCCACCCGTGTCAGCAGGCGGGCGACCTCGCCGCGCAGATACTCGTTTTCCGCCCGCAACTCGGACACGATAGTTGAAAGCCGGTCGTTCTCGTCCTGCAGGCGGTCGTTCTCCCGCTCCAGGCGGTCTATTTCGGGCCCGAAACCGATACCGGCCGCGGCGAGCCCCTCGGCCCGCTGTGCATTGACGGCGTCCGCATCCCCGGCAGCAACCCCGTCGAGGGGCCGTACCGTCAGATCGGGGCCGATCTGCAGACGACCGCTGTACACCCGGTCACCGACGACCACGCCGTCGATTTCCAGCGTGCGGTCGTCCACCCGCCGCACGGTGGCGAGGTCCAGAATCGTCCGCCGGGGAACCAGATTCTCCGCCTCCTCCACCACGCGCTCGACTTCCCATGCGCCGCCGTCCGACGGGGTCACAAGCACCGAGAAGCGTTCCCCATCGGCCTCCAGCCCCCGCACGTAGAAGGATCGCGGGCCGGCCACGCCGATGTGCGCGTCCGAGAACTCGATCTCGGAGAGCTGCTGGGCGGGTGCCCCAAGTGCCGGCAGGAGAATCATAAGGATGACAAGAGTGCTGCGTAGACGTATCACAATCCGATTGTCGGCACATTGGTTTGCCCGATGTAGTACCTGCGCGTTTTCATCCGGGAGCGGATGCTGATATATTGGGAGCGGAGAGTGCATGCAACGAACCATCATGGCGCTGCTTCTCGCCTGCCTCACGCTGGCCGTGGGCGCACAAGAGGCTCAGAACGACGAAAGCGATGATTCGGAAGACGACGTAGAGTTCGTAACGAGCTATCTCTCGACGGAGATACAGTTCAATCCGCAGAAGAGCTTCACGTCCACCGAAGCGCAGCTCTATACGGCCCTGTTCGAGGGGCTGGTGAGCTACCATCCGTTGACCCTGGACCCCGTGCCGGGTGTCGCCGAGCGATGGGAGGTGAGCCCCGACGGACTCACCTATCGCTTCTACCTGCGCGGTGACGCGCGATACACGAACGGCGACCGGGTTACCGCGGACCACTTTCGCGAGACCTGGCTCGAGCTCCTGCGCCCGGAGAACGAATCGGCCTACTCCTTCCTCTTCGACGTCATCGAGGGCGCCGAGGAGTTTCGCACGGGCCGCGAACCCGATCCCGAAACCGTCGGCATCCATGTCGAAGGCCCCGGAGTACTGCGGGTCGAGCTCGCCCATCCCGCAGGCCACTTCCTCGATATTCTCTGCCACCACAGTTTCGTGGCGCTGCACCCCGATATGCTCGAAAGCGATGACCCCGACGAGCTTCCGGCAGTCATCGGGAACGGCCCCTACAAAGTGGAGAGCCGCAGCAGCGAGGAAATGCTGTTTACCCAAAACGAGCGCTACTGGGACCGCAGGCGTGTGGAGATTCCCCGACTCCGCTTCATCTTCAGCGATGAGTCCGCCGATCTCACGCAACGCTTCAATGACGAGGAGATAGACTGGGTCGCCGGCGGGATGCTGCTCGATCAGGTGAAATACGAGGACACCATCCAGGTGAACCCCCAGTTCGCCACGACGTACTTCTTCATGAACACCGAAAGACCGGGCCTGGCCGACGGCGAGGTCCGCCGCGCTCTCGCGCTGCTGCTGCCGTGGGAGGAGATGAGGAGTCCGGATCTTCACTTCATACCCGCCGAAACGCTCGTCCCGTCGATACCCTACTATCCCGACGACGTCACCGGCATAACCGAGCAGCGCGTGAACGAGGGGCTCGAAATCCTCGCCGAGGCCGGCTATCCCGACGGAGAGGGGCTCGGTCCGCTCGTCATACGGATGCCGCTCGGTGCGGAGGATGATCCGATCACCACCCTCCTCCTCGACGCCTGGCGGGAACATCTCACCGTCGATGTCGAGCTCGAGACCATCCCCTACGCCGCCTACTTCGACTCCCTCTCGGAAGACGATTACACGGTGGGACAGATCAGCTGGATCGGTGATTTCGCGGATCCCCTGACCTTTCTCCAGATGTGGACCAGTGACAGCAACCTCAACGACTCGGGCTTCGCGAGCACCGAGTTCGACGAGCTCATCCGTGACTCGATGGGGCAGACCGATAACCGGCGCTACCGGACCCTCGCGGATGCCGAACAGATGCTCCTCGACTCCGCGGTCGTACTGCCGGTAAGCCACGCGCCGGCGATCAACCTGATAGACCTCAACCGGGTCGAGGGATGGTTCCCGAACGCCCTCGACATTCACCCGTACAAGTACCTCGAGTTTGCGGGCCGTCGTCCCCTTCCCGGTACGGCGGAGCGCGGCGGGGGCGCACGTATCCCGGTCGGCCTGACGTCACGGTTTGACTGAAGGCGTTCTCCTGGAATATATTAGCAAAAATGAAAAAGAGCACGAAAACGCCCCAAAACACAACGTTTCAGGAGAAGGAGCACGTAGTGTACCCGCTTCAGGGTGTCGGACGCATCGACTCCGTCGAGGAGCGGGACTTCCAGGGTAGCAAGCTTCTCTACTACGTCATCTACCTCGAAGTCACCGACATGACGGTGATGGTACCGGTGGACAAGGCGGAGGAGCTCGGCATTCGTGCCATCGTCCCGCCGAAAGAAGCCAACAAGGCGCTGAAGCTCATTTCCGAAGAGTACGAGCCGGTCACGGCCGACTGGAAAATGCGCTATCAGATGAACCTGGATCTTCTCAAGCAGGGCAGCGTGACCGACATCGCGACGGTCGTACGCACCCTCTATCATCGAAGCAAGGTCAAAGAGCTTCCCATCCTCGAGCGGAAGCTTTTCGACAGCGCACTCAGGCTTCTGGTGGATGAGGTATCTTTTTCACTCGACAAGCCCAAGTCGGAAGTGGAGCAGATCGTGTTCGGCAAGCTGGAGACGGAGCACCCGCCCAAGCCACCCGAGCCCGAGCCGGAGGAAACCGGCGAGGCAGGTGCGGCCGAAGAAGGCGAGCATCCTGTCGAGGAAGACGTCGAGGACGCATGAGCGCCGGCCGGCATGAGCGCTGGCACGAGATCGTTCCCCTGCTGCGGGAGCATCTCCAGAGCGGCGGCGAGCCGTCGGTTTCCACCGTCGCGGCCGATTATCAGGATCCCTTTCGAACACTCATTTCCACGGTTATTTCGCTGAGAACGAAGGACGAGGTCACCACCGAAGCAAGCGCCCGGTTGTTCTCTCGCGCAGCCACTCCCCGGGATCTCGCCGCGGTATCCGCCGAAGAGATCGCCAGGCTCATCTATCCCGCCGGATTCTATAACACCAAAGCACGGAGTATTCGCGAGATCGCGCGGACCATCGAACACCGCTTCGCCGGTAGCGTGCCGCGCACCCGCGAGGAGTTGCTGGCTCTGCCGGGCGTCGGTCGCAAGACCGCGAACCTCGTGCTCGGCCTCGGCTTCGGAATCCCGGCAATCTGCGTGGACACCCACGTGCACCGTATTCCCAATCGGCTCGGACTCATCGAGACGAACACGCCGGAACAGACGGAGCAGGCTCTCGAGGAGAGCCTGCCACATGAGTACTGGATAGAGATTAACGGACTTCTGGTACGGTTCGGGCAGCAGGTCTGCACGCCGGTATCACCGTGGTGCAGTCGCTGTCCCGTTTCCGGGCTTTGTCCCCGCGTGGGGGTAGCGCGCTCTCGCTGACCGCGCCCCCTGCTACTCGTCCTCTTCGGCGATGAGAAGCGTCTTGGGGTCGAGCTTGAGGTGCAGGTCTTCCTGCGGATAGTGCTCGTAGTCCTTGATGAGCTCGAGCTTCACGTAGTGCTCGGTGGGCGTGAGTGTTATCACCACATCGATTTGCGGCAGATACGCGCCAAGCACCGAAGGAACGCCCTGCTCGTCGGTGGCCGTGTCCGGAAGCGTGGCGCTGAACCAGACCGCAAGTCCGAGCTCCGCGGAGAAGGCTTTTATCTTCTGGAATTCTTCCTCGGTACCCGACTGGAAGTCATAGCCGTCGAAGATGATGATATCGGCGGCAAAGTGGCCGTCGCTGATCATCGCCCGAACCGAGCGGAACACCTGTTCGGGAGACACACCCTCCTGCGAGAAGTTCATCACGACGCGGTTCTTGATGAGTTCGTCGTGCACCGTCATCGCATTCTCGAGATCACGCTTCCGTGCAATCTCTTTGAAGATGTCCTCGTACCAGCTGATGATGTGGTCGGTGCGCGCGGCGAAGGACACGTGAATGACATGCTTGCCCTGAAACAGCTTATCCGTCGCAAGATGGACCAGGCAGGCCGTCTTTCCTACGCCCTTGCGAGAGGCGATGGCACCGATACTGCCCGCGGGGAGGCTGCCGTGAATCGAACGTTCGAGAATCCGAAGGGGGCTTCGCTTAACCAGCTCTGCTTTCACCATGATTATTCTGCTCCTTACTTCTTCTGCGAGCTCTTCTTGCGCTGATACTCCTGGATCAGCTCCTCGGTCACGCTCTGGGGTACCTTACCATATTTGAGGAACTCCATGGTGAACTCGGCCTTTCCCTGCGTGAGCGAACGGATCACTGTAGAGTAACCGAACATCTCCGACAGCGGCACCTCTGCCTCTACCATCGACATCGCCCCGTTCTCCGAAGAGGCGAGAATGATGCCTCGACGCTGGTTGAGGCTGCCGAACATCGCGCCCTGATACTCAGTCGGTCCCTCCACGGTGACCTTCATGATGGGCTCGAGGATGTGCGGTTTCGCCTTGCGGTAGGTCTGCCGGAATGCACCGACGCCGGCCGCCTGAAATGCCATTTCGGAGGAGTCGACCGGGTGCGTCGCGCCGTCGTTTATGACCACACGCACGCCGATCACGGGGAACCCGATGAGCTCGCCCTCTTCCATCGCAATCCTGAAGCCGTGGTCGACCGCCGGCACGTACTCCTGCGGGATGACACCGCCTTTGATGGAGTTGACGAACTCGTAGTTCTCCTCGGTGGGCTCGATGTAGCCCGCGACCCGGCCGAACTGGCCGGCACCACCGGTCTGCTTCTTGTGGGTGTAATCGAACTCGACCTTCTGGGAGATCGCTTCGCGGAAGGCAACCTGGGGGATCCCGGTCTCGACGTCCGCTTTGTACTCGCGGCGCATGCGCTCGACGTAGACGTCGAGGTGCAGCTCGCCCATACCCTGGATGATGGTCTGGTTCGACTCGTCGTCCACGTAGGTGCGGAAGGTCGGATCCTCTTTCGAGAAGCGATTGAGCGCCTTGCTCATGTTCTCCTCCGAGGATTTGTCCTTTGCCGCCAGGGAGAGTGAAATGACCGGGTTCGGCACGTACATCGATGTCATAGAATAGTTGGTGCCCGGTGCACAGAAGGTGTCGCCGGAGGCACAGTCGATACCGAACATGGCGACGATGTCTCCGGGAGGTGCCTCGGTTATATCGCTCATCGTGCTGGCGTGCATCCGGATGAGTCGTCCGATTCGAATCTTCTTCTTGTCACGAGTGTTGACAAGCTCGATGCCCTTCTTGAGCGATCCCTGGTAAACCCGCAGGTAGGTGAGCTGTCCGTACTGGCTCTCTTCGAGCTTGAAGGCAAGGGCAACGGTGGGCTTCTCGGCATCGGGCTCGAGGGTGACCTCGGCTTCCTCCCGATCGAGATCGAGCGCGGTGTTGGTCACCTGCGTCGGGTTGGGCAGGAAGTTGACGATGGCGTCGAGGAGGTTCTGCACACCCTTGTTCTTGTAGGCGGAGCCGACGTACACGGGGAGCAACTCGCGCTGAACCGTGCCGGCGCGTACCGCCTCGATGATCTGCTCGACGCTGGGCTCACCTTCGAGATATGCCTCGGCGAGCTCATCGGAGAACATACTGGCCGCATCAAGCAGCATCTCGTGGCGCTTCTCCGCCTCTTCCTTGAGCTCGGCCGGAATCTCATCCTTTCGAACCTCTTCGCCGAAGGTGCCTTCGAAGTAGTTGGCCTCCATGGAGATGAGATCAACCACGCCGACGAGCTTGTCCTCGAGACCGATGGGGAGCTGCAAGAGCACGGCGTTGTGACCGAGCTTCTCCTCGATCTGGTCGCGTACCTTGTAGGGGTCCGCGCCGGTTCGGTCACACTTGTTGACGAACGCGAGGAAGGGCACCTGATAGCGACGGAGCTGACGGTCCACGGTGAGGGTCTGCGACTGCACTCCGCCGACGGAGTCGAGCACGAGGATCGCGCCGTCGAGGACCCGCAGCGCACGCTCGACCTCGATGGTGAAGTCGACGTGTCCCGGAGTGTCGATGATGTTGATGGGATAGCCTTTCCACTCGACATTGGTGGCGGCCGACGCAATGGTGATGCCCCGCTCGCGCTCGAGCTCCATGGAGTCCATGGTGGCACCGACACCGTCCTTGCCGCGCACCTCGTGGATGGCGTGGATCTTCTCAGAGTAGAACAGGATGCGCTCGGTCAGCGTTGTCTTGCCGGAATCGATGTGAGCGCTGATCCCGATGTTCCTCATGTGCTTAATACGTTCGTCCATACTCGGTTCCTTCTTAACGCGTTCTGATTATGACTGTAGTCAGATTTAACCAAACGAAGGTGGCCGCGCACCGCAAAAACGGCAGGCCACACCGGTCCTACGGCTTGTCGCGGGACGCGTTGGAGGCCTAAAATACGAAGAATTGCCTCGAATTTCAACCATCCTGATGAGGATTTCGGTGCATCCGCCGGAAAACTCACGGAGATCTGACACGAGATGGGACGCGTGGTCGTCGGCACAGCCGGATACTCCTACACCGATTGGGTCGGTCCGTACTATCCGCAGGGAACACCGTCCTCGGAGTTTCTCACCCACTATGCGCGCGACTTCGCGCTGACCGAGCTCAATTTCAGCTATTACCGGATACCCGAGCCGCGGATGCTCTCCCGCCTCGCGGAGAAGACCCCGGCCGGCTTCCGCTTCGTGCTCAAGGCTCATCGAAGCCTTACCCACGATCGTGGGGCAGACTGGCGCGAGGACGCGGCGCATTTCGCCGAGGCGAGCCACGCGCTCGAGGAGCCCGGCAGACTTGCCGGATTCCTCCTGCAGTTCCCCTACAGCTTCCACTATACCCGCGCGAACCGCCGATACCTCGCGGAGCTCTGTGAAGCGCTCTCCGGGGACGGCGGCTCCGGCGCCTCCCGCGGCTTCGCGGCAGCCCCGTCCACCGCCCCGCGGCCGGCGCTCTTTGTCGAGTACCGCAACGCCGAGTGGCAGCGTGAGTCGGTCTACGAGGAGATGCGCGCCCGAAATCTGGCACTGGTTCTGACCGACATGCCCCGCCTTCGCGGACTTCCCGCTCCGACGTCCGTCGCTACCGCGGATCGCGCCTACCTGCGCTTCCACGGACGCAACGCCTCCATGTGGTGGGAGGGCGACAACCGCAGTCGCTACGATTATCTCTACTCGGCGGCGGAGCTCGAGGCATGGGTCGCGCCCATTCGCGCGGTGGCCGACCGGGTCTCGGAGCTCATCGTGACATTCAACAATCACGCCAACGCCCAGGCCGTCCACAACGCGCGCACGTTGATCG
>CAYOFA010000001.1:16495-55449 GCA_964402885.1 uncultured Spirochaetaceae bacterium
CTCATGCACGGAGCATCCTGCAGGAGGCAGGCAGCCGGGTCTCGGTTCTCGCCCGCATATATGAAAACATCTACCAGACGCAGGAGGTCGAGAGCGTTCACCTCGGACCGCTCGTGCAGCGAACGGTCTCCGACCTCCGGGCGAGCACCGCGCATACCTCGGTACGATTCGAGCTGTCTCTGGCCGATGTCGCCGTACCCACAAAGGTGAGCGTCGCGATAGCTCTCATCATCAATGAGCTCGTGACGAACGCCCTGAAGTACGCCTTCGAGGATACAGATGATCCCTGCATTCACATCCGCGCCACCGCGGATGCGGCGGATGGTGGTGAGGGGCCCACGGGCGACAGCGTCGAGCTCGTGGTAGCGGATAACGGGGCCGGACTGCCGCAGGGCCTCGTTGACGGAGAGTCCGGCGGGTACGGCACCCGGGTCGTGCAGGCCCTCGCCTGGCAACACAACGGAACGGTAACCTTCGAGAACAACGGGGGCGCCGTGGTGCGTGTCCGGCTCTCGATCGCAGACGCACCGGGGCGTTGACCCTCAGCCCACCCGCCCGTACCTTTGGGCGATGAACACCGACCAACTGAACCCCACCGACGACACCCCGACCATCCTCGATCCCACCGGGGTGGTCTTCGACTTCGACGGTACGATCGCCGATACACGCAGTAGCATCATCTCCACCTTCGAGGAAACCTTCCGGCGGCTGGAGCTGCCCTACCCGGGAGAAGAGACCATCGCCGCGACGATCGGCATCCCCCTCCATATCTCTTTCCAGGTGGCCGCGGATATGAGCGAGGCCGAGAGCGACGCAGCCACCGAGGTCTACCGCGAGGTCTTCAAAGACCGCGAGCTCGCGGATGTCCGCCTCTTCGACGGCATGCGTGAGGTTCTCGACGAGCTTTCCCGGCGCGGGATGCCCCTTGCAATCGCCTCGAGCCGCAGCCGCCGCTCGCTGTCACGCCTGATCGACTACCTCGGTTTGACGCACCACTTCGGCGTTGTTGCCGGCCGGGAGGATGCAACGCGGGAGAAACCCTACCCCGATCTCCTGCTCGGCGTGGCCCGTGCCCTCGGGATCGAGCCGCAGCACCTTCTCGTTGTCGGCGACACCACCTTCGATATCGAGATGGCCCACAACGCCGGGGCACTCAGCTGCGCCGTGCGGTACGGGAACCACTCCGCCGAGTCGCTTGCCGGGGTGAGCCCGACGGTGACCATCGACGCTCCCGTGCAGTTGCTGCAGCTGCTCCCGCCGGCGGGGGTCGAGCCCGCGAACGTCGAGAGCCGCCCGGCTGACGGCCTTCGCTCCCGGTCCTGAGAAAATTCGCAATTCTCTGACTTCGCACAAAAAAGCCCGGCCTTCCCGATCACTCTTACAGTGACCGGGCGGTCGGGCTTACGTTTCTCCTAAGCTGAATGCAGGCGCGCTGCGCTTACATCTCCGTGAAATACGGACGGTCGGGCATCAGCTCATTGATCTGATCGACATTATCGTCGACGAACTCAGCTGCGCTCTCCGCCGGATCCATGCCTTCCTGGTTATTGACGAGCACCGGTCCGAGATCGATCTCGGTCCAGTCGAACTGCTCGAAGAACACATAGGCGGCGATGTTGTCCTCGGCAAGGCCCTCACGTACCATCGTGTTGATGGTTTCGGTCTCGCCGTAAACGTTCTCCGGATCCTCGAGGATCTTCAGATCCCAGCGGCCGAACTTCCAGTGCGGACGCCAGCCGGTAACGACGATGGGCTCTTCGTTGTCGATGGCCTGTCCGAGAGCGGCGGTCATGGTGGGACCGCTTCCCTCGACGAGGGTCAGCGCGCTGAGGCCGTAGACGTCGTTATCGATGGCCGTCTCGGTCTGCTGCATCATACCGGCACCGGGGTCGATACCGATGATCTCGTTGTCGTACTTGTCGGCGTTCTCGACGAGGTCGGGAATGCTTTCCTCTTCCACGTAGGCGGGAACGACGAGGCCGAGCTTGGCACCGTAGTAGTTCGGACCGAGATTCACGACCTGGTCGGAGAACTCGCCCTGCGGACCGTAGAACATCTGGTGGGTCGCGGGAAGCCACGCTGCGAGCAGCGCGTCGGAGTCCCGGCTTGCAACCGACTGCCACATTGCAGCATTTGCCACGCTGTTCAGTGTGACGTCGAAGCCCTGACGCTCGAGGATCTCCCCGGCGACATGGGTGATTGCCACCGCACGGGCCCACTCAACGTAGGCGATGCTTACAGGTTCCTTTTCGACCTGCATCTCGTCGCCCTCTGCGGCTTGCTCTCCGCTCGGTTGGCAGCCAACCAGAACGACAGCAGACGCGATAACCAGTACGGCAAGAGCCGTCAGTACACGCTTCATCGAATGTTTCATAAAAAAACCTCCTCTTAGGTTTCCAGAAATTAAGGACTGGGTTCTAACACCGGCAGCAGCGGACCATCATCCGGTCCTCTGCTTCTGGGTGATATGCTGAGTTATTCGGTCCAGCAACATGGCGATGATGACGACCGCGAGACCCGCCTCGAAGCCCTGTCCGGGTCGCAGGCGCTGAATTGCACGCCAGACCTCACCACCGAGTCCGCCCGCGCCGATCATTGCCGCGATGACGACCATCGACAGCGCAAGCATGATGGTCTGGTTGACGCCGGCCATGATGGTCGGAAGAGCCAACGGCAGCTGCACCTTGAAGAGCTTCTGCATGGT
Organism: uncultured Spirochaetaceae bacterium; assembly: GCA_964402885.1. GTDB lineage: Bacteria > Spirochaetota > Spirochaetia > DSM-27196 > PWMO01 > JAAAOH01. Next base: position 19,200 of record CAYOFA010000001.1, read on the forward strand.
CGTGGTACCGAACGCTTCCGAAGCCTCGATCATCTCGGCATCGATCTGCCGTATCCCCAGGGCCGTCAGGCGTATTGCCGGCGGTATGGAGAAAATGACCGTTGCAAAAGCCGCCGCCACCGGACCGAGGCCGAAAAACGGAATGGCCGGGATCAGATATACGAACGCCGGCATCGTCTGCATGAAGTCGAGAATAGGCTTCACGATAGCGTGAAATCGTTCACTGAGCCCCGCGACGATCCCCAGGGGGACGCCGAGCGCCACGGCTATTATCGTGGAGATGAGCACCAGCGCGATCGTGGACAGGGTCGCGGACCACAGGTTGATGTTCCACACGAACAGCAGACCGATGAGCGCGAAGATGGCCACGCCGCGGGTTGCCAGTTTCCATGACAACAGCGCAATCAGCACAACCAGGATGACCGGAGGAATCAGGCTGAGGCCGTCGACGATTCCTTCGATACCCAGCTCGACAATCTCCGAGAACGCCCGCGTAAGCGGTGATAGTACCGTCGTAAGCCAATCAAGGGCGGCCTCTATTCCGGCGCCCAATGGGATTCTGGGGAGACTAAACTCATACATTCGCTTCCGCTCCTTCTGCAACCTCGTGCTCCCCGCCCTCGGAGAGCGCGGCAAGCACGGATCCTCGCACGATTACGCCTTTGAGGATGTTGTCCTCATCCACCACGGCCACGGGATTGCCCGAGACGAGGTTGAACACCTGCCGAACCGGATAGTCCAGCGGCACGCTCGAAACCTCGTCAGCCTTGGTGATGTGCTCGATCCACTTATCGCCGTGCTTCGCCGCCTCCGACGCGCGGTCGGCGGTAACGTGGCCGACGAGCTCGTGATTCGCCCGTACAACGAAAATGCCCGAGAGTCCGGCCTCTTTCATCTTGCGCAGCGCAAGTCTCGGGCCGTCCTTCACGAACGCAACGGGCGACGGACGCTTCATGACGTCCTGTGCGGTGAGCACCTTCGTGATATCAACGTTCTCAACGAAACGGGCCACGTACTCATTGGCGGGCGTGGAGAGGATCTCCTCTGCCGTGCCGATCTGCACCACCCCACCGTCCTTCATGAGCACGATGCGGTCGCCCATCTTGAGCGCCTCGTCGAGGTCATGCGTGATGAACATGATGGTCTTCTTCACGCGACTCTCGAGCGCGAGCAACTCGTCCTGCATGTCCGTGCGGATCAGCGGGTCGAGCGCGCTGAACGCCTCGTCCATGAGCAGAATGTCGGGATCGACTGCGAGCGCCCGGGCGAGGCCCACACGCTGCTTCATGCCGCCCGAGAGATTCTTCGGCAGATAATCACCCCAGCCGCCGAGTCCGACCTGCTGAAGCGCCGCCTCCGACTTTTCCCGACGTTCGGCCGGATCGACGTTCTGTACGTCGAGACCGAACTCCACATTCTCGTAGACCGTCATGTGGGGGAACAGGGCGAAGCTCTGGAATACCATTCCGAACTTCGTTCGCCGCAGGTCCCGCAGCTCGTCGTGGCTGAGTGAGGTGACATCGATATCGTCAACGAGCACCTTGCCCGCCGTCGGCTCGATCAGCCGGTTCACGCACCGCAGAAGCGTGGACTTACCGCTTCCCGACAACCCCATGACAACGACCGTTTCACCCTCATAGATGTCGAAGGACGCGTCGGCAACACCAACGGCGAGCTTCGATTCACTCAGAATCTCGTCCTTGGTCTTGCCCTGGCGGATCATGTCGATCGCACGCTCGGGGTGCCGCCCGAAGACTTTCGACACATTCTCGATGTGGATCTTGACTTTCGGTTCTTCCGTCTGCTCTGTGTCTGCCATTCCTGCCTACCACCTAAAAATCTTAAACTTCGTGGGTCACCCACAGGGTCGAATCAATCTATAGCTAATTTAATCTACCGGGGTTACAGTAGCTGTGTCAAGCAATTCAATAGTATTAAATATTTCCGTAGCGAGAACACGCGGGGCACAGCTCCGACCGCGGGACCGGGGTTTCTCATCCCGAATCGGGGAAAACCATGCCATATAGCTCGTTGAAGGGGCCGACTTACCCTATCCGGGTACCGTCATAACCGAATTTCGAAAAACATCGTAAAGCGAATTGATCTTTTCGATAGCATACAATATTTTAGTGTAGGAATTACGGAGACCCGAGGAGATTCGCGAAATACCATGAACGGTGACGGCCTGAGCCAGGAAGTACTCTCGACTCTGCGAAAAATCATTCGCGCCATAGATCTGCACTCGAAGCAGCTCTCGAAGAATTTCGGTCTCACCGGACCGCAGCTTCTGCTGATTCGCGAGATCGCCTCAGAGCCGGACATATCGGTCGGGCACCTCGCGAAGCGAGTCAGCCTGAGCCAGGCAACCGTAACGAGCATCGTCGATCGTCTCGAATCGAGGAACCTCGCCAAACGGATCCGCAGCTCCACGGACAAGCGCAAGGTGTCCCTGGAAATAACGGATAAGGCCCGGGAGATCCTGGCGGCCAACCCCACGTTCCTGCAGGAAGAGTTCATCGGAAACTTCGAACGCCTCGAGAAGTGGGAACAGCTCCTCATTCTTTCCTCGCTGCAACGGGTTGCGAGCATGATGAATGCCGAGGGACTGGCCACCGGCCCGGTACTCTCGAGCGAGCCGTTTCCCAACGAGCAGGCGGAGACCGCGACCGGTCACAACCACAACTGATCCTGCGCTCCCCAGCCCCTCCCCACCGTCGCTCCCGCCTACCGCCCCCCCGGTTGCCGACTCGAGCACGTATTGGCCCGGTCGGTGAATCTGTGGTACACATGTAGCGAACAGATCACCAGATGGGGGATTCTCGTGCAGATCGTGTGTCTTGACCTTGAGGGAGTGCTCGTGCCGGAGGTGTGGATCGCGGTAGCGGAGCGCTTCGAGGTTGCCGAGCTGCGACTCACCACCCGTGACGTGTCGGATTACGACGAGCTCATGGAACATCGTATCCGTACGCTCCGCAGCGAGGGCATCACCCTGACCGACATACAGGAGACGATCGGCGGACTCGCGCCGCTCGAGGGAGCCAGGGAGTTTCTCGACACGCTGCGCGAGAACACACAGGTCATCATTCTCTCCGATACCTTCGAGCAATTCGCCTCCCCGCTCATGAAGCAGCTCGGCCGACCGACGATCTTCTGCAACGAGCTGTTCGCCGACGACGAGGGCTATGTCAGCCATTACCGCCTGAGGCAGGCCGACGGGAAACGCCGGGCGGTTCTTGCTCTTCACTCCATAGGATTCGATGTCACCGCCGTGGGTGACAGCTACAACGATCTCACCATGATCCAGGCAGCCGACTTCGGCGCGCTGTTTCGCCCGCCGAAGTCCATCACCGAGGAGTACCCGACACTCCCGAGTTTCAAAGATTATGACGGTCTTCTGGGATTCCTCCTCGCCGACACTCGCGCAGACCGTACACTGTGACAGTCCCCCCGGGATCAGTATCAGCTGATCTTCGACGGACCCGCGGCGACATCCTCGTGGTCGAAGATAACCGCATCAACAGCGTCGTCACCCGCCGGCTCGTCGCCCGCGCAGGGTTCGTCGCCGACGCCGCCTACAGCGGCACCGAAGCGATCGACCGCCTTTCCGAGCACCCCTACCGCCTCGTCCTGATGGACCTCCAGCTCCCGGACATGACCGGGGTCGAGACCGCCCGTGCGATTCGGAAGGACGGCTCGCCGGTGAAGGACCGGAGCGTGCCCATCGTCGCAGTGACGGCGTACGCCGATGCCAAGGACCGGGATGCGTGCAGTGCGGTCGGAATCGATAGCGTGGTGGAGAAGCCGATAGACGACGCCACGCTCGGGGAGGTGCTGCGTCGATATGTCGCGCCCCCGGAGGCCGCACCGGAGGCCGCGACCCCGGCCGGCGCGGGCGGCCGCGGCGGCGGCCGTAGCCCCGCAGGCGGCGGCGGGACCGCCTTCGACCCCGCCGAGCTCGAAGCGCGCCTCGGCTCCGGGAAGCTCGCACGAACCGTCGTCTCGCGCTTCTTCGGCATCATCGACGAACGACACGCCGCAGTGAAAGCGGCCCTCGCCTCGGGCGACGCCGCGGCCATCCGGACGGCGGCACACAGCCTCGCCGGCCCCGCCGCAAACAGCGGCGCGCAGGCCCTGCATGCGCTGCTCAAGCGGATGGAAGCCGCGGCGGCGGCAGTTCCCGCAGCGGTGCCGGACGCGGAGACGGCCAAATCGGAGGCGGCTTCGGTTATACGCGAATGCGCCGAGCAGCTGGACACCGAGGTGGAGCGCGCCCGCGAGGCGCTCGAGGAATACGTGGGCTGAGCCTGTGGCCCGGCGACGCCCGCCGGTGCCGCCCGCCGGGGGCGCGAGGTGCACGGCGGGCGATGGCGGGTGCGCCCCAACGCCGCCGCCGCTCAGCCGGCGAGCGCCTCACTGAGGATGTGACGGGTGATGGCGTACAGCGGCGGGATGCCCTCGGTCGCCGCGAGCGGCGCGGAGAGTGTCGCCGTATGCTCGAGGGGCAGGTCCGAAACGTAGTAGAAGAGCCGCGATCGGATGTCGTGCGGAATGACACCGAGCTGGGCGGCCTCGACCACCTGCAGATAGTAGTGTATCCCCTCCATCTCGATGCCGAGGCATCCCCAGATGTGCCGATAGAAGCGCAGCATCCGACGGTTCTGCAGCAGAGTCCCGTCGACCGTGAGCAGGGGCCCCGTGTGTACCTGATGCCCGGGAATACGGGCTGCCAATCGCTCGCGGGCCGCCTCATCGGGGGCCGGGAGTGGCTGAAAGGTGTCGGTGGTCTGCCCCACGAAGGCGTCCGGCGCAAGCACATCACCACGCGCGCCGGTGAGCGCGCCGGCCTTCCCCAGGAAATTGATGCTCTCCAGATTGTGGCCGAAGAGCATCAGCAGGTTCTTTATGATGTGGCGCGCCTGCTCGCCGAAGGCATAGTCGATGTTTACGATGAGGTCCCGCGAACCGCGAGCGACCGAAATCCCCGGATCCACCGTGTGTTCATGCAGACGAGAGACATCGATCAGCTGCACCTGCACCCCGGTCGAGGCAGTCTCCTCGAGACGCAGCACACCGCATCCCTCCTCGGCGGCGCGGCTCGCCTCCGCCTCCTCCGGGAAGGCCGCGAAGTAGTCCCTCGCGAGCGCGTAGAGGCGGTCGTAGGGGTGCTCCCACTCGAGGTCCATATACGGATGGCCCGTGCGGCGGGCCCACTCGCAGACCTCATCCATATGTGCGGGGAACCACGGGTTGAGACAGTTGGTCACCGAATGGGTATTGCTGCTGATGATGTGGACGCGCACGTCCGCCGGAAGTGCCGAGGGCTGATACCCGATGAGCCGCTCAGTCGCGTTTCCCACCTGATCGGTCCACAGCTCGAGGCTGCGGCTGTTGTAGTTGTTACGCTGCCGCCGCACATCGATGCTGAACATCTCCCGATGACAGGCGATCTCGTAGAGGGTCTTCACGGTCCGTCCCGGCCACACCGATTCGAGCCCGTCGACCTCCGAGTCGGCGAAACCGAGGCGCTGCAGCAGCCCGCGTCGTGCCGAGGCGGAGTGGCTCTCGGGCTGCTCGAGGTAGTCGCGGATACGGGACAATGCGTCCGGCGTCTTGACCCTGCTGCGGATCTTCCCCGCCTCCACGGCGTAGAGGCAGAGATTGGTGATGAGATCCATCAGATCGGAGAGGCCGTTCCTGAGAAGCACCATCACCTTGCCCGGGAGCATCTCCCAGACGTCGCGACGCCGCGCCGGTGTGCGAACCTCGGGGAAGAAGCGCCCCGGATTCCGGTAGGTTTCGGGTATCTCGTCGATGAGCAGGAAGGCGAAGGTGCGCGTCACGTTCTCCGGGAGTCGTCTGACGGCATAGCTCAGCCCGCCGAAGTCGATCTCGGTTTCCGAGCGGACCAGAGGATGCAGGGCCGGCTCGAGCTCGAGGTAGTAGGGAAGCAGGCGGTCCATGCTGACATAGCCCTGGTTGACCGCGCGGATGAGCTCCACCTTGAACCGGTCGAAGGCCTCGAAAATGCCGTGCTTGTCCCGAAGGATCGTGCCGAGGGCCTGGGCGAACGCCCGGGATTCCCCGAGCAGACCGAGAAACCGGTCGCCCGGCACGACGTAGCAGCAGGCCGGCTCCACCGCCCGCACGGAAGAGCGGCGCGGCTCCCTGAACAGCGATTCCCGCTCTCCGAAATAGTGCCCCGACTCGATGACGCCGACGCGGCCCGCGGAACCGTCGGCCTCGTCGCGGGTCTCCACCGTACCCTCGGCGAGGATGAAGACCGAATCGTCCTCCTCATCCCCCTGCTCGACGATGAGCTCGCCCACCCTGTAATCGCGCTGCGTCACATGACGTGCGAGCTCGCGCTTCTCCGACTGGGTGAGAAACCGGAATGGGATGACCCGCTCGAAGACCGTGATGGCGCGCTCGATGTCGAGTGTTGACATGCGTCCAACTTACAATGGAATCCGGTACTGTGACACCATCGTCCGCAGCTTTTCGAGCGCGCCCTCGTAGCTCTCATTGCGGGTGTAGGCGATCACGTTATCCTCGATACGACCGCGGCCGGTCTCGAACGTTGCGATGGGGTTGTCGAGCAGGCCCCGGATCTGCGCCTCACTGATTCCGTGGTCAAGCAGGAACGCGGCGAAGGAGAGCTCGCGCATCGGAACGCGCTCCGCCCGCTGACTGTAGAGGTAGCCGAGGCCGTCGAGGATCTGCTCGACCGGACTCTTGGAATAGTGGAACACGCGGCTCACCGAGCCCTGCGTACCGAGCATGCCGCGTTCTATGAAGCCCTGTCGCATCTTCGAAGTGAGTGACAGAAAGTCCTCGTAGCCCATGCGTGTGCGAAAGAGCATGACGGCGATGTCGGTGTTGCGGTTGTTCTTGTGGATCAGGGCGGGGATGTCGTAGTTCACCACGAAGAAGGCGCCGACCCGCTTCACCGTTTGTCCGTCCACGACGAGAATATCGGGCTCATCGACCCACTGCGAGAAGAGCTCCTCGGCCCGCACATCGAGCCGGTCGAGGGCTTCGAAGGCGCCGATCACCGGAGCAGTCTCGAACTCGGTGCCGAAGTGCTCGCGGAAGCGAGCCTTCATGCGCTCGGTGAACAGGCGCTTGCCGTGTACCGCGAAGCTCATCTTGACCGCATAGTGCCGCTCTACGATGTGATTGCTCGCGATGAACTCACCCGGTATGTTCGCAAGATAGGCGAGGTGCAGATCGACCTTGTACTGGGGGCATTCCTCGACGACTTTCAGGACTTCCCGTTCCCCGACGACACCGTTGGTCTCGGGGCGCATGTATACGAAGATGTCCTGAATGCCCGCGTCCGTCCGGGGGCCCGGATAGGGCACGAGTACCTGAGGCATGGCGGCACCGGCGTGGGAATCCATGGCGTGCACCCTCCCTCTCCGGTCGCGTCCGCCGGCGCCGGCTATTCGACCGCCGGCGGCATCTGTCGAGACCCTGTCAGCGAAGCGCGTCCATATCGATCTCCGCCGCCGCACAGGGCACCTGTATCCCCCAGCTCTCGAGGACGCGCGGGTGGATCTCGCCGAAGATGCCGACCTGCACACCGTCGACCGTGATCGCAGCCGTACGACCGGGGATGAACCGGGGGTCATCGAGCTCCTCGAGCCCGTGCTCGTACCCAAGATAATAGAAAAGCGAGGTGACGTGGGAGTTCATCAGGTTGAAATCCGCGTCGGACTCGGCGGCGAGAAAGCCGAGTGCGTTCACGCTGCGCGAGCCGTAGTTCTCCGAGGCGTCCTGACGCACGATCTTCCCGGCCTCGAAAATGAGGTGCGGGTAGCTCGCATTCGCCGACACGCTCTCAGCGGACAGGAGATGAGGGATGATGGAGTGGCGGACGTACTCGTAGTTCTCAGACAGCGGATTGCTGACCTTCACGAACTCCCGGGCGATTGCCTCGCGCTCCTCTTCGGGATACATCCACTCGATGAACTCGCGGTGGGAGCCGAGGTAGTTGAAGATCATCTCCTGGTAACCGAGACCGACCATGATGTTCTTTGCCCGTCGGGAGAAGATCTCCGCCTCGCTGAGGCGTCCCACGGTGTACTCCGAGGGCATCGCGGGCTCGAACGAGTCCATGCCGAGGCCGATCATGATGTCCTCGATGACGTCCACCGGATGAAGGAAGTCGTTGCGGTACACCGGCGGATAGGCGGTCACCGAATCCCCGTCGGCTTCGGCCTCAACACCCATGCGGCCCAGGCTCTCGACCACCTGATCGGCGGTGAGCGAAACGCCGAGCATCTTCTCCGCGTCGGCCACCTGCACCGTGTGCGGCTTCTGGAAGTAGTACGGCGTGACGATCTCCCGGCCGTAGGGCGTGTCGTAGGGATAGACGACGCGGATCGGCAGCACCCGGTAGCCGTGATCAGCCAGGTCGCAGGCGATGATGTTCCCGGTCAGAAGCAGCTGTTCCATGTCGAGACCGGTCATCTCCACGAAGAGCTGCCAGTCGCCCTGCTGCACCCCGCCGATGTAGGCGCTGTTGATGATGGGCGGGAAGCCCACTATCTCGCCGCGGTCGTCCTTGAGCAGGGGCATCTTCGGGAAGCCCTCGACCAGGGAGGCGAACTCCTGTCCCTTGGGATGCTCGGTGAGAATCTGGCGCAGCGTCATCGTCCGGTCGGTGCCCAGCGGCTGAAACTGCGTGGTCTCGGGATCCGCAGCCACGTAGTGGATGGGATACTTCACAAGTGCCGAGCGATACACACCGATGGCAACGGACTTTCGCTTGCGCCCGTAGTTCCAGGCAAGCTTTTCCTGAGTCTGAATGAGATCGAGGAGGCCCGGCTCGTCGATGTGCTTGCCGGCGACCGCGAAGGCCACCAGGTAGGGCCGTGTATGCTCGAGCTCCGGATCCACCATGAAGCGGCGTTCCTGGGGATCCTTCATGTCTCCGTCGCGGGAGATGAAGTCGTAGGTCGGCATCTCGCCCCGCCGATAGATACGGAGCTGACGCGCAAGTCCCGCCGCGGACCAGAGGTCGGGCCGGTTGGTGTCGTTCAGCTCGAACTTGGCGATACCGCGCTCGTCGGCTTCGGCATCGAGCTCCGCCTTGGCGGCGGTCAGCAGTTGCTCGAGGGTCTCGGTCTCCAGCCGGGTACCGAGGTAGTCAAAAAACGCCTGCTCGTAGACGTCGATCTTAGGCATGCTTCAGCTCCTTCGCCTCAGTCGCACACGTTCTATGTCGTTGGAGAAGAGCTCACGGAGGTCGTCGAGCCCCAGATGCATGAGCGCCATCCGGTCAATGCCGAGCCCCCACGCAAGAACCGGGACATCCACGCCGAGCGGCTTCGTCACCTCGGGCCGGAAGATACCCGACCCGCCGAGCTCGAACCACCCCAGAACCGGGTGCTTGATGTGCACCTCGACCGACGGCTCGGTGAACGGGAAATAGCCCGGCACGTACTTCACTTCCTGGGCGCCGGCCACCTCCACTGCGAACATCTTGAGGAAGCCAAGAAGCGTGCGCAGATTCACCTCATGTCCCAGCACGATTCCCTCGGTCTGATAGAAGTCGGAAAGATGCGTAGCGTCGATCTGATCATTGCGAAAGCAGCGCACCACACCGAAGTACTTCCCCGGAACCTTTGCCGTGGGCAGCTGCTTGGCTGAGAGCACCGTACCCTGGCTGCGCAGGATCAGGCGCCGGGTGAAATCGCGGTCGAAGGGATAGCGCCAGCCGAGGCTTCCCGTCTCCCAGCCGTCCTCGTGCGTCCGGGCAACCTGGCTGAGATAGGGCTCGGCGATTTCTTTGGCGTGATCCGGATGATCGACATAGTACACATCGTGAATATCGCGTGCGGCGTGGAACTGAGGCATGAACAGCGCATCGGAGTTCCAGAACTCCGTCTCCACGAGGGGCCCGTCGAACTCCTCGAATCCGAGAGAGGTAAGCTTGTCCTTCACCCGCTCGAGATACTCGCCGTAGGGATTCCGACGGCCGGGCAGCACCCGCGCCGCGGGGATGTTGATGTTGTAGGGGCGGAAGTTGCGGTGTCGCCAGGCGCCGGTGCGAAGCATCTCGGGCGTGAGCGCGCCCACTTCCTCGCCGGTCACGCCCGCCGCATCCAGGGCCTTCTTCGCCTCGGTGCCGGCCTTCGTGAAACGAAAGTGGACCGTTTCGTGCTCCGCAGCCCGGAAAATCGTGCTCGCCGCTCCCCGCTTCTTGCTGACGGTCTGAATGGCCGCACGCTCTGAATCGCTGAGATCGGCATCGACCAGGCTGCCTTCCGAGCGTGCGCGATCGATGAGCGCTCGCACCGTCGAGACCGACTCCGGCATCTGCGCGCCGTTCTCGAGCTGAACACGCTTCTCCTCATCCATGGAGAGCACGCCCGCCTTCGACAGAGCGCCGTAGGCCGAACCCGTTTCCTTGTTTTCGAGAGAGAGTCGCGAGGTAATGTCCGGCATCCGCATCGGTCCCTGCTCACGAATTACCGATACGATGCGCTCCTCGGGCATACCGTCGGTTGCATAGCGCTCACCGAGCTCGGTAAGCTCGTAGCGCACCGACTGCTCGCGTCGCGTCTCCTCGATGAGCTCCTTTGCCGAGAGCCAGCTCAGGGCCTGATTCGCCTGTCCGGTGTTCAGGCCGAGAGCCTCCACGAGGCGCTCCGCGTCGAACTCATCCTTCGGGCCGAGATGGAGCAGGACGCGTACTTCGAGCGGATGGAGGTTCTTTGCGATGTCTGCGCGATCCATAGCGGGGCTCCTCAATGTGGTGTTCCATTGGTACCGGAAACCCGCTGCTTTGTAAAGTGAAGGGTCATGCGTGAGGGTCGGTGTGATGGCTACTGGAGGATAGGGGAGTCGAACCCCTGACCTATTGATTGCGAACCAATCGCTCTACCACCTGAGCTAATCCCCCAACTGGGCACACAATATACACGGTTGCCTCCGCTTGATGCAAGAGGTTAATTTCTACCGACGGCACCGCCGGCGGCGGCGCCGCGGACCGCAACCATGAAGACGATTGCCCAGATCCCAGGCCCCCACACCCGCTTCTTTCCCGATCACGCCGACCGCAGACGCCGGGTCTTCGTCACTATCAGTTTCTTCCCCGGAACGGGCAGCCACTTTCACGTCGAAATCCGCGAGGAACACAACTACGTCTTCGATGCGGAGTCGCAGGAGTGGATCGAGCCGGGGAACGACTCCGCCGGCGAGGGACGACATCGCTTCATGAAGTTCAACCGGGAGGAGACCGCGCGACGCTGGGTGGAGGATGTCTTCGCGGAGGAGTTCTCCGAGGAGACGCACGAGCTCGTCTTCCGCGGGGACGTGTCGAATCGCTGGTATTATCCCGAAGGTGATTGATGCGGGCGAACGATGAACCGTGATACACTTTCGCGCGTGAAGCACATCATTCTCACCGCCCTTGCACTTACGCTTCTTCTTGCCGGATGCGCCACCGATCCCGACCGCCCCGTTGAGCCGCCGGCGGAGCCGGATACCGGGTTTCCACTGGTACGACCGGCAACCGACGCGCCCAAGGAGCTGCCGGCGCCCTCGGTGAAGCTCGTCGACCTGAGAAGGCTTCGCGTCGGCATGACGATGGCGGAGGTACTCGAAATATTTCCCGGCCCCGTCGAGACGAAGATATCGCCGCGGGACACCACGGTGTGGCAGTACCGCTTCGCCGAGCTCTACTTCCGCGACGGCCGGCTGTTCAACTGGTTCAACCTCGAAGAGGAGTACTGATGCCGGGCCTACCGCAGCGCCTTCATCAGAAACTCGAGCCGCGTTTTCAGGGCGTCGGCAATCTTGTGGTTCGGATGGTAGCCAGAGAGTGATTGTATATAGCCGAAGGTGTCGCGCAGGCGCTTGGGTGTGACCCGCAGGGGCTCGCCCCCCTCTTCGGCCTCCCGACCCATGCCGTAACGCTCGATGTCGGCCCGGAGTCCCGGCCGTCCCGTCAGCCGCGCCTTGATGGTCTCGATACGCAGTCGAATGTCACTCTCGAGGAAAGCTCGGTTCTGCTGTTCCGGCAGGTCGCCGGCGAGCTGCACGAGATAGTCGAACATCGCTGCCCGGCGCTGCCACTCGTCCTCGGGCTCCTCACCGGGCTCGCCGGGCTCACCGGGCTCCTCGCGCTCGCCGGGGTCCTCGCCGCCTTCTTCGGCGGCAGCCACTTCCCCGGGCAGCTCCTCTTCGGGCACCGGTGCCTCCTCCGGCGGGGGTGCCGCTTCCTCCTCCGCGGGCAGATCCTCGTCCGAGGGCGGCGTCTGCGGGGCGAGCCCTTCGGGCGGCTGTACGCCGTCCGGCGGGGCGTGAAACACGAAGGTCGGTGCGGGCCACGACGGCGCAGCGCCCTCCCCCGACTGCCGGTCCGATTCCTGCCGGGCCGGTTCGGGCGGGGCCGGCGGCTGCTGCCCGGACTGCTGATGTATGTGATACGTCTGCGACGGCGGCGGATACTGAGGCGGCGGATATTGCGGCGGCGGGTACTGCGGATACTGCGGCGGCAGCTGCGCCGGGTACGGCGGCGGGGGCGGAGGCTGGCGGTACTGGGGCTCAGCCTCGTTGTGCCAGGGTGAGGCGCCGGGATGCTCGGGGGGCGGATAGCTCGGCGGCCCGGAGGCAGCCAGTTGCCGCTGCGGCGGGGACTCACGCCGCTCGCCCTCGGCCATCCTCAACAGCGACGGATAGTGCTGGTGGGCAGAAAGCGCCTCCCAGTCCGGCTCTTCGGGCGGCTCCTCTTCTTCCTCGGCGTCCTGCTCGAAGTGCTCTGCGGTGAAGTCGAGAATCGGAATCGAGTCCTCCTCCAGGCCGGCGAGCTCATCGATCTCCATCTCGGCTTTCACCTCTTTGGCCTCGCCCTCCTCGGCTTCCCGGGCGAGGTCGCCCAACTTCTCGAGGTTTCGTTGCCAGGCTTCGTTGTGGTCCGTCTGATAGGTGCTGACGATGTCCTCGTAAATCGCGAGGCTCTCATTGATCGCCGAGAGGTCCTCCGGGTTGGCGCGGTTGCCCTGCAGGCTTATGAGGTCCTCGGCCGAGTGTAACGCCTGTTCGCGCTCGCCCTGCTCACGATAGGCCCTGGCGAGGTGAGAAAGCACCGCGCCGTGCTCGGGATACTCGGCCCGCAGTTTCTGCAGGAGGCGCACGGCTGCATCGACTTTGCCCCGAGCAATAAGGATGTCGGCGCGCAGGAGATGCCCTTCGGGATCGCCCGGAACCCGTTCGAGGTAGCCTTTGAGCTCATGTGCGGCCTCCTCGTAGCGCCCCTCGGATACGAAGAACCGTGCAAGGTCGAGACGATGACTGTGGTGCCCCGGTTCCGCGGCCTCCAGCCGTTGGAAGCAGTCTTTGGCCTCCTCCTCACGCGCGGTACGGAAATACACCAGCCCGAGGAGGTGCAGCGCGCTCGGCTCGTCATGCTCGAGTCGGAGAACAGTCTGGAGCTCCTCCTCGGCCTCCCACAGGCGGTCGCGAGCGGCAAGGCTCTCCGCACGGGCCCGCCTGAAGTCGACGCGGTCGGGAAACGCCGAAACCACCTCGCCGAGAATCTCCGGTACGTCATCGCGGTCGTCGCGGCCCGCGAGCACGCGGACTATATTGCCGGCCGCGTGCTCGTATCGGGGATTCAGGCGAAGCGCCTCGCGAAGATGGTCGACGGCGGCATCGAGCTCCCCTCGCTGCATCTGTATCGTGGCAGCGTTGTTGTGAGCGATTGCGTTCTCAGGGTCGATGCGGAGGATCTCCTGGTAGGAGCGCAGCGACTCCTCGAGTCGACCGAGGCGGTCGAGGACCACGCCGCGGTTTATCAGCGCATCGACCCACCCGGGACGGCTCCGCAATGCGCGGCCGAAGGATTCCGCGGCCGCCTCGAGATCACCCTCCCGCTCCTGGGCCAGACCGATGTTGTAGTGCAGCCCGGGGTGATTCGGATCGTGGTACAGCCCCCGCTGGAAGACATCGCGGGCCTTCGTGTGGTCGCCCTGGGCCGCGAGCAGATTTCCGAGATTGTTGTATGCCGGCAGGAATGCAGGATCGAGCTCGATTGCCTTCTCGTAGGCGGCGGCGGCCTCGTCGATATCACCTGCAACCTTGTAGACGTTGGCGAGGTTGTAGCGCAGGTCGGCCCGGTCGGGGTTCAGGTTGATTGCCGAGCGAATGGCCTTCAGGGCGTCCCCGAACCGACCGAGCCGGCGGTACATGATCCCCAGGTTGTTGAACGCCTCCGCGTTCTGCCGGTCCTGCTCGATGGCGGCCGAAAACTCCCGCGCCGCCGCACCGATTTCGCCCTGCTGCGCGAGCACGGAGCCGAGGAGGATATGAGCCTGCGGTCGGGAGCCGTCGGACTCGAGCAGCTGCTCGAGAAGCTCCCGCGCTACGGAGTAGTCGCCGATGCGATATGCGTTTCGGGCTCGATGTAAGGCACTGTCGGACTGCACGATCTATCTCCCGAGGCGAGACGGTCTCGCCGTCACCTCAGAAGATAACACGCTTTCGCCGGTCGTGCTCGATGCATCCCGCGATGCGACGGCGAAGAAGTACAGTGTGCCGTTGTCCAGGCCGTCAATCGTGATCTCCGTCCGGTCGTCTATCGCCACCGGTGAGTCTCCGATGGATGCCGCGGATCCGAAATAGCGTCCCGATCGTGTCCCGTAGAAGACGGTGTAGCCCTCCAGATCGGCATCGGGAACCCCCTCCCAGCGCAGCGTGACCTCCCCGTCCCCGGGGATCGCCACGATCCTCGCGGGCGGCGAGGGAGGAAGGTCGGGCTCGTACACCACGCGGATATCCACCAGGCGCGGTGTACGGCTCCGCTCACCACCGGGGAAGAGCTCGGCGCGCACCTGCACGAAGCGCCCCTGAGCCGTCGGCTCGAGCTCACGGCCCGGCTCGAACGGAATCCACCCGTCGTCGAGGTCGGCCGTTTCCAGGGAGATCCGAGAGCTCGCGCTGCGGTAGTAGAAGTGCACCGCGGTCGTCCCGGGAGCCATGAACTCCGCATCGAGACGGACGATCCGCGCCCCCGCCGAGCCGAGGTCGATCGGCCGCGTCACGGCGGTTCCGCCGCTCTGCGGGTAGAGCCCAGGCGCCGGTGGCTCACGAAGCGATGAGGAAATGCGCAGCTCATCGAGAAAGCCCACGAGATGGCGCCCCACCTCGACGAGGTCTTCGGAGGCGTCGCCGATGTAGGGGAAGTGCACCGCCCCGCGCTCCGTCCCCGAGGATGTGGCGTAGGTGATGTCCTCCACCCGGCCGTCACGAAGGTACTCGAGCATGCCGGTGGCGCTGTCGTAGCGCAGCAGATGATGCTGCCACGTGCGCGGCACGAGGTCGGTCCTGCTCGAGAGAGAGATCTCGGACTCCGACTGATCGGGCGGGAGGAACACATTCCGGAATCGCCACTCGAGGCGACGGTTCGACACCGCGGCCCTGATCTCCTGCGGTACGATATCGGTGCGGGCCCGACTGCGCCCGCCTTCCCACAGGAGCACCGTCTCGCCCTCGGCCGTGCGTGTGGGATAGAGCCAGAACTCGATGCTGAAGTCGCCCCATACGCGCCCCGGCGTGAACAGCGTGTCTCCTGCGGGACGCAGCCTCAGATGTCCCTCCTCGGGAGAGAAGACGCCGGAACCGGTACCCCGGCGTGCGAGCCGCTCGGTGATACGTCCGGGGCCCTCGAGGTAGTAGTTGCCGCTCACGTCGCGGTCCCGAGGCTCGTCGAAGTGCAGCAGCAGGTCGGTCTCGGCGTCCGGACGGTACATCGCGCCGGCCAGTTGCACCTCGGGATTTCCCCGGCGGCCGCTGCGAAGCTCGACCCCCGTGCGCACGAGAAGCTCCTGCCAGCCGGTGCCGCCGCCGACGCGGACGACACGCTCCTGCGCGCTGAGCGTCGACGCGAGGAGCACTATCGCGATGGTGATTGCAGTTTGTTTTCCAGCCATGGCTTCTTACATTAGTATCGTCAAAGATGAGCGGGACCCAAGCCTCTCCACGAGAACAACTCAAGGCATCAATCGCCGACTTCCCGACATCCTCGGGCGTCTACATCATGAAGGACGCCTCGGACAAGGTGATGTACGTCGGGAAGGCGAAAAACCTGCGAAACCGCGTGCGTTCCTACTTCAACGCGGGCAAGGACGTGAAGACGTCGCTGCTCGTGCGCCGCGTGGCGCACATCGAATACATCGTCACGCGCAACGAGTACGAGGCCCTGCTTCTCGAGAACAACCTCATAAAGAAGTGGAAGCCGCGGTACAACATCAATCTGAAGGACGGGAAGACCTATCCCGTCATCCGGATTACCAACGACGAGTGGCCCAGGGTCTTCAAGACGCGCAACATGGTGCAGGACGGTTCGGCCTACTATGGCCCCTTTGCGAGCGTCACCCATCTCGATCGATACCTCGAGCTCATCGAGCGCCTGTATCCCCTTCGCAAGTGTCGCGGGCCGATCAAGCCGCGCGAGCATCCCTGCCTCTACTGGCACATCGGTCGCTGCGCCGCAGTCTGCGCGGGCAAGACGTCCAAAGAGGAGTACGAGCGGCGGATCGAGGGGATAAAGCGGCTGCTCTCGGGTGAGACCGAGGAGATCAAGCGGGATCTCGAGACACGCATGAAGGGCGCATCCGAGGAGCTCGAGTTCGAGCGCGCCGCCGACTACCGCGACATCCTGCGCTCGATCGAGGCGCTCGAATCCGAGCAGCAGGTGATCGACTTCGACCCCGACATCCGCGACTACGTCGGCTATGCCGTCGAGGGAGACATGGCAACCTTCGTGGTATTCCAGATGCGCGCCGGCAAGCTCATCGGCACCGACATGTTCTCGAGCCGCGTCTTCGGCTCCGAAGAGGAGGACCTCGAGCAGTTCGTGCTGCAGTACTACGGCACCAAGGGCTCGGTGCCGGACAAGCTCTACCTCCCCGTCGCCCTCGAGCGCGGGCGTCTCGAGCGATACTTCGCCGACCAGCACGACCGGCGCGTATCGATATCCGTCCCCGAGGAGAGCCGCGACCGCTCCATACAGCGCATGGCGGCGGAGAATGCGCGGCAGGATCTCGAGAAGCGCGTGCGCGAGCGCGGCAACCTCCCGGCTCTCCGCGAGCTCGAGAAGGTGCTCGGTCTCTCCGGGCCGCCCCTTCGCATCGAGGGGTTCGACATTGCCCATCTCGACGGCAAGTATCCCGTCGCCTCCATGGTGTCCTTCGCAAACGGTGTCCCGGACAAGTCCCAGTACCGCAAGTTCCACGTGAAGCACCTCGAGGGGAACATCGACGACTTCGAAGCCATGCGGGAGGTCATCGCCCGGCGCTACACACGCGTGCTCAACGAAAAGCTGCCCCGCCCCGACCTCATTCTCGTGGACGGTGGCAAAGGGCAGGTCAGCGCGGCCGTCGGGATCCTCGACTCCCTCGGGCTCGGCGACATCACCGTGATCGGTCTCGCCAAGCGCAACGAGGAAATCTTTACCCGCGAGAGCTCGGAGCCCGTCGTGCTTCCCGAGGGCTCGGCGCCCCTGCGGGTACTGCAGGCGGTCCGCGACGAGGCACATCGCTTCGCCACCACGTTCCGCTCCCGCCTGCAGCAGAAGACACTCTCCCTCGAAACGCTGCAATCGGTGCCGGGCATCGGCGAGAAACGCGGCCGGCGGATCATGCAGGCCTTCGGCTCACTCGAGGCGGTGGCGGAGACGCCGCCGGATATCATCGCGAAGACGGTGGGCATTCCCGAGGAGAAGGCGAAAGAGGTCGTGCGGGCGATCACGGGCAACGAGTAGCCCGGGGGCGTTCGCTCCCGCGGGCCGCGCTCCCGCCGGCCGGCCGTGTTGCCGCCGGCCGCGCTCAGTCGGCCGCGACCCCGCCGGCTTCCACCACGCGGCCGTCCGCAACCACGACGGCGTACACCAGCCGGTCGAGCAGAAGCTCATGCGCGCGCGCGGGATGGGCGCGGAGGTCGGCATCAGTGTCGGTGGCCCGCACGAGGATGCGCTCGATTGCCTCCGCCGAGTACGCCGAGAGGGCAGCCGAGTAGAGGCGCTGGTTGCGCTTGCCGCGAATGTTCAGCGTCCGGAAGGCCTCGTCGGCGGAGTAGTTGCGGTCGGTGAGCGTCGCGAGGGAGTGGAGCTTTCGAAGCTGCCACAGCAGGCCGGCCAGGATCGACTGCGGCGAGTTGTCGCTCGAGAGCAGGAGCTTTCGCAGAAGCTCGAGCGATCCCTCGAGATCCCGATCGGCGATGGCCCGAAAGAGGGTGAAGACGTTCTCTTCCTTGCTGTGGTAGAGGTAGGTTTCCACCTCGTCGGCGGTGAGTCGGCCGTTCTCGCCAATAAAGAGGGCGAGACGGCCCGCGGCACGCTTGAGGTCCAGGGTATTGTTGTCCACGAGCTCGAGAATGAGCTCGACGGCGTCCTCGTCCACGTCGACGCGCTGACGCCGGAAAAAGGTGTTGAGCCAGTCCCGCTTCTGATTCTCGAACATCTCCCAGAAGATCTTTCGGTTGTCCTCCGGAATCCGTTTGGTCCAGTCCTTCCGCGAGCGCGGATCCTTGATGCGAAACTCATCGCTCACCAGCACGAGCGTGCCGCTGTCGGAGGGATGATCGAGATAGCTTTCAAGGAGGTCGAGATCCTCCTTGCGCTTTATCTGCTCCACGCCGTGAATGATGACGAGGGTGTGCCCGGCAAACAGGCTGCCGCTTCGAAGCAGCGAGAGCGCCTCCTGCACGGGCGTCTCGAAGGCGTAGAAGCGATGCTCCTCCACCTCGGTCCCGGCCGCCTGTTTGGCGGCCAGCTCGCGGATACGCTGAACCTCTCGAGCCTTCTCCCCCTGCTCGGGGCCGAGAAGAAGATACGCGCGGCCGTTACTCATAGCTTCGAATCAGATGAACGAGCTTGCCGAGCAGGCGCACGTTCTGGGTGTAGATCGAGTTATAGGCCGGGTTTTCGGCATCGAGACGCACGCGATTCTTCTCTTTGTAGAAGCGTTTCAGCGTCACCGCCTCGTCCACCATCGCAACGACGATTTCTCCGTTGTCCGCCACGCTCTGGTGGGCAAAGATTCCGATGTCCCCGCTGAATATCCCGGCGCCCTCCATACTGTCACCGCTGATCTGCAGGGCGAAGTACTGCTTCTTTCCGAGAAAATCGCGCGGCAGTTTGATTTCACCGTCGTGGTTCTCCTCGGCGAACAGAGGCCGTCCCGCCGCGACACGCCCGAGGAGGGGTACCGAGACGAACTCGTCGCCGGCGGGCTCGTCGGACTCGAGCACTTCTATGGTGCGGGATCTGTTGGTGTTGAGGGCGATGTATTGCTTTCGCTTGAGCGCCTTCACATGATCGTAGGCGCCTTTGACCGAAATGCCGAAGTTTGCGGAGATCTCACGAATGGTGGGCGGGTATTTGTGGCGAGAGACGAAGCCCTTGATGAAGCTCAGAACTTCCTGCTGACGCTCTGTTATCCCGTTCATTTGTGCATCTCGATTCCGAACTTCTTTATTTTGCCGTGCAGATTGCTCGGATACACACCCAGCGCCTGCGCAGTCCTGGAGATGTTATAGCCGTTCTCTTCGAGCTTCTGCACGATATACTTCCGCTCGAACCTGTCACGCGCCTCGCCGAGCCCCATGCCGTCGTACTCGGAGAGCTCGCCCGACTCCGGCGCGGTCCTCACTTCTCCGAGGTGCTCGCGGATGGTGTCGGGACCGACGACATCCGTATCGCTCATAATCGTAATGCGCTCGATGAAGTTTTTCAATTCCCTGACGTTGCCCGGCCAATCGTAACTTCGCAGCAGCTCCATCCCTTCCTCGCTGATGCGCTTCGGCCGCTCGCCGTCGGTGGGATCGAACTCGTCGAGGAAGTGATTCGCGAGCGGCATCAGGTCCTCCGGGCGCTCGCGCAGCGGCGGCACCTGGATGGGAATGACGTTCAGTCGGAAGTAGAGGTCTTCGCGGAAGTTCCCGGCGGCGATCTCGGTCTGAATGTCGCGATTCGTCGCCGCGATGACCCGCACGTCGACCTCGATCGACTCCTCGCCGCCGACCCGCTCGAAGCGCATCTCCTGAATGACCCGCAGCACCTTGGCCTGGGCACTGAGGGACATGTCGGCCACCTCGTCGAGGAAGATGGTGCCTCCGTCGGCCATTTCGAATTTGCCCCGGCGCCGGCTCACCGCGTGGGTGAATGCGCCCTTTTCGTGACCGAAGAGCTCGCTCTCGATGAGCGTGTCGGGAATGGCGGCGCAGTTCACCTCTACGAAGGGGTAGTTCGCCCGATCGCTTCGACGGTGAATGGCACGCGCAACGAGCTCCTTTCCGGTGCCGTTCTCGCCGGTGATCAGGATGCGGGAGCCCGTGTTCCCGGCCTGCTCGATGACACCGCGAATGCGCTGCAGCGCCTCGCTCTCGCCGAGGAGCTCGTCGCGTCGCTCGATGGTACTGCGAAGCGCCCGGTTCTCCCGGCGGAGCTTCTCGAGCTCGAGCGCGTTCTTGACCGCGGTGGTCACACGCTCGAGGCTCAGCGGCTTCTCCAGGAAGTCGAAGGCACCGAGTTTCACCGCCTTGACCGCAATGTCGATACTGCCGTGGCCGGAGATGATGATGACCGGAATCTCGGGGCTGTCTTCCTTGATCTTCTTGAGGACATCGACACCGCCCATATTCGGCAGCCAGACATCGAGCAGCACGAGATCGACGGACTCCGAGTCCATGATGGCGAGCCCCTCGATGCCGTCGGCGGCAACACGGACCGCGTAGCCCTCGTCCTGAAGAATAGCGGAGAGTACCTCGCGGATCCCCTCCTCGTCATCCACTACCAGTATCGTGCTCATTGGAACCGCCCTGCGGAATGTCGATGAAAAACGTCGTGCCCAGTCCGGGCTCGGTCTCGAACCAGATCTGCCCGCCGTGGTCGAACACGATACGCTCGACGATGGCAAGTCCCAGGCCCGTTCCGTCGGGCTTGGTCGTGAAGTACGGGTTGAAGACCTTCCCATGGTCCGCTGCGTCGATTCCGGGGCCGGAGTCCCGTACCTGTACTCGAGCGTAGTAGCTATTGCCGCGCTTGACAAGGTCGGCGCGAACCCGGATCTCCCCGCCGCCGTCCATGGCTTCGACCGCGTTGGAGAACAGGTTGGAGAATACCTGTCGTATCTGCTCCCGGTCGGCCTGCACGATGAACTCCGCATCTATGTCATCGAGGTGTATCTCCGTGGCCGCATGCTCCACGTAGGTCGTCGCCGCCTCCTCGACCAGCTCGCGCAGAGGAACCTGCTCGAGGTCGGGCTCCGGCAGCCGCGTGAAGTTCCGGAACTCGGTCAGCAGGTGATTGAGCCCCTCGACCTCGCGAATGATGGAGCGCACCGAGGCGTCGAAGACCTCGTCGAAGTCGGGCGCGCCGTTGCGGTGCTTGCGCAGCATCCGCTCCGCACTGAGCTGAATGGGCGTGAGGGGGTTCTTGATTTCGTGGGCGAGCCGCTGGGCGATCTCCTGCCACGCGGCCACTTTCTCCGTCTGAATGAGTTTGGATCGCGACCGCTCGAGCTCGGCAACCATCTGATTGAAGCTGCGCGAGAGCACGCTGAGGTCATCGCGGGTGCGACTGAGGACCCGAAACGAGTAGTCGCCCTCGGCAACCCGCGCTATCGCCTGTTCGAGGTTCTCGATCGGCCGCATGATCTCATCGGAGAGATAGAAGGCCGCGAGGATGGCCAGCAACAGCAGCGGCAGCGCAAAGAACACGTAGATCCCCGCGTATGCGAGACGAAACTCCGTCTGGAAGAGCTCGAGCTGCGTGTAGCTCTCGAGCGCCTCGGTGAGGCTGCGAGCGGTTTCGTCGAAGCCCGGCGGCAGGGACATCGCGAGGACGAGGGCGTAGCGTTCACCTTCCACCGTGACGCTGCGGCGCACACGCAGAAACGACGCCCGGGCGGTGGACTCGCGCGCAACGAAGCCCTCCCCCGCCGCCTCCGCCTGCCCGGAGCTGAGCCTGATCGACTCATCACCGGCGGCGTAGAGCTCCTCGAACTGCGGACTGAAGACCTGAAACCCGTCGATCGTCGGGTAGACGCGCCGAATGCGTTCCCACGTCGTAGCGGGATCCTCGACCACGCCGGCCGTGAACTCGTCGAACTCCTCCCCCCGGACGAACTCGCGCAGCCCCTCCACCCGCTCGTCGTAGAATTGAAGCGCCACATCGAGCCCGCCGCGCAGGGCGCGCTCGGTACCCGTATCGAAGAGAGCCCGCATGCTGGCGTTGATCACGTTGACCGAGAGGAGCGCCTGCGGTACCGAGGCGAGAACGATGACCACCATGAAGAAGAGGATGAGGCGCAACTTGAACCGGGTGCCCGGTCGGCCGCGGAAACGCTCCCGCAGTACCCGCACCACATTCGCCGCGATCATCGCAAGCAGAAAGAGGGGGACGAAGGCCGCAAGTGCGAACAGGAGCCGACGCGAGGTGGAGCCCGCGAAGGAGACCTCGAGCAGGACCTGGCGGGAAAACAGCAGCACGAGGCCCATGAGCAGGAGGTAAAGCAGCGCGACGCCGATGAGGGTGCTGCGGCTCGCCGTTGCCCGTGCGTGTCGTTTCATCGCGCGGCCTCCGGATCGCGTATGCGAACCCAGGCACTCCGAAGGGTGTAGCGCGGCGTCGCAAGCGCGATGATGCGAAGCCGCTCGACAAGGCGCAGCGGGCGCAGGCGGGCCTGCGCGAGCACGTAGCGGCCGGGGCTCTCGGGGGCGACGCTTCCGGTTCCCGTACCCGACGTGGCCCGTCGGGCCTCCGACGGCACGGACACCTCGCGCAGGGTCAGGAGCTCGGTCACCGCATCGTCGATCCGGGAGAAGACACGTGTGTCGGGACCGCCGCCGCCCGACCCTGCGCCGGCAACGCCGTCGCCGGGCCGGCGCGTGCTCAGCCGATAGCCGTCGGCGAAGGGATCGATGCGCGCCTCGGTCGCGATGCGATGCTCGGCAACCAGGCGATCTCCGAGAAGCCCGGCGATCCCTTCGACCGGCTCGAACACGCGCAGAATCAGGTCGAGCTCGGCACGAAGCCCGGACTCCAGGGTCGCGGCGATGCGATCAGTCGGGGCTCTGGTTACCCGTATACTCAGGGTATTCGGTGCGGTGTGCCGCGCCTCGATTCCGAGATCCTCGGCTGCGGCCGGCGTGGCGGGGAGGATAAGGATGATAACAAGAAGGGCTGCGAGCTTACTCTTCCTCGAAGCGATTTTCGAACAGGCTCGCCAGGGCATCGACAGCTTCCTCCTCGTCGGGCCCGTCGGCGACGATCTTGAGCACGCTGTTGTAACCGGCTCCCAGCGTGATGATCCCCATGATGGACTTTGCGCTGATCTCCTCGGATTCCTTCTTGAAATAGATGTCCGAATCGTACTGCCCCGCGGTCTGCACGATGAGTGCCGCGGGGCGCGCGTGGATGCCTGCTCTGTTCTTGATGGTAATCTCACGCTCGGTCATGAGTTCAGTCACTGCCGCCGTGTGCATCGGGAGCCGGGTTGCGCGAGCGGAGATATGCACTTCGGGCATTTTCACGTTCCAGCCATTTCAGCACGCTCTGATTGAACTCGCGGGCCGAGTAGTAGCCCATTTTCTTCAGTCTCTCGTTCATGGCTCCCGTCTCGATGATAATCGGGATGTTTCTACCCGGTTTCACCGGTATTTGCAAGTAGGGAACCTTGACGCCGAGTATCTCCTTGGTCCGCTCCTCGGCACCGATGCGGTCGTAGACCTTGTCGGAATCCCACAACTCGAGCTCCACGACGAGCTGCACCTGCTTGGTGTCGCGGATGGCGCCGACTCCGAAGAGGTGGGTTATGTTGATGATCCCGAGTCCGCGGATTTCCATGTGATGGCCGAGAGCGCGGTTGGCGCCCTGGGCGAGCAGGACGTTTCCGGACACACAGCGGATCTCCACCGCGTCGTCTGCTACCAGCCGGTGACCCCGCTCCACGAGCTCGAGGGCGGCCTCGCTCTTGCCAACCCCGCTGTCGCCGAGAATGAGCACGCCGATGCCGAACACCTCCACCAGCACACCGTGGACGGTCTCGTGGGCCGCAAAGACGTTGCCGAGCGCACGAAGAATGCGGGAGGAGAAGTCGCTCGATGGAAGGTCCGTCTGGAGGACGGGGCACTGTGACTCCTCGGCTATGCGGGCGAACTCCGGCGTCGGATCCAGCCCGTGGGTGAATACCGCGCACGGCACGTCCCACTCGAAGAACCGATGGAGGACGTCGGTGCTGCCCTCGGCTTCGAGTTTACGCAGGAAGGCGGTTTCGCCCCGCCCGAAGATCTGGATGCGCTCGCTTCCGAAGTTCTCGAAGAAGCCGTTCAGCGCGAGCCCGGGTCGGTTGAGATCCGGCACACGGATCTCCCGCGTGAGACCGGGTCGGCCGCCGATGCACTGCAGGTCGAGGGCATTATGCTCCTTCAGATCGAGGTCGAGGAGATCGAGGACCGTGAACTTCTTCATACGCGGAGCTAGTGCTCTTTGACCTTCTCCTTCTCCTTTTTGATTTTCATCTCGACGCTGTCGAGCAGGGAGTTCAGCCCCTCATGCAGATCGTAGGACTTCTCTTTGATGACGTGGGATTTGCCCCAGCGAAAGTGAATCTTTGCTTCGAGGAAGTACCGGTTCTTCTCCTTCGTCAGCGTGAACTTCAGGTCGACAATGAGGTCCTTCGCGAAGTCGATCTTCTCCATTCGCTCCTCGATCCAGTCCTTGGTGTCGTCGTGAAGGTCGAAGTGTACCGCTTCGTAATCCAGAAGCATGCTCATCCTCCTCTTGCAGTGTGTTCGGGTCCTATCGATCGTACGAGGAGCTGATATCCAGCTCTTTTCGATACTTGGCAACCGTTCTGCGCGCGATGCTGATACCGCGCTGTTTCAGCAGGTCGGCGATCCGCTGATCCGACAGATGCTTCTCGCCGCTCTTGTCCTCCTCGAGGATCTCGCGGATCCTCTCTTTCACGGCCGACTTCGAATAGCGTGACCCTTTCGAGCCCGCCCCCGAAATCGAGTTCGAGAAGAAGTACTTCAATTCAAAGATACCCCATTCGGTCTGCACATGCTTGGATGTCGTGATGCGGGAAACCGTCGCCTCGTGCACGTCCACCGTGGTGGCGATATCCTTCAGCGTCAGGGGAACGAGATACTTGGGGCCGCGCAGAAAGAAGTCGCGCTGAAACTCGACGATGGCCCGCGCCACCTTCAGCAGCGTCTGATTCCGTTGCTGGATGCTGTGTATGAACCACCGCGCATCCTTCACCGAGGACTTCACGAAGCGATTCACGTCCTTCTGCTCGGTGCCCGAGTTGTTCATCTTCTCGAAGAACGGGTTGATGCCGAGCACCGGGATCTCCTCGTCGTTGAGGACGATGACGAACTGACCTTCCTTGATGGTGACGAGCAGATCCGGGATGACGTAGCGCGGAGACTCGGTGGAGTACTTGCGCCCGGGAAAGGGCGTCAGCGTGCGGATGAACTCCAGGGCCTCGAGAACCTGCTCCTCGGTGATCTTCATCTTACGGGCGATTTCCCGGTATTTCTCCCGCTCGAGCAGGTCGAAATGCTCCGTGATGATGGTGTCGGTTCCCTCGGGCATGTCGTCGCGCAGGCGCGCCTGCACCAGAAGCGACTCCCGATAGTCGGCGACACAGGTGCCCACCGGCTCGAAGGTCTGAATCATCTGCGCCATGCGCGAGAGCACCTCGTGGCGGGATTCCGGCACGAGACTCTGGGGATCCTCGATGTGGAAGCCGTTCTCATCGACGTTGTGGATGAGCAACTCGCCGAGCTCAAACTCGCCCTCCGAGAGGGGCTGCAGCCGAAGTTGCCACAGCAGGTGTTCCTGCAGGGACTCCGGCCGTGAGAGCGCTCCCTCCATGAACTGCTGCTTTGAGTCGGAGGCCTCGGTGTCGTAGCTTCTCGTGGTGTAGCCGGGATCCGAGGAGTTCTCGAAGTAGTCGTAATCCTCCGCGGGCGTACCGGCCACCTCTTCGAGAGACACCGTGGAGCGCTCTTCTTCGACTTCGAGGGCAGGGTTCTGTTCGATCTCCTGCTGTATCTTGAATCTGAGGTCCTGGATGGGAAGTGCCATCAACTGGATGCTCTGGTAGAGCTGAGGGTTCATCCTCAGCTTCTGCTGCTGCACCAGGACCGGTCTCTGAACTTGCACGATTACCTCCCCCCTGCCTGCAATCGACCATGGCAGGGGTCCGATTCAATATTGAATCAGCCGTATGTGTTTGTCAACGTTGCTACATGGTGAAGCTGTCGCCGAGATAGACCTTCCGGGCGATCTCGTTCCGCATCACCTCGTCACGACTTCCGGCAACCACGATCTCCCCGTCCTTGATGATGTAGGAGCGGTTGGTGATCTCGAGGGTGTCGCGAACGTTGTGATCGGTGACCAGCACGCCGATCCCCTTGGCGGAGAGGCTCTGTACGATGGTCTTGATCTCGTAGACCGCGATGGGGTCGATCCCGGCGAAGGGCTCGTCGAGAAGGAGGAACTTCGGCTCGATGGCCAGTGACCGCGCGATTTCGGTGCGCCGGCGCTCGCCCCCGGAGAGGGTGTAGGCCTTCTGCCGGCGGTTCTCCTCGATACCGAGCTCGCTGAGGAGCTCATCGAGTCGCGCATGCTTTTCCTCACGGCTGAGGTCGCCGCGGGTTTCCAGAATCGCCCAGATGTTCTGCTCGACGGTGAGCTTGCGAAACACCGAGGGCTCCTGCGGCAGGTAGGAGATTCCCAGGCGCGCGCGACGATACATGGGCAGATCGGTAATGTCGTGCTCATCGAGATAGATGCGACCCCGCTGTGGTGTGATGAAGCCCACGATCATGTAGAAGCAGGTGGTCTTGCCGGCACCGTTGGGTCCGAGAAAGCCCACCACCTCGCCCCGGTGCATGGAGAATGCGACGTCGTTCACCACGATCCGGCGGCCGTACTGCTTGGTCAGCCCCTCCACGCGAAGCGAGGGTTCTGCGGCGGATCCGTCGCCGGCGGGCGGACTCGAGGGCCCGCTCATCTGACCTTCGTCACTCATCGCCGGCCTCCTCGTCGGCAGGCGTGATGGAGCCCCGCACGTCGCCCTCGAGGCTGATCTCCTCGGTCTCGGTGTTCACGATGATGCGCGAGGCGCGGTACTCATCGCCCTGCCAGAACACGACCGGCAGGCCGGAAAGCTCGAGGACCTGATCGTCACGGCGATAGCGCGCGTACTCACCCCGCGCGGTGAGCTCATCTCCGAAGATGCGAACCTGTATCTGGGCGATGGTCAGCTCCTCCTGCTGCCTGCTCTCCAGCACCCCGCCGCGCACGACGAGCTCGTTCTCGATGTCCTCGAGGACGGCGTCGCCTTCGGCGCGCAGCACTTCCTCCTCGCGGTCGAAGAACAGCTCGGCGCTCTCGATGCGAATGCCACGCTCTTCATCGGAGGCGCGAACGTTGCCGGTGCACAGGGCGTAGCGGAAGTCCTCCCCGTAGATCTCGATTTCGTCCGCGCGGATCTCCATGGTATCGGAGGTGACACGCGCGTTTCCCGAGAGCAGCGTCCGCTCGCGCCCCTCGGCAAAGACGATGCGCGTGGAGTCGCCGGCGAACTCGAAGCGCTCGGCCGCGACGGCGGGAGCAACCATCAACAGAAGCGCCGCGAAGACGGCGGCGGCAGCCGCGGCGGCGGCGCCGGGGCGGGCCGAGATCCTACTCGTCATCGGTCTCGATCACTCCCCGCACCGACTCGGCGAACCGCGCGATGCTGCGGCGCATGTCCGCCTCGAACCCGGTCCCCTCCACCACACTGCCGGAGTCGAGCTCGAGGCGCACCGTCTCGTCGTTTCGACCGCGCAGCAGCTTCTCCTCGTTGTTCCAGCTGAGGTATCCCGTGGTCACGCGTGCTTCGTATTCTTTGGAGTAGAACGAGATATTGCCGCTCATCGTCACATCGTCCGTCTCGCTGTCGTGCACGGCGCGATCGGCCGAGCCGCTCGTAATCACCTCGCCGTCGGCGCCGAGCTCTTCGAACTGCAGCCCGAGGAGAATCTGCTCCTGTCGCTCGGGGTAGGTCTCCGCTCGTTCGGCGGTGATGCGGAAGCTGCGGGCTGCGGTCCTGACGACGGTGAACCGTGCGTCGGTCACGATCGTCTCGGGCACCCCCTCGTCGCGCTCCTCGGCCACCTCGAGCTGCTCGTAGTCGAGGCTGCAGGCGCCGAGCGCCAGCATCACCGCCGCCGCGACTACGCCCGCGCGTGCCATCGCCGCCGCTGCGGCGTGCGCCCGCACCCCGCAGCCCGCCCGCGGTTTCATCCGGCCGGTACGTCGACGTGCGTGCGGGCGCTGCGGGCACGCTCGCGGACGTAGCTCGCCGCGATGAAGCTCTGAAACAGCGGATGGGCGGCGACCGGTTTGGACCGGAACTCCGGATGGTACTGTACGCCGATCCCCCAAGTGTGCCCGCGCCACTGCACCGATTCCACGAGCTCCGCGTCGGGTGTGACGCCTGCCACATGCAGCCCCGCCTCGTGAAGGCGCTCGCGGTAGAGATTGGACACCTCGTAGCGGTGGCGGTGGCGCTCACGGATGGTCTCGCGCCCGTATATCTCGCGGATCTTGTAGCCCTCGTAGAGCAGCGTGTCGTTGGCTCCGAGGCGCATGGTGCCGCCGTAGTTCTTCACGTTCACCTGCTCCTCGAGCAGGCTCACCACCGGATCGGAGGTCTCCGGCGTGAACTCGGTGCTGTCGGCCTCGGGCATGCCCATGACGTTGCGCGCGTACTCGATGACCATCACCTGCATGCCGAGGCAGATCCCGAAATAGGGGACGTTGTTCTCCCGCGCCCAGCGGGCGGTATTGATCATGCCCTGTACGCCGCGGCTGCCGAATCCGCCGGGAACAAGAATGCCGTCGATGTCATCGAAAATCCGATCGAGGTCCGTCTCGCCCTCGAGCTCCTCGGAGTCGATCTTCACGAGTTCCACGCGCACTCCGTTGGCGATGCCGCCGTGGAAGAGCGCCTCATCCACCGACTTGTAAGCGTCGTTGAGGTCGATGTACTTGCCCACGAACCCGATGCGCACGGTGTGCTCCGCGTGACGGAAGGCGCGGGAAACGTGCTCCCAGGCGCCGAGGTCGGTTTCGTGCAGCGGCATGTGGAGCTTGCGCAGCACGATCTCGTCGAGCTGCTGGCGATAGAAAGACAGCGGAATGTCGTAGATGGTGGTCTTGATGTCGTAGGCGGAGACGACTGCCTCCTCCTCCACGTTCGTGAAGACCGATATCTTGCGCCGGAGGTCGTCGGTGAGCGCCACGGGGGCGCGGCAGAGCAGCACATCGGGCTGCAGGCCGATCTCGCGAAGCTCCTTCACCGAGTGCTGCGTGGGCTTGGTCTTGAGCTCGTTTCCCGCAACCTCGGGTATGAGGGTGAGGTGCACGGTCATCACGTTCTCGTGCCCGAGCTCGCGGGTCATCTGCCGCGCCGCCTCGAGGTAGGGCACCGACTCGATGTCGCCGACCGTACCGCCGACTTCCACGATGGTCACGTCCACCTCGGCAGACTCGCCCACGGCGAAAATTCGCTGCTTGATGCGATCCGTTATATGGGGGATCACCTGCACGGTGCGGCCGAGGTAACGGCCCTCGCGCTCGCGCTGTATGACCTCCTGATAGATCTGGCCCGTTGTGATCGAGGAGGCCCGCATGATCGGAGACTGTGTGAATCTGGCATAGTTGCCGAGATCGAGATCGGTTTCGGCGCCGTCGTCGGTGACGTAGACTTCCCCGTGCTGATAGGGACTCATGGTCCCCGCATCGACGTTGATGTAAGGGTCGATTTTGACCATTCGGACAGAGAGGCCACGACACTCGAGCAGACTTCCGAGGGAAGCCGCCGCAACGCCTTTGCCAAGGCTCGAACACACGCCGCCCGTGACAAAGATGTACTTGTTCATGGGCCTGTATTATACCCTGCTGAAGTACAGCACGTCCATGCGGCGGCGACGGGATACGAGCTCCGGCTCGAGATCGGCGAGGAGGCGCCGGTCGACCATGACCGGAAGGTCGAGGTAGGCGGCAAGGACGGTTCCCTCGCCGCAGCTCACATCGAGATGGCGTTCCTCCACCCCGTCGTGGTAGAGAAGCGAGGCCTGCTTCTCCAGCGGGGAAACGACGACCCGCAGCGGAGTCAGCCCGTTATCACGCAACAGCGCAACGACGGTTGCATAGGGAGACTGTTCCACCGTGCCACCCTGCTCCAGCCGCAGGAGTAACTCGGAGGCCTGTCCCGCCGTCAGCGGTATGGAGATACCCGTTTCGCTCGTGCCGTCCACCAGAAACACCCGCTGGTCGCCGGAGAATCGGTCCACACCTATGGCGGCAATCGCGACCTCATTCAAGCCCGTTTCCATTGCTCGTTCCGTCCACATGCTTAAGAGCAGAATCTATCACGTCCGTAGGCGGATCTCAGGTCCAGGATGCGCATGTTGACACCCCTGCAGCGGAAACCTACACTCGGTGGCACTCCGGCTATGGTGGGGAACATAAGCGACGAAGAATTCACCCAATTTCGCGATCTGATCTACGAGGCAAGCGGGATCAACTTCACCACCTCGAACCGGTCCATTCTCGAGAGCCGCCTGCGGGAGCGGCTGCGGTCCTCAGGTAGCGACAACCTCAGCGAGTATTACCGCCGCATCAAACGCGAGCCCGAGGAGCTCAGGGTCCTCCTCGACACCGTCACCACGAATCTCACGCGCTTCTTCCGCAATACGGCGCACATACAGGCCTTCGAGTATGCCATCCTCCCCGACCTCATCGAGCAGAAACGCCGCACGGGCGGGCAGAGCCTGCGCATGTGGAGCGCCGGCTGCTCGACCGGCGAGGAGCCCTACACGATGGCCATGGTCGCCCGCGAGCTGGTGCCGCCGACCATCAAGGTCGGCATAACCGCGTCCGACATCAGCCTCAAGTCGCTCATGGTCGGCAGGCAGGGGTTGTACCCCGAGAACCGCGTGGAGCACGTGCCGGAGAAGTATCTCAAGAAGTATTTCACGAAGAAGCCGTCGGGCTACCAGATCAACCAGGACATCATGGACATGGTGACCTTCGATTACCACAATCTCAAACACGACAGCGGGCTCCGCGACCTCGACGTGGTGTTCTGCCGAAACGTGCTCATCTACTTCGACGAGACCGCTCAGCGCAATGCGGTGCAGCGGTTCTGGGACACGATGGGTCGGTACTCGTACCTGTTCATCGGCCACTCGGAGTCACTGTTCGGCATGAACACGCAGTTCGAATTCTACCGAACGGACTGGGCCTCCGTATATCGAAAGAAACTGGTGTAACCGATATGTCGCAATCCACCGAGAAAATCAGGGCGCTCGTCGTCGACGACTCGGCTCTCATGCGAAACCTGGTAAGCAAAATGCTCGAGGCCGCCGGCGATGTTCAGGTCGTCGGGACGGCGATGAACGGCGAGTTCGCGCTGCAGAAGATCGAGCGCCTCGACCCGGACGTTGTCGTGCTCGACATCGAGATGCCGGTCATGAACGGGATCGAGTTTCTCCAGGAACGGCGCAAACGATCGATCGACGTCCCCGTCGTTGTCCTTTCTTCCGTGGCGCGGAAGGGAGCCCGCATTACCATGGATGCGCTCGCCCTCGGTGCCGCGGACTTCGTGACGAAACCGTCGGGGTCGGTATCCCGCGATATCGTGCGCGTCGAGGCCCAGGTGGTGGAGCTCGTTCGCGCATACGGACGGCAGCACCGAAACCGCAAAGGACTGCGCACCCTCGACCGACCCGAAGGAACGGCGCCGCCCACGGTGGAGCCACATGCCCGTCCGCCGGCCCAGGCACGTCCGGCAAAGCCGGCGCCGGCGGCACCGACCGTTCCCGAGGCCCCGGCGCGGGTCAAACCCCTCGTCGAGCCGGGCAGACCGGAGGTCGTGGCCATCGGCATATCCACCGGCGGCCCGAACGCCCTGCGGAAGGTCTTCGCCGAGCTCGACGCGGATCTCCCCGTTCCGGTGCTCGTCGTGCAGCACATGCCCGCCGGATTCACCGCGGAGTTCGCCCGCAGCCTCGATCGGGTCTGTGCGCTCACCGTGCGCGAGGCGGAGGATGGGATGGCGGTTCGCCCGGGCAACGTGATTATCGCACCGGGGAACTATCATCTCGGCGTCGTACGTCATTCCGATGCGGTTGCGCTGCGCGTCACCCAGGACGATCCGCGCAACGGCCATCGCCCCTCAGCGGACGTTCTCTTCGAGACCGTCGCCGAAGTCTACGGCAATCATGCGGTAGCCGTCATCATGACCGGCATGGGACGCGACGGGTCGGCCGGCCTCGCGAAGCTCTACGAGCGCGGCGGGATGACCATCGGGCAGGATGAGGCAAGCAGCGTTGTGTATGGAATGCCCAAGGTCGCCTACGAGCTCGGGTACGTCAGAAAACAGGTTGCGCTGCACGAGATCGCCGGCGCCATCTCGGAGGCTGCGCGGGCGACGTACGCGTAGCCCGCGGCGCGCATACTCCATGGCGTCGCCCCGGCACCCCCTGCGTCAGTTCGGGGCGTCACCTGCCACGCGTCGCAGGACCGAGGGCATGGACTGCCCCCCGCGACCGCGATTGTAGAGATACACGCCCGCAAATCCCACCGCAAGCGACACTGCGCCAACACCCGCCCGACCTGCCTCGGAGGCGATCCCGAGAAGCCGCCCCGCCAGGTCGAACCCGAGAATGAAGAGCAGCAGCGGCAGGATCAGCACCATAAAGCCCGCGAGAATCGCCTTCCCCGGATGAACGAACACCTCCACCTCGTCATTCGGGCTGAGCTCTATGTGATTGGTATTCTCGGCGCTGAACCGGCGCTGTTTCGTGCTGCAGAATGATGACGAACAGGCTTTGCAGGTATCCCCGTCGGCGCACGCGAGGGTGACGCGGTCGCCGTCTATGCTAATGACTCTCGCTTTCTCGATCATTCTGACCTTCCTCACAGGGAACGCGAATGGTCCGTATCGACTTCGCCGCTCCCGAATCCTCGATTTCCAGAAGCACACCCTGAAGCTCGAGCCGCCCCCAGGCCTCTGAGGACCGCTCGGGAATCTGCGTCAGATACTGCTGGATTTCGACCGCCGGGTCGAGCCCGGCCACGCTGTCGAGGCTGCCGGTGCGGCCCGCGTCACAGATAACCGCCGTCCCCTTGGGCTGCAACCCGGCGTCGGCCGTCAGTGCGCGTTGCCCCGTACCGATGAGCGCCGAGACCGTGCCATCGATCATGAACATCATACTGCACTTCTCCGCGGTCGTGGCGGCGTGGAAATCCACGAGGACGATGTCGGTGTCCTTCTTGGCCCGCGCAATCAGGTCCGGGAGGAAGAGGAAGGGGTTGGCGAGGTGAAGCTTGGTGAATCCGGACTGGCCGAGCACGCTGATGACCGCAATCCGCCGCTCACCGGCTGCGTAATGCCGCCACCCGCGGCCCGGGTTCCCCTGCGGGAAGTTCGCGGCCCGCAGGATGTAGGGAGCGGTGTCGATGTGGGTCACCATGTCTTTCTTGAAGTAGATCTGATCGCCGCCGGTGATGCAGTCGACGCCGAGTTTTCGCAGATATATGGAGTGATTCTTGCCGATACCGAAGCCACCGGTCACGCCGTCCCCGTTTGCCACGACGAAGTCGAGGTCATAGGTGGTACGGAGCTTGGGCAGGAGGTTCTTTATGCAGTAGAGCCCTGCTTTTCCGACGATTTCTCCGACGAACAGTACACGTATGGGCACGGACCGGTCCTTTCACTTGAAGCCGCGGTACGGCGTCGCGCAGCGCCGCGAGGTCGCGCCGCTGCGGCGCGCGCGGGCGGCACCCGGGGAGTGTAGCACTCCGGGGGCCGTTGGGCAAACGCCCGCCGCGTCGCAAAGTTTGTGCTCGACACTTCCGCGATATCTGCGCATATTATCCGCGAGGGACGGTTTGCGTACCAGACGCCCTCGGGTCGCCTCGTAGAGGGACCGTATATCACGACCCCGGACGCACGACGTCGGGGCAGCCACAGGAGCATTCCATGAAACAGAAGGAATTCGTGGATCTCGGTCGCATGATGGATGAGATCTTCTCCGCCGCGGAGAATCTCAAAGACGTATTCGAAGAGCGCATGGGCTATCAGCCCGGCGAGCGCGGGTTCAACTGGGACGCGCGCCATGACTTCTATCCCTTCTATTCCTACCCGCCCGCGAACATCTACATGACGGACAACAAGACCATCGTCTTCGAGTTCGCACTCGCGGGATTCGACGAGGAGAACATCAAGCTCGAGTTCCGCGGAGACTACATGTACCTCAGCGCGACGGTTCCGGCAGAAGAGGAACAGGACGACGTGCACTACCTCAAGCGCCGGTTGAAGTTCAAGGACATCAAGGATCAGAAGTACTACGTCCCCGAGGACAAGTTCGACCGTGACAAGGCCGACGCGGTGTTTCGAAACGGCGTGCTCAAGGTAACCGTTCCGCCCAAGGAAGACGTTGCCGAAGGAGAGCGCGTAACGGTCGAAATCAAGAAGGAGGGAAGCTGATGGGATTTCTCTTTCCGCTGATTATCGGCGTCGCACTCGGCTATTTCTTCAAGCCGCAGCTCGACACCTTTGTCCGCCGTGTCGTACGTATGATAGACGACAGGCGGGGCAACGACGATATCTGGCGACGCTGACCGCCGTGCCCCGCGGCACGCGGCTCTTCGCAGACACGTAACAGCCGAAGCGCCCCCGTTACATCGGGGGCGTTTCACATTTCCGGCAGATTCCTGTTTTCCCCACGGGCGCCCCGCGCTATAATGCCCGGCAACAGACCATGAAACTCGTCGTGTTCGTGCTGAACAAAGAGGATCTTCTCGAGCAGGTACTCGAAGCCTACGTGGAGGCGGGAATCGAGGGCGCTACCATTCTCGACTCCGAGGGAATGGGGCGCTTCCTCACCTATGAGGTGCCGCTGTTCGCGGATTTCAAAGAGTTCATGAAGGGCAACAAGCCCTATAACAAAACGATACTGTCGGTCGTTCGTGACGAGGAGCTCATTCCCGGTCTCGAGCAGCTGCTCGATGACGTCTGCGGCGGACTCTCCGCCCCGGGGACGGGTATTTTCTTCACGATACCGGTGGATCACGCCGCCGGACTGGTGGGACAGGAGGAGTAGCGTGACCGCATCGTTCTCGAAAATGCTCGACCCGAGCTGCGTCGTACTCGAGCTCTCCGCGCGCAAGAAGCGACCCGTTATCGAGGAGCTCGTCGCGACGCTCGCGAGCGCCGGCAAAGTCGGAGATGCCCGAACCCTCGCGGATGAAATCCTCGAGCGGGAGAAACTGACATCAACCGCGATCGGCCACGGCATCGCGGTGCCCCACAAGCTCTCCGACCAGGTGCCCGAAACCACTTTGGCCTTCGGGCGGTCTTCCGCGGGCGTCAAGTTCGACGCGCCGGACAACGCCCCGGTGACGCTCGTGTTCCTGCTGGTCGGACCCACCGGCGCCCACACGGCTCATCTGAGACTTCTCAGCAGACTCTCGCGCTATCTGAACGATCCCGAATTCCGCGCCGCCCTCCACACCGCGCAGAGTGCAGAGGAGGTCACGAGGCTCTTCGCCGAGCGGGAGGCGCAGACGTGATCGGGCGACAGGCACGATGGAATGCGGTGCGCATCGCGCTGACCACCGTCTACCTGATGGTCGGCTGGGTGCTCTTCACCTGGACGGTGGATCCCGCGTTCCTCCTGATCGGCCTCGGATTCTCCTTTATCGTGGCCCTGCTCACGTACTCCCTCTTCATCGAGCAGGAGGAGGCCTCCCGCCGCACCCTCATCCCACGGGTGCACCTCCTGGTGGTATACGCCGCCGTTCTCATCTTCGAGATGTACGTCGCGAGTTTCCGGGTCCTGTGGAACATCCTGCGGGGGCGCATCAACCCGGGAGTCGTCCACTTTCGAACGCGCCTCTCGAGCGATATCGCACGCGTCGCCCTGACCAACTCCATCACCCTCACCCCGGGAACCATCACCCTCGACCTCGACGACGATCACCTCATCGTGCACTGGCTCGATGCACGGACCACGCACTCGAAGTATGCCGGAGAGCTCGTGAAGGGGAGCTACGAGCGCATTCTCAAACGCATATGGACGTGATGCTTCGGTTCATGATCTATTTCTTTCTCGGCTCGAGTGTGGTGGGGATGGTGCGAACGCTGATCGGCCCCACCGTGGTCGACCG
>CAYOFA010000001.1:55549-58247 GCA_964402885.1 uncultured Spirochaetaceae bacterium
TTTTTCGTTTCGAGCCCCGTTGCCGCGCACATCATCGCCCGCTTTGCCTGGAGGAACGAGATGATTCCGTGGCGCCGCAGCCACCTGAGGCGAGGGGGACTCCACAGAGACGATGACTGATCTCGTACTGATTCTTCTCGTCGTTGTCGCCGTGCTGTCGTTGCAGGTGCGCAATCTCCTCACCGCCGTCATTCTCGTGTCGGTGTTCAGCCTGCTGAGCTCCCTCTTCTTCTTCATTCTCCACGCCCCCGACGTCGCGCTTACCGAGGCAGCGGTCGGCACGGGCGTCGGCACCCTCGTGTTCGTCTGGGCGGTTCACAAGACCGAGCGGAGGGACGACACATGAGACGAGTGGTCAGGGTGATGGTTGACGCCGCGGCGCTGCTGGTCGTCACCGCCTTCATTCTCCTCGCCGTGGTTCCCGGGGCGGAGACGCCCGAGGCGGACGCGAGGGGAACGGACACACCGCGGGCTGTCGATTCGATCCGCGCGCACATTCTCGAACAGGGCACCGCGGAGACCGGCTCTTTCAACCTGGTCACCGCGATCTACCTCGGCTACCGTGCCTACGACACCCTTGGCGAGACCGTCGTCCTGCTGCTCGCCGTCTCCGGAATCGTCTATCTCGTGGGGGCGAAACGATGAGAAAGACCGACATCATCGACGTGATCGCCCGAAAGCTCTCTCCCTACATCTTTCTGTTCGGCTTCTACCTCGTCGCCTTCGGACACCGTACCCCGGGCGGCGGATTTCAGGGGGGCGTGGTGATGGCATCCGGTGTCATTCTGCTGGCCCTCGGCAGGGACCCGGGCGTGGCGATGACGGCCTTTCCGCCCGCCAGGCTATCGTTCGCGGAAACCGCGAGTTATATCATGCTCATCGCGCTCGGGCTCGCCGGGGTTGCGGCGGGCGGTTACTTTCTCGAGAACGTGCTGCCGGGGGGCTTCGTCATTCCGCGCGTCGGCTTCGTTTTCGCGCTCAACATCGTCATCGGCATCAAGGTGGGCGCCGGCGTCAGTCTCATCGCGCTACATCTGTTCAGGGAGGAGTCGCGGTGAGCGAGTACCTGATCGGCCTGATCTTCCTCGTCGGCCTCTGGGGAGTCCTCTCGAAGCACAATATCATCAAGAAGATCATCGCCCTGAGTATCATGAACGGCGCGATCGTCATGTTCTTCATCAACCATGGGGCGCGCTTCGGCAGTACCGCGCCGATACGGGAAGGGGCGGAAACCGGCGCGGCCGCGGCGGCGGTCATGGTCGATCCGGTGCCGCAGGCGCTGATGCTGACAGCGATCGTGGTCGGCATCTGCATCATCGCGCTCGGGCTCGCTCTCGCGGTACTCCTCCACCGCAGGTTCGGCACACTCGACATCCGCAGCATCGAGGCGGAGGCGTGGAGCTCCCGTGACTGATCTCGTCGTGCTACTGGTCGTGCTGCCGCTCGTCGGCGCGGCGGCTGCGCTCGCTGCGAAGCTCCCGGCAATAGCACATCGGCCGGCGGCGGTGCGGGCGCTCACCCTGCTCACGCCGGGCGTTCTTCTCGGCGGCGTGGTGGCGCTCGGGCTCACATACAGCGCGGTAGGCGCGGGCGATATCGCGACCTACGCGCTCGGCGGCTGGCCGGTGCCGCTCGGCATCGGGTTGCGCCTGGACGGGCTCGCGTGGCTCTCGTCGGTACTCGTCTACGGGCTGTCGTTTCTCATCTCGCTCTACGTGGTTTCTCACCGCGAGTACGGCGCGGAGTTCTATTTCTTCTTCATGCTTCTCGTTGCGGGCATGGAAGGCGTCGTGCTCACCACCGACGTGTTCAACATGTTCGTAAGCTTCGAGATTATCGCGATCTCTGCATACGTCCTCATCGCGTATCACCGCGAGAACACCGCACTCGTCGCCTCATTCAAGTATCTCATCCTGAGCTCGGTGGGCATTTTCTTCTTCCTCTTCGGGGTTTTCGTGATCTATCGGGAGCTCGGCACCCTCGCCCTCGCCGACATCGCCGCGCTCTACCCTGCGGTGGAGGATCCCGTCCGTCTGCGAACGCTCCGCCTCGCCCTCGTCGCACTCGTAGTCGGCGTCGGTGTCCGCACCGCCTTCATCCCGTTTCACACCTGGCTCCCCGAGGCCCACGCCTACGCGCCACATCCGATTTCGGCCGTGCTCTCGGGCGTCCTCATCAAGGTCTCCTTCTTCGCCATGGTGCGCATCATCGCCGTCTTCGACCCGGAAATCTTTGCCGACCTGCTTCTGTGGATCGGTGCGGTTACTGCGGTCGTTGCCGTGGTCTGGGCCCTCTCCCAGCGCGATGTGAAGAAACTCCTCGCCTACCACTCGATCTCGCAGATGGGTTACGTCCTCGCCGCGCTCGGAGCGGCCGGCGGCGCCACCGCGGCGGTCAGTGTGGCCGGAGGGTCCGGAGCGGGGGCCGGCACCGCCGCGGGCGCGGCGGCGGTCGTCGCCGGAGCCGCCGGCAGTTCCCCGGCGCTCTCGGCCGCCGTCTACCACGCCCTGAACCACGGCCTGTTCAAGAGCCTCCTCTTCCTCACAATCGGCACCGCCGTCTATCTCACCGGCGAGCGCGACGTGTACCGTATGCCGGGGCTCGGGCGACGTGCACCGATCCTCGCGGCGCTCTTTGCCGTCGGCGCCCTCTCCATCGCCGGCGTTCCCGGATTCAACGGCTACGCAAGCAAGGTGGC
>CAYOFA010000001.1:58347-60286 GCA_964402885.1 uncultured Spirochaetaceae bacterium
CGCAACCCTCGGCCTGCTCCACGGCCTGCTCGTGCCCGGCGCCGAGGTCACCGGCGGCGGGCTCGCCGGCATGTCGCCCGCCTTCGCCCCGTACAAGCTTCTCGAGACGGCAATCGTCCTCGTCCTCGGCGGGGTGCTCTACCGGCTTACGCAGACAGGGCTCGGAGGGCGCGTCGCTCACCGCATCGAGGCGACCGCGCCATCGCTGCGTACGGTCCTACTGTTCTTCTTCGCCGGAGTGGTCGGGTTCGCCCTCGTCGCCGCTGCGGCCTGAGCTCTCGAGGAAGGCCGGCCCGGCGGGACCGAGGCGCAGGAGATGGACGTGCGGCTCCTCGCGCTCCGCTGCGCTGCCGCGGGCGGCCGCGGGCGGC
This sequence comes from uncultured Spirochaetaceae bacterium, assembly GCA_964402885.1. Taxonomy (GTDB): domain Bacteria; phylum Spirochaetota; class Spirochaetia; order DSM-27196; family PWMO01; genus JAAAOH01. The sequence continues at coordinate 58,719 of CAYOFA010000001.1, forward strand.
GAGACGGTGGTGATCCAGCCACGCTCGGCGCCGGTCGTCTTCCCCGGGGCAACGTGAAACAGGCGGACCTCTTCGCCCTCGAGGGGGCGAAATCCCAGCGTCAGCTCCGTTCCCGCGGGATAATCGAAGAGCATGGTCTGCTTGAGCCTGTCGAAGCCGACCGCATCAAGCCCGGTGCGACGGTGGTCGCCGCGGTAGCCGGTGGAACGCCCGTCCGGACCTGCGATCCACGCCGCCGCGGCGTTCTCGACGGTGATGATCTCCCGCCCCGCGGCGCGAAGCTCTGAGAACCGTGTGTCGAGCAGAGCCTCGAGCGGCTCGCGCGGGTGGGTGTAGCTCTCGCGGACCGGCACGATGAACATCCGCTGCGGAGACCTCCGCCGCGGCCCCTCGCGCGTTCGCCACCCAATCAGCTCCTGCTTCGTGTCCTCCGTCCCCGCCTGCGCCGCCGGCAGATCCACCCGGATCACCTCCGCATCCACGCTCCTGAGGTTCAGGTCCTGCCCGCTCTTCCAGTTGTTCGCGACCAGAAGGTCGACACGGCCCCGCGCACGATCGAAGATGTAGCCGTAGACGAGCATCGCGTGATGGAGGTCCGGAGAAATGTAGCCGGTGACGACGGGCGACCCGTCCGCTATGCGCTCTCTGATTCGCACCAGCTCGCGTGCCACCTCGAGCAGGCTCTGGCGCCCCGATACCGGCGCGCCGCCTGCAACGAAGTAGTCGTAGACCATATCGAGCTGAAGCTCGCTCATCTCGCGCTGGCTGCGTGTGGAGCGCATCCTGATGTCGTAGGTCTCGTCGACGTAGGAGGGAAGCGCGTCGGGATTGAGGTAGTAGCGCAGCTGTGATCCGGTGAATGCGTAACACCGCCCCGGGTTCTCGCCGAAGAGACCGTACATGTAGTGAACCAACAGGGCGCGCTCGGCATCGGAAATCGAGCCGAACCGTTTCTCGAGCCACTCGGAGAGAACCTGCGAGTAGTCGCCGACGCGGCTCTCGTAGTCGGCGTTGTTCCCGAAACGAAAGTTGTCCCGACCCCACACGAAATCGACGAAGCCGACTTCGTAGCTCGCGCGGACCGTCGTCGCGTCGCCGACCAGCTCGACCTCGAGGTCGTAGACCCCTGGCTCCAGGAAGGGGGTGAGCGTGAGGACGTGGGGGTCTCCGGCGTGCGCGTCGGACCGTCGGCCGAGCTGCCGCGCGTCGAAGCGCAGCGTGCTCGAGCCCGTTCGCACCACGATCTTCCGGAGATCGGACGGCTGCTCCTCGAGTATGACCTCGAGAAGCAGCGGACTGCCGCTCGAGGAGCGGAGCTCGGGACGCGGCACCGCATGCTCGATCGCCGGCACCGCGGCGATCCCGGCCCAGCCGAACAGCGCCAGCACCAGTGCGATATCGATGATGTAACGAGCCGCTCGAATCATCACCTCAATTGACACAGTACGCGACGTACGCTACAGTGCATAGCACAAATTGCCCGAGTGGCGGAATTGGTAGACGCGCTAGGTTCAGGGTCTAGTGCCCTTACGGGTGTGTGAGTTCGAGTCTCACCTCGGGCATCTTTT
>CAYOFA010000001.1:60386-62641 GCA_964402885.1 uncultured Spirochaetaceae bacterium
TGTCGGGGGAGCGGTTGTGAGACTCCCGTCTTTGGGTTGCGATACCAGTCGTGTTTACCGCCGTGCCGGATCAGTACGCATCCAATACTTTCAAGTTCCTTGATCAGGTCTCTGCGTTTCAACTGACTTCCAGCTCAGCAACGCGGCGGGCTTCGGGAATACGCTCGTTAGCGAGATCTTCATACAAGTCCCTTAAGTGGTCTTTCAAGTCCTCGAGCGTTTCGCCTTGTGTCCAATAATCGGGGAACTGTTCAAGGTACCCAAGCCAATAGTCGTTTTCTTGCCAGTATACATACCGGACGGTCATATCCAAATATTACGTTCGTTCGTTGTAAATGTAAACGAGTCTATCGAATCCGCGGTGGCTCGGCGTAAGCTGCCCCGAATCACCTCTGACCTGTTGAGCGTCATCAACTACCGCACCGTCGCAGGTTCCATACACGACGAAATCGTCTCGTCTTCGTTGCCTCTGCTGCAGGAGAACCTCTACACGGAGATTCAGACCGATCTCTCGCCTGCGCTCGACATCGCGTCCATGCGCCGATGTCAGAAACGTAATAGACCGAGCCCGGGCCTTCCTGGGCTTGAGCCTGGAAGACGCACAGCACGCCCTGGGCCCAGACGCTGGAGTGGTTCGGGGGGATGAGTACTGATCCGATACAACTACGCTCGCGTGCCGGCAAGCGGGCGCAACTCCTGGCCTACGCGAGCGAGGGCATAGCCTTCTCAACGCAGGGAGAAGATATCCATTTCCTTGAAGTCTTCACGCCTTGCACACATCGAGAGTACGAGATCCGGTTCTACCGTCCGCCGAGCAGATTCATTCGGTGAGCATGACAGGGACTGCAAGTCAGTACCGCTGGTACTTGCACCTCTTGAAACGGCTCCACATACTCCTGGCTGATGGACGAGCCCGCGCACATCCACTTCTTCAGTTGGCAACTGTTAAGGACGGAGGCGTAAGATGAAGGCAAATCTCGATGAAATCACCATCCGGACCAAGCCGAGGGCGGGTGATCTCGGCTATGTGATCTACATGCACGGGGATCTCTACGGCCGGGAGTACGGCTTCGGCGGGCAGTTCGAGACCTACGTGGCGCACGGAGTGGCGGAATTCTTCGAGAACTACGACTCCTCGAGGGATCGCATCTGGCTCGCCGAGCACGGCGGAAGGATCATAGGCTCTCTCGTGCTCATGCATCGCGAGGATAACACCGCTCAGCTGCGCTACTTCCTCATCCACCCGGACTACCGCGGCATAGGTCTGGGAAAACGGCTGATGGAGCTGTGGATGGATTTCGCTCGAGAGGTCGGGTACGAGCGGGCGTTTCTCCTGACCGCCGGTGAGCTGGACGCCGCCATCTCGCTCTACCGGCGCCACGGGTTCACCCTCACATCAGAATCCTACTCCACGGCGTTCGGCAGGCCTATTCAGGATCAGCGCTACGACGCGTACCTCAGGTAGGTGTGCCGCAGTGGGCAAAGACTGGCAACGATCTTCGTTCTGCTGGTACATTCTGAGGAATGGGAGCAGCGACGACCGATCAGGCCGGCGTGACACCGGCGGCTCTTCCGGACAGTTCGAGAACCACGATTGTAGCAATCCTTCTCTCGGTCTTCCTCATGGGCGCGGGGATGGGAGTGCAGGGTTCGGCCGTTTCGCTGCGTGGCGGCCTCGAGGGCTTCCTGGACTCTACGGTGGGCCTGATCATGTCGGCCAACTATGTGGGGCTCATTATCGGCTCGCTGATCGCCCCTTCTCTTGTCCGCAACGTCGGCTACGTGCGTACCTTCGCGGCATCCGCTTCCCTGGGGTCCGCATCGGCGATTGCCCATCTGCTCCTGATACACCCGATCGCGTGGATGATATTCCGGGCGCTTACGGGACTCTCGTTGTCGGTCATGTTCGTGGTGGCCGAAAGCTGGCTGAATTCGTCGAGCACCAACTACAACCGCGGACGTCTTCTTACCGCGTACAGCGTTGTCTACCTCGTGTCCATGGGTGCCGGCCAGCCGTTACTGGCGATCTTTCCGCCGGGAAGCTTCGAAATCTTTGGCGCTACCTCGGTGCTCATCTCGTTCTGTCTGATACCGGTCACCGTCATGCGGGTCACCGGGGAGCCGAACGCCGACCGCGAGCCCACGCGTCTCGTCAAAACCTTCATGAAGTCCCCACTCGCCGGCGTCGGCGTAATCGCAGCCGGTATTATGACCGGTGCCACATGGAGCCTGACGCCGCTCTACGGACAGCAGGT
>CAYOFA010000001.1:62741-72464 GCA_964402885.1 uncultured Spirochaetaceae bacterium
CCGGTATTATGACCGGTGCCACATGGAGCCTGACGCCGCTCTACGGACAGCAGGTAGGTATGGACGATGGCGCGATCGGCCTCCTGATGCTCCTTGTCTCCGTCGGCACCATCGTGCTGCAATGGCCTGTGGGATGGTTGTCGGACAAGAAGAGTCGCAGCCTCGCTATTCTGTGGAGCGCCGGTAGCGCTGCCGTCGCGGCGGCGCTTATCGCGATGTTCCGCCCCGACGAGACGATGCTCTACGTGCTCGTATTCCTGTACGGCGGGTTCGGGATGCCGCTCTACTCGCTTTCGGTGGCGCTGGCAAACGATCACTTCGAACCTCACGAGATGGTCGGTGCCGCCGGCGCGATCGTCATCTACTACGGAATCGGGAGTGTCATCGGGCCGCTTTTCGGAAGCCAGTTCATGCGGTGGTTCGGCCCGACCGGGCTTTTCTTATCCATGACGATCGTGCTCGCACTTCTGATCGTGTTCGTTCTCGTCCGTATGCCGGTTATACGGGCCCTGCCGAAGCGGGCGGCAGGATTCCGGCTCTACCCGAGGACAAGCCCCTCGGCGTTCAAAATGCTTCGCAAGGTGCGCGTCAAACGCAATCCGCCGAGCTCCTGATCAGCGCGTCTCGATGAGGCGCCGAGAATGAGGGTATTGACTACCGACTTCCGACTACCGGCCACGGGCAGGGAGGACGCATGCTGAGACGAGTACTGGTACCGGTGGGGTTCCGCGAGAAACCGGAGCAGCTGAGGGCGATGTGTACGTTTCTCAAGAGCCTCGGGACCGGAGAGGTCGTGCTCGTTCACGTAGGACCGAACACGCGCGGACCCGGCAGGCAGAATCAACGACGCATTACCGCCGTCGCTGACCAGGTCCAATCCCTCGGATTCTCGACCCAGACCGTCGTACGCCCCGGCTCGCGACAGATGGTGATCGTGGCCGTCGCCGAGGAGCTCGAGGCCGACTATATCGCCATGTCGTTTCGAAAACAGAGCATCCTCCGCCGTGCCATCATGGGCAGCACGGTCAAAGATGTCATACGGCAGAGCGATATTCCGGTCTTTGTCTACAAGGAGCCATCCCGCCGTCACCTACGGGACGAGAGATTCCGCGTGATGTATGCGACCTCTCTTCAGTGGGGTGACGACATCATCCTCTCATACATTCGTGACAAGCGCTTTCAGGCCGATGAGGTCGTGTTCCTCCACGTCGGCAGTCGCGGCCCCGACCCCGTCGTCGAGCAGCGCCGCCGGGAACGTGTGGAGAAACAGCTTCGGGAGCTCAGGCGGAACTGTGGTCTCGGCGAGTCGGACAGCGAGCAGCTGGCCGTGCTCGGTACGGCCCGCCGGCAGATCGTCCGAGCCGCGCGGCGCCTTTCGGTCGACCTCGTCCTGCTCGGCAAAGCAGACAAGGTAATGGGTTTCGCGCCGGTGCTCGGTTCGACGGCGGAGGAGGTCAGCTACAACGTCGGCTGCTCGGTCCTCATCATTCCACGAGACGTTGAGGTATCCACGGAGGCACGAACATGAACACCGGCGGCGCTGTATTCGTCGTTTCGCTCGCACTGGTCCTCTCCTTCATCATGCTCGGCGTATTCGTGCCGGAACAGCTCGACCGGTTCAGCTCCGTTCTGCATGGCGGTATCATCGAGCACTTCGGGTGGGCCTATCTGCTTGCGGCCTTCGGTTTCGTGGTCTTCAGCCTCTACCTCGCGCTCAGTAAGTACGGAAGACTCAAGCTTGGGCGCCCCAACGACAAACCGCAGTACAGCTACTTCGGCTGGTTCAGCATGCTCTTCGCAGCGGGCATGGGCATCGGACTGATCTTCTGGGGGGTCTCAGAGCCGCTGAGCCACTTCGCGAACCCACCGCAGCATCTCGAGCCGCTGAGCGGCGAAGCTGCCCGCTTTGCCATGGTGCGAAGCTACTTCCACTGGGGCATACAACCGTGGGCCATCTACATCGTCATGAGCCTCTCCATCGCCTATTTCTCGTTTCGACGCGGGATGGCGCCCCTCATTTCCAACACGTTCTATCCGCTGATCGGAGACAGGGTCTTCGGCTGGCCCGGCAAGCTCATCGACATTCTGGCCGTGTTTGCAACCGTGTTCGGTATCGTCACCTCGCTCGGCCTCGGGGCCCTGCAGATAAACGGCGGCCTCGGGGCAGTGTTCGGACTGCCGATCAACAACACCGTCACCTTCATCATCATCGCCGTCGTGACCGTGCTCTACCTGACCTCGAGCATGACGGGACTCGATACGGGGATACAGATCCTCAGCAAAACCAACGTGCTCATCGCCATCACGCTCCTGCTCTTCGTGCTTGTTGTCGGGCCGACGTCGTACATTCTGAACGTGCTGACCACGGTCGTCGGTGATTATCTCACCCAGTTCGTGAGCCTGAGTCTGTCGACCAACCCCTTCGAGGGCTACCAGTGGACGAAGGACTGGACGCTTTTCTACTGGGCGTGGTGGATTTCCTGGTCGCCGTTCGTTGGCCTCTTCGTCGCGAGCATATCGCGGGGACGGACGATCCGAGAGTTCGTATCGGGCGCGCTTCTCGTGCCGACCCTTCTGACGTTCCTCTGGTTCGCCGTCTTCGGGGCGACGGGCCTGGACCTTCAATTGCACCAGGGTGTCGACCTCGCCGCCGTGGCGCAGTCCGACGTGACACTCGTTCTCTTCGAGATGTTCTCCTACCTTCCCCTGGGCGCGCTACTGAGCCTGGTGGCGGTGGCACTTCTCAGCGTCTTCTTCGTTACGTCGGCCGACTCCGCCACCTACGTACTGGCCATGATGACGAGCAACGGCAACCCTACCCCGCCGACGGCAAAGAAGCTCTCCTGGGGCCTCCTGCAATCCGTGGCCGCGGTCACCCTCCTCATGACGGGCGGCCTTGCGGCTCTGCAACGAATGGCCATTGTTGCGGCACTGCCGTTCACCCTGGTCATGGTCCTTATGGTCTTCAGTCTCCTGCGGGCACTGAGATGGGAGTGGCGCAATGAGCTGACCGGGCGGCGCGCGAGCGATCAGCCGGGGTGAGGGAAGGAGATGGAAACACCGCTTTTTGCACGCGATGGAACGCGCGCTCCAAAACCGCTATAGTTCCCGCGTGGTACTTTTTGCTATCGCACTGGCGGTCGGCATCGTGGTCCTCGTCCTGGCAGCGAACCTGTTCGTGGACGGTGCCGCGGCCACGGCACGCCATTTCGGCCTTTCGCCTCTGCTGATCGGTATGCTCATCGTCGGCTTCGGCACCTCCGTGCCGGAGATGCTCGTCTCCGCCCTCTCCGCCCTCGACGGCGCCTCCGGCATCGCGTTGGGGAACGCCTGGGGCTCGAACATCACCAATATCGCGCTGATTCTCGGCGTCTCTGCAGTCGTGAGACCGATAACCGTGCGATCCGGCGTTCTGCGCACGGAGCTGCCCATCCTGCTCGTCGTCACGCTCGGCGCCGGCGCGGTGGTTCTCGACATGGGTATCGGACGCCTCGACGCGGCGCTCCTGGTGATCGGTTTCCTTGCCTTCGTCCTGTGGTCCGTCGTCTCCCAGGGGCGGAAGATGGATGATCCCCTCGCGACGGAGGTCTCCGAAACGCCGGCGGCAACCCGTCCCCGCCCGTTCGGCCTCTCGGTGCTGTACCTCTTCATCGGCCTGGCGCTTCTCATCGTCGCGAGCCGCGCGATCGTATGGGGCGCGGTCGGTCTCGCTCGTGCGGCCGGCGTGAGCGACCTCATGATCGGTCTGACCGTCGTGGCCGTGGGGACATCACTTCCCGAGCTCGCCTCTTCGGTGGCGGCGGCGCGTCGGGGCGAGGACGAGATCGCCTTCGGGAACGTCATCGGGTCCAACCTGTTCAACACCCTGGCAGTGGTCGGAATCGCCGGGGCAATCCGGCCGATCCACGTGGCCCGATTGGCGGCCGTGCGAGATTACCCGACCATGCTGTTTTTCACCGTGATGCTCTTCGTTGTCGGGTTCGCACGCCGCGGCAGAATCGGACGGGTCACGCGGCCGGAAGGCATGGTGCTGTGCATCCTCTACGTCGCCTACATTCTGCTGCTCGTGCGATCAGGGTGACGGCTCCGTCGATACCCGGCCCGAATCGATGTCCATGAGGACGAGGTCGACACTCGTTCCGAACTCCAACTTGCAGGCGAATCACCTGCTCACACCGCCGCACCGAAAATGAGCGCCGCAAGAACGAGCACCGGCGCCGGAATCCTGGTGAAGGAGAGCAGTGCCGCGGTCCCGAGCATCACAGCGGCGTTGACCGGCGTGAGGCCGATGGAGAGCCCGAGGACGATGACCGAGACGGCGATGAGCCCGCCCGCCACGGCATTTACGCCTTTGAGCGCACGGCGAACGCCGCGAATCTGCCTGAGCCCGTCCCACACCGGATAGACGAAATAGATCAGCAGGATACCCGGAAGAAAGATCGCGATTCCGCCGATCGCGGCACCGAGAATCTGCATCGTCGTACCTGCGTCCCGGCTCGCCATGCCACCGGCGTAGGCGGCGAAGCTGAACATGGGGCCGGGCAGCCCCTGCACGAGCCCGTAGCCGGTGAGGAACTCCTGATTGCTGAGGTAGCCACGGATGTCTACGAGCTCGCTCTGCATAATCGGCACGACAACCTGTCCGCCGCCGAAGACGAGGTATCCGTAGCGATAGAAACTCTCGAAGAGCTGCGCGGGTTTCGCCTCGGTGAGACCCGCCAGGATTATGGCCCCGACGGCGAATCCCGCAAACAGAACCAGAAAGCGCCAGGGAGGATGGAGGCGCACCGCCTGCAGGCCGTCAGGCTCGCCCTTCGCAGAAAGAGTCGCCGAGACAATGCCGCCGAAGAGCAGGACAAGGGGAAACACCCACGGCTCGCGGAAGAAGAAGGTGACCACGGCGCTCATCACGAACAACGCGGCCGTCATCAGATCGGTCACGACCTTTCGCCCGATTCTCGTCGCCGCGTAGATGATGAAGCCTACCGCCATCGGCCCCACGAACCGCAGGACGTCGGTGGCAAGTCCCCGGCGTTCGAGAAAGCCATACGCGAAGGTTGCCGCGGTCATCAACGTCAGCACCGGCAGGGCCCACACCAGGAGGGTAAGAAACGCCAGCAGTCGCCCCTCCACCTTGTATCCGATCGAAACGATGGTCTGTGTGCTCGTCGGCCCCGGAAGTATGCCGTTCAGGGCGAGAAGCTCGATGAGCTCTTCCTCGGTGAGATAGCCCCGCTTGTGTACCATCTGGTTGAGAAAGACGCCGATGTGGCTTTCGGGCCCGCCGTAGGCGCCGAGCGAACAGATGAGCACGTCTTTGAGGAATCTGGTCCGCGTCATGACGCGTGGGCCAGCGCCGAGGGAGTGCGACAGCCCACGATTGCCGGGGCCTCCTGCACGAGATCCTCGTCCTCGAGCGCGTGGACCATGAACAGAGCGAAATCCACGCGGCGGGTCTTGTTGCTCTCGAGTATGGGATCTCCCACGTGACGGCTCCACACCGGCAGCCCCTCGCTGTCGCCCTCCTCGAGATCGCTGCCGCGGACCACGGTCCAGTTCGTGTCGCTCGCAAAAACGCGCCTGCAGGCTTCGACCTGGTCGTTCAGATCGGCGAAACGGAGCGCACGTGCGATCCACCCGAAGACACGAACGAATGCCCGGAATGACCGGGAGTAGACGTCCTTGCCGTCGCGGGTGATGTGCCAGCCGCAGGAGAATACGAGCCGCGAGCCGGGCTCGGCGTGGTCGAGGACGGCCTGCGCCGTTCCGGTAGAGTACTGGTGCACGCCCCAGGGGACGAGAACGGTAAGCACGCCGTCACATCCTGCGACAGCACGTTGTATAACCTCGGGGTCGTTCGTTTGCCCCGGGATGATCGTGATGCGCTCTTTGTAGACATCGAGCTTCTCGACACTCTCCCGCCGGCACACACCCGTAACCTCGTATCCGCGGTCCAGAGCATGCCGGACCATGTATCTTCCCAGTTTACCCGAAGCTCCCACAATGCAGACTTTCTTCATGAATCGCTCCTTACCTCGATTACCGAGGCATTGACTTACACCGTAAGTTAAACGTACAGTGTAAGCATGTCAATAGAAGCCGGGTCATTCGGTCAGGAATACGTGACGGCGGGTCCGCTGAGCAGGGAATCCATCCTCGCGACGGCACTGCACATGGCCGACCAACACGGAATCGGCGCCCTTTCGATGCGAAAGCTCGCCGCGGAGCTATCGGTGAAGGCGATGTCTCTCTACAACCACGTCGCCGGGAAGCAGGACATCCTCGACGGCATTACCGATCTCGTTGTCGCAGAGATTGCGGTGCCTGATCCCGAGGGAGACTGGAAGCAGGCTATGCGCCGCCGTGCTCACTCGGCCCGCGAGGCACTACTTCGACACCCCTGGGCAACCATGGAGCTCGTTTCGCGGGTCAACATCGGTCCCGCCATGCTGCGCTACGTGGACGCGACACTCGGCTGCCTGTTGAACGCCGGCTTCTCACTCGAGACCGCGGACCACGCGTGGAACGCCGTCGACAGCCACATCTACGGATTCACTCTTCAGGAACTCAATTTCCCCTTCGAGGCCGACGAGTACAGGGATGTCGCGCGGGAATACCTCCCGCAGCTCCCAGCCGAGGAATACCCGCACCTCGCCCGCATGACCCGCCACATTATAGACGGCGAATACGACGGACTCCACGATTTCGATTTCGGATTGAATCTGATACTCGACGGGTTGGAGAGGCTGCATCACTCGGGGAATTGACAGCGGATCGCCGGCCTACGTGTCATCCCAGAACGCGCCGGCGTAATGTTCACGAATGCTCTGGTCTCTGGTGAGCAGGGAATGGTTGGACACGATCGCCGCCGCCGTGATGAGTCGATCGAACGGGTCTCTCGTCCAGGAGAGCGCGCGGGCCGCGCGGGCAACCACTACATAGGGCGTCTTATCCAGGGCAAGACCAATCCGGTCGGTGAGGTATGGGAGTATCGTGTCGGGTCCCACGATGATCCGACCGATCTCGTAGAGATACTGAACCTCCAGCTCAACGATCGGTGAGTACACGAGCCGCGCGTGATCGAGTGCCGCCCGAGCGCGCGAGGGGAAGAACTCGCGATCTCCGGCGTACAAACGCACTACAACGTGTGTGTCGAGATGAAGGATCACTGCCGGCCCTGGTCGGGAGCATCGAGCTCCGGCTCTCCGTCCCAGGCGCCATCCCACGACCCTTCGATCTCGCCGGCGATCACATCATGAGCTTCCAGCCGGTCCCAGATACTCGCCTGCTTGTCCGGAACGATCCGCACCGTCCCCCCCTGCCGCGCGACCTCCACTGCCTCTCCCGTCTCCAACACGGTGTCTATGATCCGATATAGATTCTGGCGCAGCTCCGTCGCAGTCACTTTCATACGTACATACTATTTAGGCGTACGTACGCTGTCAAGTGAAGGATGCGTAAGAATGCGCGAACTCTTCTTGACACATACCTTTTGTTAGGGTGTCTAACACTCTTTCATGACCCATTTAATCGAAGGAGTCGACGGCGAATACGACGGGATGGCGGGGCTTCGCCCCTCGAAAGAAGGACGGCGGCGGCCAACCGGATAGAGAACCGGACACAGCTTGCCTCCGGAGGAGCCGCCAAAGGGACTTTTCTATTGTCATCTGCGGTTCCGTCGCTTGGGCTTGCCGGCGAGCGCATGGTCGAGCAAGCGCGGCTACCTTCTCCCGATAGTCCGTGTGGAGGGAGAGAAGATCGTGCTATTTGTAGGCCGAGCCGAGGTCAGCGCGTGGGCAATGTGATCCTCACGACCCGCCCCGGGATCATCTCGACGCGGGCTTCATGTATCAGCCGAACCTCGCTGTTTCCGGCGCGCACAGAGCGTACGGAGCCTCCCGCCGCGCGGATCGCCCGCTCCACCTCGCGTTGCTGACTACCGGACCAGAGTCCTTTATAGACATAGAAGCGCAGGTTAATCGTCTGCCCCGGCGACCCGGTTATCGTTGATGCCTTCCCGCCTTCGCCCGAGCTGAGCCCGTAGTGGCGCATGCGCCCGCTCCCCGTACCGGTGGAGGAAATCAGCGACAGCCCGTAGGTTTCGACGATTGAATTGTCGCGGACCATTAAAAGGCGGCCCGCAAGCCCCTCTCCGGAGTACACGACGGTTTCTCCATCTTGAGCATCCAGGCCCACGGTCATAACGCCCGACGGGGGCGGATTCTCCCGGGCTGGGCTAGGGCCGCTCGCCTGAGCCGACGGCGCTCCCCCGTCGTGCGCGGCAATCGTCCCGTCGGATCGGACGGCGGAAACCAGTGACGTAACCGTACGTTCCACCGTTGTCGGCAGCGCCGATTCGGTGGGAGCCACCCCCATTTCGGTGTGGACGACGCGTCCCGTCTCCGTTTCCACAATCTTCAGCATCACATGATACTCGCCCGACAGGCGCGAAACGAAGGGTATCAACACGTACCGTGCAGCGAGCAGTCGCCCGGCCCGAATCTCGTCGTCCATTTCGGAGACTGCGGCGAGAGAGAACCGGATTTCCTCGAGCAGGCTCTCACGTTGCCGGTAGTCGATTACCTCGTATCTGCGGGTCCGCACGAGGGAGGACAGCACGTACTCATAGATAAGCTCGCGGTCGGTGAGACCGGCGTCGGGACCCTCGCGGAGCGGCATGACCGCAACCGTGTCCTCGGCCAGGGCGACGCTCCAGGCGGAGATAACCAGGAGCAGGGAAAGGGTTAGCCGCTTCTGGCGCCTACTCGAGCACAAAGAGGTCACGCAGATACTCGGTCTTCACGAGAACGATGTCGGTATAGATGGGACCGGGACTCGTGTACTCGGTGTTCGCTACAACCGAATAGCGCGGATCATGCCAGAGGTATTGTACGTAGTGACGGTTGGAGCCAAGGATCTCGCTCGCTTCGCTTCGCCCGTAGGCCTGACCGTACACCGCGCCCGCCTGCTCGAGGACTCGATCGGGTCGGTCGAGTTGCCGAAGGGATCCTCCGGAACGGTGGTCGGTGTTCCCTTGCGCATCAGGGACGGGATCGTAACCGATTCCGGCGCTTCGGAGGTCCACGTAGGTCGCACGGAATCCGCCGGCCAAAAGCTCACCGGTGTTTTTGTCGAATGCATAGGCAAGCCAGCCGCGTTCGCCGAACAGATCGAGATCAGCTTCCCGATTTATGTACGTGATGACATCTATGTCGGAGAATTCCTGTAAGCTGTTGGAACCCCGTCTCGCCCCGAACATGGTAAACGTGTCCTCGCGCTCGTAACCTGGATTCATCTCGGCGAAAAAGGCCTCCGTGATGTTCCAATCCACGCCGAAGCAGTTCTCCGGAACATTATCCGCGTAGCTGATATGGCTGTACTGCGTAGTGGGGTTAGTGGCACATCCCGCAAGCGCCAACAGAAGACCGACCGCGGCAAAGATGGAGAGTCTACGCCTCATACTGCACTACCTCCGGAACGAATTACCAAATCGTAAGCCGCTTTTGCCGATCTGTAAATGCCCGAAACGACGCGGTGGAAAGGGTCTTGAGTCAAGGAAGGTGGATGAGACGCCTGAAAGGTTTGTAAGAAATCGCCAGCTCTTCCTTGACACCCGCGTTTTGTTAGGTTAGCCTAACACCAATACATGACTCAATGCGTAATGATTACCAGGAGGTTATCATGCCCAGGTTCACATACCTGCGCGGGACGCTCGTCGCCGCG
>CAYOFA010000002.1:0-9613 GCA_964402885.1 uncultured Spirochaetaceae bacterium
GGCCAGCAGATTTACCAGCCGGGTATCCAGTTCTATTTCGGTCATGCGGGGAACACTCTCCTCGAGTGCCTGTACCGCTCGTGTATCTTTGCTCCGCGACGCATCCTGATCGGCGCGGCGATCACCGCGCTCCTCCACCGAGACTTCCAGTTCGCCGGTTTCGAGCCCGCTCTCCCGGAAGGCACGCTGCAGGTCTTCGATCGTTTGTTCGAAGGCATCACGGACACTAGAATTCTCGACAATTATCCGCCCGGCTATATGGTTATCCTGCAGATGCAGCTGAACACGCACGCTTCCCATCGATTCCGGCTTCAAATGGAGCCGAATCTCGCCGCCGCGCTCTCCGCGCAGGATAAGACGGGCATGCTTCACGATTTCCGGATGCGACTCGCGCAGCTGCCGCGTCAACCCTGAGTCGGCACCGAGCTTCCGGGAGAAACCGGTCTGCCGGCCCGTTTCCCGGCCGCTGTCCGCCTCGGCGATCATGCGCTCGAAGCCGGACTGCCCCGTCCCGCGGCCACCGTCTCTCGAGCCGCCGTCCTCGCCGGTCTGGGTCTGGGACTGGAGCTGGGCCTGCTTCGCCCCGCCGCCCGCGTCGGAGCCGCCCGAGTCACGGCCGCCTGCACCGCGGTCGCCGCCGCCGGCCTCCCGTGCCGCACGACGCGCGCGCTCGGCGCCGCCGACCGCCTCGCCGGTTCTCTGGTCATCTTCCTGCGTCCCGTCGGACTGCGTCCCGCCGGACTTGCCTCCGCGGCCGGCGGCCGCTTTTGCGTTTCGGTCCGCCGCGCTCGCCTCCGCGGCACGAATGTCGGCCGCGGCGGACTCGGCATCCCCGTCGTCTTTCGACGGTTCTCCGGCCGCCCTCGCCTCGCCCTCGGTCCGGGCCTGGTCTGCGGCGTCTTCGTCTGCGCCCGAATCGGCGCCTTCGTCCGTTTCGACCTTCGCGTCGGCGCCCTTTCCCGTCCTCGACGCTGCCTCCGCACCCTCAGCTGACCCGGCTTCGTCGCTCTTGCCGTCGTCGCTCTTGGCGTCGTCGCCAGTGCCCTCGTCGCCGTCACCCTCGGCGCCGCGAGTGCTGCCGTTCCCGGACTCGGTGTCTGTCCCGGTACGGGCAGCGGCCGCAGCCTTCCCGGCCTTATCGGCGTCTGTGTCGCCGGTGTCTTCGGTATCGTCTTTGTCGCGATTCTCTTCGGCGTCATCTGCCGATGCCGACTGCTTCGACTGTCCGGACTCGGAGGAGGAGGACGCGGCCTCCTCCTCTGCGGCAGAGGCGGAATACTCGTCTTCACCTCGCGGGGTTCGATCTTTCGAGGAGGACTCCGTCTTCGTGCCGGACTCCGAGCGGGAAGCAGCAGCGGCCGCTTCGTCCGACGCTCTCTCGGCGTCCCGGTTCGCAGCTTCACGAGCCGCATCCGCGGCCTCACGGGCACGACGATCCGCGGCTTCGCGGGCGTCCCGCTCGGCGGCGCTCTCCGCAGACCGGTCCGACTCCCGCAATCGCGCTTCGCGCGCCTCGTCGGCCGCTTCACGGGCGGCGTGCTCCGCGTCCCGCGCGAGATCCCGGGATACTGCCCTGTTGAAGGTGTCTTCGAAGGTGGAGCCACCGCCCCGCAGGGCGGCACCCGGAAGACCGGTCCGCGCCTTCAGGAGCTCAGGCCGGTTCTCGCTCCGGGAGGAGGAAGGGTTTACAATGTCCGCAACGTGCGCCGTCATTCATCCCTCATTCACTCCTGCGGCTTGATCGTCATCTTGCGCTGTATCGTGGCTGCCCGGTCGGCCGGCAGTTCCGCCAACCAGACCGGCACAAGGGAAAGCTCTCCCGCCTCTTGCGCAAGCTCCTCAGTCACCCGCAGGGTGTCTATCAGCAGTTGATCGTCGTAGCCCGCAAGGATGTCAACCGCATCCTCCGGCCGCATGCTCGTCAACGTCTGCACGTTTTGAACAAGCATCGCTCTTCTATTTTCGAACTGCTGGACCCTTTGATTGAGGGAATTCTCCTGCTCGGCGAGTTCTTGTTCTCTCGCGTCCAGTTCCTGACGGCGCGCTTCGAGCTCCTGCTCGAGCGCCTCGAGCTCGTCCCGACGCCGGTCGAGCTCATCGGCGAGCTGGGCGACGGCGGTTTCCCGCTTCTCGAGGCGTGCACGGCTGAGCAGCGCCGCATCCTCGGGCTCCGGCACCTCCTCCGCCGCTTCGACCCCGACGAGGCGCAGGACCGGTGAGAGCAGGCGGGTCGCATCGATGATCCCGAGATAGTCGAACCAGACGGTTCCACCTGCGAGCAGAAGCACAACGAGAAGCGTCAGCGCAAAGATGCGCGGACCCGGACCGAATCGTCTGTAATCAGGCATCGCCGCCCTCCTGCTCATGCCGGCGGATGCTCATCTGTCCACCGATATCATCGAGCTCACGCCCTTCGGCGCGTCGCTGCTCCTTGTAGTACTCATCCGATCGCCTGCTCTTGAGATTATCGAGCACCTTCCGTTGCTTCATCGCCTCGCGGTACTCGGACTGCGCCGCATCGAGCTCTCCGGCTTTCTCGGCCCGCCGCGACTCCACGTCCCGCGATCGGCTCTCGAGATAGTTTATGTAGGCACTCTGAGCGATGCGATAGTTGATGTCGGCCCGGCTCGCAGCGTCGCCGAGATGGAATGTTGCCTCCCGCTCCTGTGTAAGGCGGCCGAGCTCACCCTGCAGCTGCGCGTACTCACCGGAGACCCGGGCGAGCTTCTGCTCGGCCTGGTCCTCGGTGTGCCTGCGCAGGCTCAGAATGCGCTCGAGGCGGAAGTCGAACCTACGCATCGGCGGAGCCCTCCGCGGTTGCCGCACCCGGCGTCTCTCCCGCTGCGGCGTTCGCGGCGCCGTCGCCGCGCTCGGCGCCGCCTGCCTCAACCTGGGGATAACCGGCAATACGGAAGAGGGACGACTCGGTATCGGCAATCGGCGCCTTCTCATCGACGCGCTGACGCAGAAAGGCGTTTATCTGGGGCATCTTATCGATGGACTCGTCCACCTCGCGGTTGCTGCCGCGCTGATACGCACCGACGTTTATGAGGTCCTCGCTCTCGGAGTAGGTCGCCATCATGCGCCGCGTGTAGCTCGCCGCCTCCTGCACCGCCGGCCGCTGCACCTTCGTGGCAAGCCGCGAGACCGAGGCCAGCACGTCCACTGCCGGATAGTGCGAGCGCTGCGCGAGACGGCGGCTGAGGACGATATGTCCGTCGAGGATACCCCGGACTGCGTCCGAGATCGGCTCATCCATGTCGTCGCCTTCGACGAGAATGCTGAAGAACCCCGTGATGGTTCCACGGTCGGAGGTGCCGCAGCGCTCGAGAAGGCGAGGCAGGAGCGAGAACACCGAGGGCGGGAACCCCCGTGTCGCCGGCGGCTCACCGGCAGCGAGGCCGATCTCCCGCTGGGCGCGCGCGAAGCGCGTCACCGAGTCGAAGAGCAGCATCACGTTCTTCCCGCGCTCGCGAAAGTACTCGGCAACCGACATGGCGACGAACGCGCCGCGCAGACGTGCGAGGGGCGGCGTATTGGAGGTCGACACAACGACCACCGAGCGTTTCAGTCCCTCCATGCCGAGGTCGCTCTTGATGAACTCTTTCACCTCGCGGGTCCGCTCACCGATGAGGGCGATCACGTTCACATCGGCCTCGGTATTCCGGGCGATCATGCCGATGAGAGTGGACTTCCCCACGCCGCTTCCCGAAAAGATGCCGAGGCGCTGCCCCTTGCCGGCGGCAATGAGGCCGTCGATGGAGCGGATCCCGGTGACGATCTGACTGTTGATGGTCTCCCGCTCGAGCACGTCAGGTGGTGTATTGAAGATGGACTGGAAGTCGGCCGAGCCGATATCACCCTTTCCGTCGATGGGCCGCCCGCGACCGTCGAGCACGCGTCCGAGCAGCTTGTCGGACACCGGCACCGCGAGGGTTTCCCCGGTGCCCACCACGGGCGCCCCGACCTCGATCCCGTCGGTTTCGGTGAAGGGCATGAGATCCACGTGGCGACCGTGCACGCCGACGACCTCCGCCCACACGGTCAACTCCCCGCGGGGTATGACGATACGGCACAGCTCGCCCACGAAGGCCTGCGGCCCGAGACTGCGGATGAGCAGCCCCTGCACGCGCTCCACGCGACCGATCTGCTTGATGGTGTCGGTCTTCTCGATGACCGTCTGGTACTTATCGAATGGTCCCAAAGGGTCCCCCCTGCCCTTTGCCGTCCGGACCGGCACCCCGCGTCTACCGCGGCGCCCGGTGAGCCGGACCCGTCACTCCTGCATCTTCGGGTTCGACTTTATCGGTGCAAGCTCGACAATGCGATCCTCGATCTCCCGAAGCTGCGAGCTGATGCGGGCATCTATCTGCCCGAAGTCGGTCTCGATGATGGCGCCGCCGACGTCGACGGTGGAGTCCTCGGCGACGGTGATGTTCCCGACGCGCTCCACCATCTTCGTGATTTCCTCGGTGTGCGAGCTCACCATCTTCAGGTCCTGGAAATTCACGCGGATGACCACATCCGACTTCTGCTTGAGTTTCTGCAACGCTTGAACGACGTTATTTACGACTACGTTCTTCTGGTTCTCGCTGATGACCTTGACCACCTTTTTCGCGATCTCCAGCACCAGATGTACGATCTGCGATTCCGATTCTTCGATGATTTCGTTGCGCCGCTCGATGGCCTTGTTGAGGATGACGTGAACCCGGTCCACGAGGCGGTTTACCTCCGCCTCGCCGGAGGCAAAGCCCTTCTCCTCGCCCTGCTCGACGCCCCGGTCGTAGGCCTCTTTCTCGACCGTGTCGGCCTTTTCCTGAGCCTCGCTCACGATCCGCTCGGCCTCCGCCCGGGCCTCGCTCTTGATGCGCTCGGCCTCTTCCTCGGCCTCCTGCTTGATGGTCGCAGCCTGGTCGTTCTTGGACTTCACCTCTTCGAAGGCCTGGTTCTCGGCCTCCTTCACGATACGGTCGGCTTCCTCGCGCGCCTCCTGTATCATCTGCTCGCGCTCGGCGTCCCACTTCTCGCGGAACTCCTCGGCTTCGCGGCGGATGTCCTCGACGGTGGGGCCGGTGTACTCCTCCACTTCCTCGGTGTCGACCGGCTGCGGCGCCTCCGGCGGAGACTCCGGGCCCTGAATGAAGAGTTTGCCGCCTGCGACCTGCACTTCCCCCGCTCGAAAGACGTTCTTTGCCACGCGTTACGCCTCCAGTCCTACACGACCAGCTCGTCTTCGCCGGCACGCGCCACGACGATCTCGCCCTGCTCTTCGAGCTTGCGAATAATGGATACGATCCGCTGCTGCGACTCTTCCACGTCCTTGACGCGGATGGGCCCCATGTACTCCATGTCCTCTTTCAGCAGCGTCGATGCGCGCTTGGACATGTTGCGGAAGATCTTGTCCTGCACCTCGGTGTCCACCGACTTGAGTGCCTTGGCGAGCTCGGTGGTGTCGACCTCGCGGAGCACCTTCTGGATGGCCCTGTCGTCGAGCATGACGATGTCCTCGAAGACGAACATGCGCTTCTTGATTTCCTCGGCGAGCTCCGGGTCCTCTTCCTCGAGGGACTCGATGATGCTCTTCTCCGTCGAGCGGTCGACGAGGTTGAGGATCTCGACGATGCTCTCCACGCCGCCGGCCGTGGTGTAGTCCTCAGAGGACAGAGTGGAGAGCTTCTTCTCGAGCACCCGCTCCACCTCCCGGAGAATCTCAGGTGAGGTGCGGTCCATGGTGGAGATGCGCTTGGCCACGTCCGACTGTATCTCGTGCGGCAGA
Organism: uncultured Spirochaetaceae bacterium; assembly: GCA_964402885.1. GTDB lineage: Bacteria > Spirochaetota > Spirochaetia > DSM-27196 > PWMO01 > JAAAOH01. The sequence continues at coordinate 5,777 of CAYOFA010000002.1, forward strand.
TTCTTGAGGATGACCGACGCCTTGTTGGGCTCGAGATAGGCGAGGATCAGCGCGATCGTCTGCGGATGCTCGCGCTGTATGAAGTTCAGCAGGTGCGTCGGATCGGTCCGTCGGATGAAATCGAAGGGCCTCACCTGCAGGCTCGAGGTGAGGCGGTTTATGATATCGACCGCTTTCTGCGATCCGAGCGACTTCTCGAGGAGCTCGCGGGCGTAATCGATTCCGCCGGTGGTGATGAAGTCCTGAGCCATCATCAGCTCCTGGAACTCCTGCAACACCCGGTCGCGGTCCTCGGGCTCGATATTCTCGAGGCGGGCGATCTCGAAGGTCAGCGACTCGATCTCGTCCTCACGCAGATGCTTGAAGATCTCCGACGAGATTTCCGAGCCGAGGGTGACGAGAAAGATGGCCGCCTTCTGCCTGCCGGTGAGCTCTTTGCGATGCGTGGATCCTCTTCTTCCGGATCCCTGGGTTGCCGTGGTGCCTGCCGCACCACCGCCTGCCGGTGCTTGAGACCGTGCCATACACTACTCCTCCATCAGCCAGGTACGAATGAGCTGCGCAACGTCCTCCGGATGCTCCCGTGCCATGTTGATGGCATTCTCCTGGAGCTCCATCCTGGCCCGTTCCTCCACCGACATCTCCACTTCTTCGCCCTCTTCCTCGGCGCTGCGGAGTGCCTGCTCGCGCATGGCCTGATGCTGCCGTGCAAGCTCCTCTTCGCGGAGCCGGCGCCGGCGCTCGACCTCCCGCGAAATCAGGCGGAAGACGATAAAGGCCAGCAGGAGGGCCGCAAGACCGATCAGGGAATAGAGCACGATCATCTGAATCTGCTGCCGCCGTCTCACGGCCGCGTCCTCTTCCTCGTGCTCATCGGTTCGGTCGAACTGTACGTGCCGCACGGTGACCGAGTCGCCGCGCTGCTGATTGAATCCGACCGCATCCTGAAGCAGGTCCTCGGCTTTCGCGAGCTCCTCCTCGCTGATGGGTATGTATTCCCGGGCAATGCTGCCGTCGGGATTAATAACAACTTCTCCATTTTCATTATACTGCCAGCGCCATACACCGTCCAGCGCCACGCTCGCGGTGATCCGCTCTACCTTCGGGCTGCCCTCCTCCTGGATGGTGCGCGTGTTGACCTCGTTGTTCACCCGCTCCTCGTTGTTCGAGTAGCGCGCCATGAGATCCTGCAGATCCTTATAGGCCGGCGGCGTCTGCCCCTCCTGTCCCGGGGGTCCTTCGGGGTTGAAGCCGGTGCCCTCATAGTTCTCGGTTACGGTCTCCGTCGACCGTGGAATGGAGAGGACGTACTCCCGCTCGTTGAAGGGGGTTCGCGGATCGTCTTCGGTGGTAACGATGGGGAAGTGCTCGGTGGTCTCGGAGGTCTGCTTTCCCATGTCGAGGTCGGCATCGATGTTGACGACCTCCACGCGGTCCTCACCGTAGATCTGCGCCAGGGCGTCCCGGATGGCATCGATGTAGCGCTGCTCCACATCGCGCTTGAGCTCGAGCTCGCGTTCGCGGAGGGTCAGCTCGTCGAGTTGCTCGAGGCTGTCGAAGTCGTTCAGTACGACGCCGCTGCGGTCGGTGATGGTGATGTTCTCCGCCGAGAGACCTTCGACGGCAAACCGGATGAGCCGCTGTATGCCCTCGACCTTCTGCCGGTTCTCGCGGATGTCGCTTCCCGGCTTGGGCGCGAGGATGACCGAGGCGGTCACCGGATCCTGCTCCTCTTCGAAGAGCTCCTGTTCGGGGATGACGAGGTTGACGCTGGCCGAGTCGACGTCGTCGAGAGCCTCGATGTGCTGCTCGAGCTGACGCGTGATGGAACGCTGGAGGTTGACGTTCCGCTCGAAGTCGGTCTGCGTCCACCGCTCCATGTCGAAGAGCTCCCAGGGATCGGTCTGCTGGGGAATGAGATCGTAGCGGGTCAGGATGCCGCGTGCGCGGCGCGCGGTGCGCTCGTCGTCGACCATCACCCGCATGTCGGGTGTGACTTCGTACTCGATACCTTCCTGATCCAGTCGCGTGGCGATCCGGTCGAGTGTCTCCTCATCCTGCACCGGGCGCGTGAGCACGGGTTCCTGTGTCGGCTGTGCGCTGAATATCACCAGTAGCACGAGACCGAGCGCGGCGCCGCCTACCACGGCAAAGAGTATCACCTTCTGAACCGTGCTCCATTTGCCCCAGAGCTCCCGGATCTGCGACACGAGTCGCTTAAGCCATTCGTTCATGTTCCCCTCCCAGGACACCTACCTAAATCATCACTACCGAACTATCGCAGTGAGGTGATCTCCCGATACCCGCGGATCACGCGGTCCACCACATTCTTGGTGATGGAGAGCGAGAGATTCGCCTTTGCCGCGGCGATGGTCACATCGTGGGTGTCCACCGCATCGGGATTGATCACTGCCTGTACCGCCAGATTGGCGTGGTCTTTCTGTGCCTGATTCACATCGCCGAGGCTCGACATGAGCATCTCGTCGAAGTTCCGCTGCTGCGACTGCGGCGGAGCATCACCGGCGCCCGCCAAATGGCGGGGATTGGTGCGCTCGAGCCTGAACAGATCTCCCGTTACCTCTACCGGTGAAAACGTCATTTACCTACCTCCCGATATCGAGGGCGCGCTGGAACATTGTCTTCGCGCCGTTTATGACCTGTACGTTTGCCTCATAAGAGCGCGAGGCGGAGATCATGTCGACCATCTCCTCCACCACGTTCACATTCGGCATCTCAACGTACCCCTCCCTGGGTCCGGACTTGATGGCGTCGGGGTGGGTGGGATCGTACTTGAGCTTGGGCTCCGAATCGAGATCCTTCTGGATCTCGGTGACCCGGACACCCCGTCCCACCCCGTTATCGAGTTGACCGGGCACGAAGTTGCCGCGGTAGTAGGGCTGCTCCACGCGCGGTCGGAAAATGACCCTGCTGCGGCGGAACGGCCCACCCTCGGTGGTCCGCGTGGTATTCACGTTGGCGATATTGTTCGAAATCACATCCTGCCGGAGGCGCTGGGCCGTCAGGCCGGTTGCCGCTGTATTGATGCTCGAAAACAGTCCCATATCTCATCTACCCCTTACTGCAGTACCAGATTCAGTTGACTGAACTTCGCCCGAACCGCATCGGTCATGAGCGTGTACAGCAGCTGGTTGTTCAGAAGCTCCATGGATTCCTGTTCGATATCCACGTTGTTCCCGTTGTTCTTTGCCGTCGTCTGATAGTCGAGGATCCGCTGCGGGCTCACATTTCTGTAGTCCACCGGCCGATCGAACGGAATGTGGCGCTCGTTGGTGAGGGCCGCCGGGAAGCCGCGCTGTGCGCGCTGCTCGGACTCGAGCGCATCGCGCAGCGACGTCTCGAAGTTGACCTCGGAGCGCTTGAAGTTCGGCGTGTCCGAGTTTGCTATGTTGTTCGCAATCACGTCCTGCCTGAGCAGGCTGACGTCCATCGATCGCTGGAGAACGTCTACGGTTCGTCCGAATGTGCTGTTCAGGAACATCTTGCTCCACTCCTCTGTCTCGAATTTCGGACGATGGAGCGGGGACGCTGAGTGTTAATCGTGATGTATGTCAACTTCGTTCCCCTCCCAGTGAACGATCTCCGCTACAGTATGTAGCGGGACAGATCCTGATCCTGAACGACGTCGCTCAGGCGTTCTTTTACATATTCGGGCGTTATGGGCACGTTCTGTCCCTTCAGGTCGGTCGCCGTGAAGGAGAGCTCCTCGAGGAGCAGCTCCATGATGGTATGCAGGCGGCGTGCTCCGATGTTCTCGGTACGTGAGTTCACGTCCGCGGCGATCTCGGAGAGCTCCTGTATCGCCTCCTCGGTGAAGTC
>CAYOFA010000002.1:9713-16424 GCA_964402885.1 uncultured Spirochaetaceae bacterium
TCCTTTGCCGCGATCTTGTCGATCTCGTCGATGAAGACGATGCCCATCTGCTCGACCCGCTGCTTGGCGAGGTCATTGACCCGATCCTGGTCCACGAGCTTGTCCATCTCTTCCTGCAGGATGATCTCGCGCGCGTTCTTGACCGTGGTCCGCTTTTTCTTCTTCTTTCCGCCGAAGAGATTTCCGAGATTGCCGAGGTTCAGGTCCATCTCCTCGAAATTGCTGCCCGAGAAGATCTCGATGGCCGGGAACCCGCCGCCGCCGGATACCTGGACCTCGATCTCTTTGTCATCGAGGTCTCCCTTCCGCAGCTTGTCGCGGAACTTCTCCCGGGTGGCGCTCGAGCCGCCCGCGCCGCCGCTCGCGGCGGCACCCTGATCGGGTACCGGCGGCTGGAACCCGGCAGCCGGCGGCTGCCCGCCCATGCCGGCGTCGACACCGCCGGCGCCGGCGCTTCCCGGGCCGCCGCCCTGCGGCTGCTGATCGCGGCCCTTCACACCCGGCAGAAGCAGGTCGAGAAGCTGCTCTTCGGTGCGCTTCTCGGCCTCCTCGCGCACCTCCTCCTGCAGCTCCGCCTTAACGATCGAGACGGCGTTGGCGGTGAGGTCGCGAATCATCGATTCCACATCGCGGCCGACATAGCCGACCTCGGTATACTTCGTCGCCTCGACCTTGATGAAGGGCGCGCCGGTGAGCTTCGACAGTCGGCGGGCGATCTCGGTTTTGCCGACGCCGGTCGGGCCGATCATGATGATGTTCTTCGGTGCGACCTCGTCTTTTAGCTCCTCGGGCAGACGTTGTCGCCGGACCCTGTTTCTCAGGGCGATCGCGACGGCCTTCTTGGCCTTCTCCTGCCCGATGATGAACTTGTCGAGCTCCAGGACGATTTCGGCGGGAGTCAGCTCGTGCAGGTCCCGTTTCATGACAATTCCTCCAGCACGATGTTGTCGTTGGTGTAGATGCAGATCCCCGCCGCAATCTCCATTGCGCGTCGGGCAATTGCGGCGGCATCGAGGTCCGAGCCACCGAGAAGCGCGAGCGCCGCGGCGTAGGCGTACTGGCCGCCGGAGCCGATGGCAATGGCACCCTCGTCCGGCTCGATGACGTCGCCGTTACCGGAGATGAGTAGAATGCGCTCCCGGTCGCCGACCAGCAGCAGCGCTTCGAGGCGGCGCAGCATGCGGTCGGTCCGCCACTCTTTGGCAAGCTCCACGGCTGCCCGCGTGAGATCTCCACTGAACTCCTTGATCTTGGCCTCAAAGCGCTCGAAGAGGGTAAATGCGTCGGCGGTAGCGCCGGCGAAACCGACGATTATGTTTCCGTCGTAAATCGTTCGGACCTTGCGGGCACTGCCTTTCATGACGGTCTCGCCCATCGTGACCTGTCCGTCACCGGCGACGGCAAGCTTCCCGTCACGCTGCACGGCTATGACGGTCGTGGCGTGCATCTCTCTGTCCCGACTGTTTCTATTCGGATTCATCGTGCCTGTTCCTCGTGTCTCCCGCACCGGACATCGCCCCGTGCGGGTGCGCCTCGGCGTAGATTTTTTTCAGCCGCCCCAGACCGAGATGGGTGTACACCTGCGTTGTGGAGAGCTTCGCGTGCCCGAGAAGCTCCTGAACGACCCGGATATCGGCGCCCCGCTCCAGGAGATGAGTCGCGAAGGTGTGCCGCAGGGTGTGCGGCGAGGCGTGCTTGGTGATGCCTGCCTCCTGGATGCGTTTTTCCAGTATCAACGCTACGCCCCGGCCTGTCAAACGTCGACCCTGGGCGTTGAGAAAGAGGGCCTGAGGCTCCCCCATCCCGCGACGCTGCAGCAATGCCTCACGCTCGGGCAGGTAGGATCGAAGCGCCTGGACCGCCCGGTCACCGAGGAACACCAGCCGGTCCTTTCGTCCTTTTCCGTGCACGAGCATTCGCCCGCGGCCGATCTCCACGTCGCGGAGGTCCACTGCGGTAAGCTCCGCAAGCCGGCATCCGGTAGAGTAGAGGATCTCGAAAATGGCCCGATCGCGCAGGCTCTTGAAGTCGTCGCCGGTGATGCCCAGAAGGTTCTCGACCTCCTCGTCGAAGAGAAACCCCGGCAGGTCTCCCGAGCCTTTGAGACTGCGGATCTCGGCGGCCGGGGAGGTCTCGAGCACGTTGTGCTTGACCAGAAACCGGAAAAACCCCTTGAGCGCCGACAGCATGCGGTTGATGCTCGCCCGGGAGAACCCGTCACGGGTCAGATGGGCGATGTAGGCACGCACGGTGTCGCGGTCTATATCGTCATCCTCGTCCTGGTTCTCCCAGACCCACGAGAGAAAGTCGCCGATGTCACGGCGGTAGGCTCTCACCGTGGAGCCGGTGAGGTTTCGCACGCTCTCGAGGTATGCAAGATACTCTTCGGCCCGCTCCGACCAGCGCAGTTCAAGCTCAGCCATGGTTGCCTCCCGCGAGCTCCGCCTCGAGCTCGAGTGCCAGTTGCATGCCGACCGGGGCGGGGCGCCCGGGGCCCGCGGCGGCCGCACCGCCGCCGCTGCGACCGTCCGCGCCGTGGTGACCGGCGTCCGGGTCGAGCGTCGTACGCGGCCCTGCGGCTCCACGCTCCACGGCCAGCCCCCACTCCCGCATCACATCGCCCATGCCGGTGACGCCGGAGGCGCCGTCCGCGAGGAGCGCTCGCGCGCCGGCACCTCGCGGGCTGGTCTCCGCCACCCGGTGTACGAACAGGTCTCGCCCCTGATCGAGGGCGTAGTCGGCCGTGATGAGCGCACCCGAGCGCTCTGGTGCCTCGACCACGACGGTCCCCCGGGAGAGGCCGCTGATGATGCGGTTACGCTCGGGGAAATTGAACTGCCGGGGAGGGGTTCCCGGCGGATACTCGCTGATGATCGAACCGCCGCGTTCGACGATCTCCTCGGCAAGCATCCGGTTCTGTGCAGGATAGATGATGTCGATCCCGCAGCCGAGGACGGCGAGCGTCGGACCTCGTCCCTCCACGGCGCCGCGATGTGCGGCGGTATCGATTCCGCGGGCCAGACCCGAGACGAGTGGCACGCCGGCTCCGGCGGCCTCTTGCCCCAGCGCGTGAGCGGCCCTGCGCCCCTCATGAGTGGGCGTGCGGGTACCCACTACTGCAATCATCGTCTCGGTACTCGGAACGGGGTTCCCCGCCACGAAAAGCACAAACGGCGGGTCGTAGATCTCTGCGAGCCACGGCGGATATGCCGGTTCCCCGAACATCAGGAGGGACACCCGGCGCAGTTCGAGAAAGGCGGCGTCGCGATCGACGCGCGGTCCGAGGCGGCCGGGATCCCACTCTCGCGTCTTCAGGCGCCTGCCGATGATGTCGCCGATGTCGTCACGGGAGAGCCTCAACAGGGCATCGAGTGACGGCAGCGACCGATACAGCGCGTGCTTCTCCTGTCCGCGAAGAAAGGTGAGGTGGCTGACTGCAAGCGCACGTTCGGTATCCACTGTATCCGTTCTCCTGCCCCTACTCTCCGAGAATGCGGCGACGGTTCTCGAGCGCCGCATCCCTGATTTCTTCCGACTCCGCGGTCTCAGCCGCCCGGCCGTAGGCCTCGGCCGCCGCCTCGGGGCGGCCGAGCTCCACGAGCACCCGGCCCTTCAGCATGAAGGGCCGGGCCCGCCCCGGCTCCGCCGTCGTTGCCCGCTCGAGGAGGTCCAGCGCGGCCTCCGGACGATCGAGCTCGAAGGTGTACAGCACCGCGAGCCCGTAGAGCGCATCCACGTACTCCGGGTCGAGCTCTATGGCCCGCTCGTAGTAGCGCTCGGCGGTCTCGAAGTGCCCCCTCGCCTCGCTCTCGCTGCCGGCGGCGTTTCCCAGCTGCCCCGCCGCGACCGCCGCGCGGTAGAATACGACCGGGTTGACGGTCTCGATCCTGATGGCCTCCTCCAGCGCATCCAACGCAGGACCGTACATGCGCCTCGTCATGTAGGCACGCGCCAGCATCTTGTAATACACGCCCAATTGGCCTGTTGCTTGAACTTTTTCCTCGACGATTTCACGATAATTATCGATCTGCTGCTTGAGCTCGGCGATACGCTCCTCTCCCACGGGTCCGTCACCGGGTTCCATCTCGGCAAGGTCCTCGAGCGTGGCGGATCGACCCTGATCGCAGCCGGCGAGCGCAAGCACCGCCAGAAGAGTCACCAGCGTGATCACGAGCCTCGCGATGGGAGTTCCCGTACGGCGATTCCTCACGTCCCTTACCCCCTCGGGTGATACGCACGGTGGTACGACTTCAGGCTGCTCGTCTCGATGTGCGTATAGATCTGGGTGGTGGAGATGTCGGAGTGACCGAGCAGCTCCTGTACGGCCCGAAGGTCGGCGCCGCCCTCGAGGAGATGCGTCGCGTAGGAGTGGCGCAGGGTGTGCACCTTGGCATCCACCCCGGCGCGGCTGCAGAGCTCGTGGAAGCGCTTCCACATCCCCTTCCGCGACAGGCCGTCGCCGCGGTGGTTGAGGAACAGGTAGCTCGTGCGCCGCCCCGGTCTGGCGAGCTCGCCGCGACCGTACTCGAGATAGCGCTCGAGCCAGGCAACCGCCTCTCCTCCCACCGGAACGAAGCGCTCACGGTCGCCCTTGCCGCGCACCCGGATGATTCCTTCCTCGAGATAGAGCCGATCGAGTGTGAGCTCGACGGCTTCGGAAATTCGCAGACCGCAGGAGTAGATGAGCTCGAACAGGGCACGATCACGAAGACCGTGCGGTGTATCGACGTCTATGTGGCCGAGGAGCGCCTCGACCTCCTCCACGCTGAGCACGCCGGGCGCGCGCTGTTCGGTCTTCGGCATATCGACCGAAAGCGCCGGGTTGTCGTTTCGCAGCCCCTCGAGCACGAGAAACTGGAAGAAGGAGCGCAGCGCCGAGAGCACCTTGGCGATGGTGCGCTGCTCGATTCCGTTCTCGCTGGTCTGGCGATGCACCAGGTAGCGGATGATGTCCACCGATCGTTGTGTTGCCGCCTCCGCCTCCTGCTCCTCGAGGTAGTCGAGATACAACCCGCCTTCACGCACGTAGGTTTCCACCGTACGTGGTGAGAGGCGCAGCTCGACCATGAGATAATCCTCGAAGCGCCGGCGAAGGTCCGCGCGGGAGATGCCGTCCACCGTTTCTATCCCTCTCCGTTCGACTTCCTGCGGTATCGCAGCACGGCCGGGATGCCGAACTCCTCGGAGAAGGAAGGCTCCTCGCCGAAGAGATCCCGCTGGTCTTCATCGCCCCGACCGCTGGTCATCTGCACCCACTCGTCTAGGGAGATGAACTCTTCGCTCTTGCGCTCGCGGGTCTCGGAGGAGGACTTTTTGTTTCGATCCTCGTTGTTGAAGCCGGTCGCGATGACCGAGACCTTCACCTCGTCCTCCATGAGCTCATCCATGGCGCTGCCGGCAATGACGAGGGCATCGTCGTCGGCGTTGGCCGTGATGATGTTGAGAACCTCTTCATACTCGGTGAGCGAGAAGTCCGATCCACCGGTTACGTTCACGAGAATGCCCTTGGCGCCCTCGATGCGGGCATCCTCGAGGAGAGGATTGTTGATGGCATTGGTCGCCGCATCCACGGCCCGGTTCTCGCCGTTACCGGTGCCGATGCCCATCAGGGCGTCGCCACGGCCGTTCATGATGGTCTTCACGTCGGCAAAGTCGATGTTGATCTCGCCGGGCTTGGTGATGAGGTCGCTGATGCCCTGCACGCCCTGGCGGAGCACGTCGTCGGCCAGGAGGAAGGCCTCCTTGATGGGCGTCCGGCGCTCGACGATGTTGAGCAGATGCTGGTTCGGGATGGTTATGAGGGTGTCTACTTCCTCACGCAGCCGCTCGATGCCCTCTTCGGCGAGTCGAGCCTTGCGTTTGCCCTCGAAATTGAAGGGCTTGGTGACCACGCCCACCGTGAGAATGGAGAGCTCACGCGCGAGCCGGGCAATCACCGGCGCTGCGCCGGTTCCCGTGCCGCCTCCCATTCCGGCGGTGATGAACACCATATCGGCCCCGCGAATGACGTTCTGGATCTCTTCCTGATCCTCGAGCGCCGCCTTCTCCCCCGTCTCGGGCATGCCGCCCGCGCCGAGTCCGCCGGTCAACTTCGAGCCGAGCGGCAGCCGCGTTTCGGCGTGCGACATCTGCAGGGCCTGCAGATCCGTATTCACCGCGATGAACTCGACACTCTCGAGGCCGTAGGCGATCATGCGGTTAACGGCGTTGGATCCGCCCCCGCCGACGCCGATCACCTTGATGACCGTATGGCTCCCGAAGTTCTCGTCCAGATTCGCGTTGTCTTCAACAATTTCGAACTTCATATCCCCTCCCAGTGTATGAAGCAGTCTCTATTACATGCTATTCAAAGAAGTTGCGGAGCCAGCCCCGCAATCCCGTGAGCATTCCTCCGGATTTCGGCTTGACCGATGCCTCGCGTGTCTCGTGCCCCATCGCCTCCTCGGCGAAGAGGGCCAGCCCCACCGCCGTTGAGAACTCGGGGCTGCGGTAGATGTCGTCGACCCCGTGGTAATTGCCGGGCATGCCCACGCGCGCTGCGGTGTGGAACACCTCCTGCGCGAGCTCGACCGCTCCCGGCATCAGTGCACCGCCGCCGGTGAGGACGACGCCGCCGAAGAGCCGCTTGAGATAGCCCTTCTTCTGTACCTTGTCCCGCACCATGGTCAGGATTTCCGCCATGCGCGGCTGGATGATATTTGCAATGTCGCT
>CAYOFA010000002.1:16524-28644 GCA_964402885.1 uncultured Spirochaetaceae bacterium
GTGGTCCCGCCGCCGAGGTCGATGAGAAGCACGCCGAGCTCCTGCTCCTCTCGCGTCAGCACCGCCCGGCTCGAGGCAAGTGACTCGAGCACGATGGACTCCACCTTGAAGCCCGCGCGATTCACGCACTTCACGAGATTCTGCGCCGAGGTGACCGAGCCGGTGATGATGTGCACCTCCGCCTCGAGCCGCACGCCGATCATGTCGAGCGGATTCTTGATACCACCCTGCTCGTCGACGATGTACTCCTGGGGAATGACGTGGATGACCTCACGGTCCATGGGGATGACCACGGCCTTCGCCGCGTCTATGACCCGGTCCACGTCCGTGCGGGTGATCTCCCGCCCGCGACCGGTGACAGCCACCACGCCGCGGGAGTTCAGCCCCTCGATGTGGCCGCCGGCGATGCCGGTCACGACGTTCTGCACCTCACGCCCGGCCATCTGCTCGGCGGCCTCCACGGCGGCGTCCACCGACTTGAGGGTGGCCTCGATGTTGACCACCACGCCGCGGCGGAGGCCGGTCGAGGGCGCGGTGCCCACACCGATGATCTGGAGCTGGTCGTTCTCATCGTACTCGCCGATGACGGCCGACACCTTGGTGGTGCCGATGTCGAGGCCGACGAGAACGTCACTGGGTTGCACGCTCACCCCTCCTTCGTGCGATACACGATCTGTCCCGTGCGAAAATCAAGCTCTTCTATCTCCGCCAGACGTCCGTCACGGTCCAGCGCGTCGAGGACCATTATAATATACTTGAAGAGGGACCCGTCCACCTCGCTGCCGATACGTACCGGCGTGCCGTAGCTTACCGGATAGAGCAGCACGTCGAAGCTGTGGTCACCGGTGCGCACGATGCGGTACTCCGAGATCTGGTCGAAGAGCACCGGATGGTCCATCTTCAGCTGCCTGACATCGGCAAGAAACTCATGGAGCATCGGCGGAAGCTGCACCCCCGGCGAAAACCCCTCAAACCGAATCCCTGAAACGAGCGGCAGATCGAGATCCGCGAGATTGCCGCTGATCTCGAAGACCACACCCTCGTCGTCGACGGCAACCGGCACGCTTCCGGTTTCACTCGCCGCGAGGGTAACGAGAAGCGGTTTGCGCCCGGCGATGCTTATCTCGAGGCGGTTGGGGAACACTTTTTCCGCAGTGGCAGCCCGCACGGAGGGATGTGTTTCGAGATTACGGGCCACTTCGGCCGCATCGACGGCGAAGTACGCCGGAGCCCGTTCGAGGCCTGCGAGGCGCAGAAGGTCTTCGTCGGCGAACGCCACCTCGCTCTCCACCGAGATCTCCGTGATGCTCATCTCGGGAGCAATCACGAAGTGGAAGGTAAGCTCGCCGATCAGCGCGAGCGCGAGGACGGCGATGAGCAGCATGAGTATGCGGCTGGTGCGGTCGCTCCCGGCGGATTCCCGGCTACTCGCGCTGCGGCCGCTCGCGCTGCGACCGCCCGCTCGTGCTCGCCGCGCTGCGCGGTCCGCGGTCTCGGCGCCCGTCCATCGGCCGCCCGCAGTCCCGCCACGCCTGCGCCCGGTGGTGCCGGTGCGCCCGGTGGGGCGCGTCCGCCCGGCGGTGCCCGTCCGCCCGGCGGCGCCTCGGTCCAGTAGGATATCAGCCACGATCATCACCCCCTGCCCGGTCGGCGAATCGCGATATATTGAGCAACAGTCCGCACATGATGAGTGTCATGAACACAGACGAGCCGCCCGACGAAAAGAACGGAAGCGGCACGCCCGTTGCCGGCACGAGTCCGGAGACCACCGCCAGGTTGAGCAGGGCCTGAAGGAAGACGGTGGAGGTGAGCCCGAATGCCAGCAGCGACACGAAGCGGTCCTGCGACTCATAGGCAATGAGATAGCCCCGGTAGGCGAGCATGCAGAAGAGCGCGAACACCAGGACCACGCCCGCAAAGCCGATCTCCTCGGCAACCACGGCAAAGACGAAGTCTGAATGAGCCTCGGGGAGCCGTCCGATCTTCTGAGCGCTCTGACCGATCCCCTCGCCCCAGAGCCCGCCGCCCCGCAGGGCCGTTATGGACGCGAATACCTGATACCCCGTCCCGCTCGGGTCCCATCCGGGCTCGATGTAGGACAACAGCCGTTTCACGCGATGCTCACGGCTGAGAAGCAGGATGATACCCAGCGGCAACGTCATGGCCCCGAGGCCGATGAAGTATCTCAGCGGCACGCTGGCCACGAAGAACATTCCGAGGGCCACGAACACCACGAAGAAGGCGGTGGAGAAATCGTTCTGCACGTAGATGAGTGCGGCAAAGACCGCGACCACGATGATGGGTGGCAGAATGGCGTTGACCGGATCGTCCATCTGGTCCTGCTTCCGGCTGAGGATAAACGCAAGATAGAGAACCACCGTGAGCTTTGCGAGCTCGGAGGGCTGGAAGGAGTAGCCGAAGAGGAAGATCCACCGACGCGCACCGAGGAACTCGGTACCGACGCCGGGAACCAGGGTAAGCAGCATCAGCAGGAGGCTGACCAGGAGGATCAGCGGCATCTGTCTCTGCACGAGGGTCAGGTTGATGCGCGACGCGACGATGGCTCCGGCCGAGCCGAGGAGCACCCACAGCGTCTGTCTGCGAAAGAAGTAGAGCGGATCGCCGAAGAGATTGTCGGCGCGGAAGTAGGACGAGGAAAAGAGCATGGACACGCCGACGGTCACCAGAAGCACGAGTACCGCCAGCAGAACCGAGTCCATGGGGTGCTTCTTTTCGATGCGCTCTACCGAGAATCGATTCATCGCAGCTTCAGTGTCGAGAGACTCAGGATTGCGAACAACCCGCCGAGTATCCAGAGGCGGAGCACGACTTTGGACTCCGCCCATCCGATGAGCTCGAAGTGATGATGCAGAGGCGCCATCTTGAATACACGCTTCCCCCTCGTCTTGTAGGAGATCACCTGAATGATGACCGAGGCGGCCTCGAGCACGAAGACGCCCCCGACGATGATGAGCAGAATCTCCTTCTTGAGCATCATCGCCATCACGCCGATTGCCCCGCCGAGGGAGAGGCTGCCGGTATCACCCATCATGATTTCCGCCGGGTGCCCGTTGAACCACAGAAAGCCCACACAGGCGCCGACCAGCGCCAGAGCAAAGACCGAGAGCTCGCCGGCTCCCGAGAGGAAGGGAATCTGCAGATACTCCGCAAAATCCACGCGCCCGGCCAGGTAGGAGAGCGCGGTGAAGGTCAGCCCGACGAGAATCACCAGTCCCGACGCCAGGCCGTCCAGCCCGTCGGTCAGGTTGACCGCGTTGGTCGTACCGACGAGCAGCAATACACCGAAGGGGACGTAGAGAACGCCGAGGTCCAGGATGGGCTGCTTGATGAACGGGATGTAGAGCAGCGTAGCGTACTCGGTGCCGTTGAAGTAGAGGAACAGGCTGACCGTCAGGGCAAGCACGATCTGACCGATGAACTTCACCGAGGCCGCCATACCTCCCGACTGCTTGCGGTAGGTCTTCAGCCAGTCGTCCACGAACCCGAGCAGGCCGAAGCCGACGACCGAAAGGAGCGCCACCCAGGTATACACCGTGGATATGTCCATCCACAGGATGGAGGAAACGACGATTGCCAGGATGATCATGAGACCGCCCATCGTCGGGGTGCCGGCTTTGACGGAGTGACTCTTGGGCCCGTCCGCCCGGATCGACTCGCCGGCTTCCCGTCGCTGGAGAAAGCGGATGATCGAGGGGCCGAATATGAAGCAGATCAGGAGCGAGGTGATCGCCGCGTAGGCGGCGCGGAAGGTGATGTACTGAAATACGTTGAAGGGGGTGAAGTAGCGCACCAGCGGATACAGAAACTCCGGTAACATGGACTACCCCCTCCCCTCGGTCAGAAGCGGCAGCAACCGCTCCAGGCGTGTGCCGCGACTGCCCTTCAGCAAAACGAGATCGCCCGTGCGGACGGCATCCGAAACGATGCGTGACAGCTCTTCAAAGCTTTCGGCGAGGCGAATCCGTCGATCCTGCCCGATCCCGCTCGCCGCGTCCGCAAACTCCGGTCCGTAGAAAATGATGACGTCGGCCGCGGATGCTGCGGCCTCGTCGGCAACCCGGCGATGATGCTCATCGGCGTAGCTACCGAGCTCGTACATCGCGCCGAGGACCAGGACTTTTCTCCCGCCCTCGTGCGGCGTCTCGCCAAGCAGTCGGATCGCCTCTCTCATGGAGTCGGCGTTTGCGTTGTAGGAGTCCTGTATGACGGTCACAGCCCCGCGGTAGACCTCGCCGCGGCCGAACTCCGGCCGAACCGTCTCGAGGCCGAGTTGAATCTCCTCGTCGGTACAACCGAAGTACAGGCCCACTCGGATGGCGGCGAGTGCGTTCAGCACGTTATGCCTGCCCGGAAGCGGAAGGCGGATCTCGCGGCCGCGCCACCGCAGGAGCATGCCGTCTATACCGAGGGATTCCGAACCCTCGAAGTCCGGCGTGGTCTGCGGCCCGAAGAGCAGAACCGAACCGGCAAGATCGTCCTCGAGCATGGGCCTGAAGTCGTCCGCCTCGTAGAGCACGGCCGTCTGCCCCCCGTCGAACTGCGAGAAGATCTTGCGCTTTTCGCGGGCGATGCCCTCCTGCGAGCCGACCAGCCCGATGTGAGCCGTGCCGATGTTGGTGATGACGGCCAGCTCGGGGCGCACGATGTCGGCAAGGACTTCCATCTCTCCGACGTGGTTCATGGCGCACTCGAATACGCCGTACTCATGCGTGTCCGACACCTCGAAAATGGAGAGCGGCACGCCGATTTCCGAGTTATAGTTGCCCCGCGTCTTGAACGTGGGCGCCTTTCGGGCGAGCACCGATGCAATGAGCTCTTTGGTCGTGGTCTTTCCGTTACTGCCGGTTACGGCGATGCGGGTAAGGTCGGGAAACGCCCTGAGTCGTTCGCGCGAGAATCTCTGAAGGGCGGAAAGCGGATCCGGCACGACGCACAGGGACGCGCCCGTTTCGACAAGGAGCGAATCGAGCGGACCGTAATTTTCGGAGACGTAGCTGCTGCGGACCATCGCCATCGCGGCTCCGGCTCGGAGCGCGTCCGCCACGAATGCGTGCCCGTCGGTATTCTCTCCCGGCAGAGCGACGAACAGACTTCCCACGGTGCACTCACGTGAGTCAATGGTTACTGCTGTTATGGGGCTGTCCCCCGAGCCGTAGAGCGTCCCGCCGACCGCATCGGTCACCGAGCTCGCCGACTCAAGGAGCGCGGGCCTCGTCATCCTGCCTCCCAGTCTCCATCCGAACATACACCGTGCGGGCCGGAAAGCCACGCTCGAGCTCCAGCTCCGTTTCGGCAAGCGACTGTATCCGCGCCGGCGAGCGGAGCACCGCAATGCCGGCTATCAGCCGCTTGTTCTCTTCTATCATGTCACGCTGCTGCTCTTCCAGCTGCGCTACTTCCCGCTCGAGCCTCTCGTAGCGGAACGATTGCCATACGTTGAGGAAAAGTGCAACGGGAAGGACAATTACGCAGGCCAGAGCAATGTAGCGCCTCACACGGCCCCCTCACGTTCTTGCAGTTTTTGTGCCACCCGGAAGCGTGCGCTTCTGGAGGCGGGGTTCCGCCGACGCTCATCCTCGCTCGGCATGAGCGGCTTTTTGGTGAGAACATGCACCAGAGGCTCCCTCTCTACAGACATCGGCGCGTCGCGAGGCTCCTTCGAGCGGTAATTGTGAGCCCGGAAGCAGTGCTTCACGCGACGGTCCTCGAGGGAATGGAACGCGATTACTCCGATGCGCCCCCCGGGTGCCAGAACCCGAAGCGCCGCCTCGAGCCCCCGCTCGATTCGCTCGAGCTCACCGTTGACCGCGATTCGCAGGGCCTGGAACGTCCGCGTTGCCGGATGGATACGTCCGTGACGGTACTTCCCCGGCACCGCATGCCACACGATGTCCGCGAGCTCGCCGGCCGTACCGATACTGCGCTGCGAGCGCTCGCGCACGATGCGCTCTGCGATGCGGCGGGAGTAGCGTTCCTCCCCGTAGGCGTAAATCACGTCCGCAAGCTCCTTCTCATCCATCGTGTTGACCAGCTCCTCCGCGGAGGGGCCGGATTCGGGGTCGAGCCGCATATCGAGCGGCTCGGAGGACCGAAACGAGAATCCCCGTCCGGATCCCGAGAAGTGAAAACTCGAGATCCCGAGGTCGAGCAGAATCCGCGTCGGAGCGCGCTCCGCGGCATAGTTCGAGAAGAACTCGTCGAACCATGCCTGTTTCAGCTCGGCGCGATCGCCGAACGGAGCCAGCCGTGTTGCCGCGCGCTCCAGCATGCGCGGATCCGCATCAAGCCCGATGACGTGGAGAGTAGGATGTGCGTCCAGGAACAGGGCAGAGTGTCCGCCCTCCCCCAGGGTGCCGTCGACGAGCAGTTCCTCGTCTTCGGCGGGTGAGAGCCATTCGAGCACCTCGGTCGGCATGACCGGTGTATGCTGGTACTCCATGACGCTCACCATGCCCTAGAAGGAAATGCGTCCTCCCAGTTCCTCAGCCGCCTCCTGAAACTCACTCTCACTCTCCTCCAGATATGCTTCGTACTCATCGACGTCCCAGACCTCGATGAAGCGCTTGATGCCCTGAATAATGCACTCCCGCTTGAGACCTGCGGCCTCCTGCAGGGCGCTGGGGATATTGATCCTCCCCGTCTTGTCGATCTCGATCTCCTGGGCCGGCGCTATGATGCGCCG
This sequence comes from uncultured Spirochaetaceae bacterium, assembly GCA_964402885.1. GTDB lineage: Bacteria > Spirochaetota > Spirochaetia > DSM-27196 > PWMO01 > JAAAOH01. The sequence continues at coordinate 23,228 of CAYOFA010000002.1, forward strand.
TTGCAGCAGGCGAGCCTTTTTCATAAAGGGGCTCGCCGCGCCCATGAGGCTGTCGGAGATGGTCTTCCACTCCTCCGGGGGAAACAGCCACAGACACCGATCGATTCCGCGGGTGATTACCAGCTCGCTGCCCGGAATCTCCGCTCGCATTTTGGCGGGAATCAGCAGGCGCCCCTTTTCGTCGAGGGAGTTGCGAAATTGTCCGGTAATCATGCCCCATCTTCCACTTTATTCTATCTTCCCCCACTTTTTCCCACTACTTGCTCCATTCTATGGCATCACGGGCGGCTGTCAACGTAGTAGACAGAATAGATACGGAGAAAATTACGCGGACTGCGGGAAGCGCTACAAGTCTGTGTAGTATTCGGGGTAACGCGTGGCGCGAACGGCGGGCTACGCCCTACTTGCGGATCAGAGGCACGTCGGCACCGGCCCTTCGGCTCGCCGACGGTGAGAAGATCCGGTAGTCCAGATTCGGGAAGATGTTGTTCTTACGCTCGAGGCGGGTGAGCCACTCGGTGCTGATGGCTCCGCGGCGGAGAGATTCATATATGGTGGTGAAATTGTACACGTGCTCCTTCACCCGTCGCACTGCGTAGGAGACTGTGGTTCCCGCGCGCATGATGAACGGCCAGTCGGATTGCAGAGCAAGCAGCACCTCGCGGGCCGCCTGGTTGAGCGCGCGTTCCTTCAGCCCGCTTTCGTCCGGGAAGCGTTCGGTAAGCTCGGTCATGCGTTCGATCGCCTTGTGCGTGTGACGATAGACCCAGTCGTTGGAACCGTCCAGCCATACCTCGGCATAGCCCTTGGTACCCCAACTCGAGAACGCCGGCTGAACGGTGTGGTCCACAGTGGTAGCTTTCAGGTACTCCGAGGGGGTAGTCATCTCGATCCCCTCACCGCTCTCGTGGATACGTCGCGCCAGTGCCTCGATCCACTCGGGACCTTCGAACCACCAGTGACCGAACAGCTCGGCGTCGAAGGGCGACGTGATGACCGGCGGCTCGTCCATGAAGGTCTCGAGCCGTTCGACCAGACGCAATTGACGGTAGAGGAAGTTGTCGGCGTGTTTCTGTACGGTACGCCGTGCCTCTGCCGGGTCATAGGGAAGCTTGTAGTCGGTGCTCCCGGTAACAGCGTGGTACTTGAATCCCGTTGGGATGCGAACGTTGCCGTTGTGGATGTAGGGTCCTATGTAGTCGATGGGCAGGTCGTAGCCGATATCCCGAAAGAACTCCCGGTAGGTGTAATCTCCCGGGTATCCCTCCTCCGGGGACCACACGGCGTTCGTCGAGTAAATGTCCCGGCCGAACACGCTGACTCCGTTTGGACAGGACACCGGCAGATACACGCCGGCGGGCGGCTTGTTGTACGCGAACAGCACCCCGTGTGTGGCGGCGAAGAAGTACTGCAGGCCGTTCTTCGCAAGGTATTCCTCGAACCCGGGATAATAGCCGGCTTCGGGGAACCAGAAACCCTTCGGGTACTTTCCGAAGGTCTCGTGGTGCGACTGCACTCCCAGCGAAACCTGGGCATCGAGCAGCTGGGGGTAGCTCTCGTACAAGGGCAGAAAGGGATGGGTAGCCGCCGTTGTAAGGAGCTCCAGCCGGCCCCGTTTGTAATAGTAGTCGAGCCCGCTGATGATGTTTCCACCGTATTTTTCGGTGAAATCCAGGTGATTCTGGGTATAGAGCTCGTTGTAGAGCCGGGCAACCCGGTACATCTGCGGATCGTCCCTGGTGCGGCGCAGCTCCTTCTCGGCGAGCTCGAGCTGGCGCTCGAGATGGAGCACGTAGCGCTGCTGCAGCAGCTCGTCGCGCAGCATGCTGCTGAGGGTCGGCGAGATGGAAAACGTCAGCTTGAACGGAACTTCATCGCGCTCGAGGCGGTCCATTACCCGCAGGAGCGGGAGGTAGGTTTCCGAAATGGCCTCGAACAGCCAGTTTTCCTCGAGAAAGCTCTCATGCTCCGGATGCCGGACGAACGGAAGATGGGCATGCAGCATGAGAATCAGATGACCACGGGGCATTCGTACTCCTCTGTATCAGAAGTTCTCGTCCATGAGACCGAGAATTCGTTGCGGTATTGTCGCGCCGAAGGCTGCGACGTCGAGCTTATCCAGGCCCGAGTACGCCAGAACATGATCGGCGGCCGAGACCCGGTCGTCGCGCCCGTTCGGCAGCGCTCCCGGCGGCACGAGAATGATATTCGAGCTCGCCAGCAGCGTCTCGGTATCACCGTCCCGCGCGATGAGATCGATCCGGTAGTAAGTTTCCGGCTTCGGCAGATTGATGTACCAGTTCCGGTCCGAGCCCTGCACGGGTATATCGAACTGGTCGGCCCGGTCGAGCGACGGATCTTCGCTTCCCGAGACCCGAAGGAGGAGATCCAGGGCCGCATCATCTTCCTCTCCGAGCTCATCGAGGGTCCCCGGCGCGATCTCCCAGTAGGCAAAGGCCCATGCCGGATCCCGCACCAGCAATACGATCCGCGTTTCGTTGTAACACTCCGGAAGCTGTGCGTCATCCGGAAAGTTGTGAACGCCCTCGAGCTCAGCGCCCTCGAGGAGGACGTACTTCTTCTCTTCCACTCTTACGGGGTTCGTGTCGGAGGCTTCCTTCTCCAGCCTGTTCTCCTCGATCGCATCGAAGATCAGGTCTGCAAGAGTCTCCCGCGGGGTGTCCTCCGTGAAGTCGATGTCGTATTGAACGGCGATTCGGCGAAGGGACTCCAGGGAGAGGGCCTCGAGCCTATCTCGAATCATAGCTCCCCCTCATGGGCTTTCAGCAGTGGAATAGTAGGAAAAGCACTATGACCTGTCAAGGCGCCGCGCAAGGAGGATCATGACATCGCCGACATTCAGGCGTTTGGCCCAGGTGTCCGCGGTGCGTTTCAGCCATCCCGGCGCCATGCCGGCCGCGATACCGCCCCAGCTGCGCTTCTTGACGACCTCGAAGCCGGACTCCTCCACCAGGCGCCGAAGCACCCGATAAGAGAACAGGTGGAGGTGGTCGGCAATCGCCGATCGCCACCGCTTTCCGAAGAACCGGGATTGAAATCCGTCGATGTCGGGCGTCACCATCACCAGGTGTCCGCCGGTTTTCGTCACGCGCGCCGCCTCCGCGAGGAAGGCCCGCGGATTTGGCACATGCTCGATGAGATGAGACAAATGCACCACGTCAAAGGTACCTGTGGCGAGGGCGCTCTCCTCGAGCGTCGCCACGTCGATGGTCACCCCGCGCTCGCGGGCCCCGTACTCGGCGGCCGGGGCGCAGATCTCCACCCCCCGTACATTCCAGCCGCGATCCTTCATATGCTCGAGCAGCATCCCGGTGGCACACCCCACGTCGAGAAAGCGCCGGTGTCCGTTGAGGGAGCTTTCGATATGCTGGAACTCGATGTCACCGAGTCCCTGCAGCATCAGCCGGAAAAACGCCTGCTCATTCTCGATCTCGTAGTCAAAGTAGGCGTCCTGATAGCGACCCTTGAGATCGTCGAATACCGGGCGGGGGCTCTGATACGTGTGCCCGCATTGGCGACAGCGTACGAATCGCGCCTCGGCGAGCGTGTAGCGCTCGCGCGCGTCGGCGGAGCCGCACACCGCGCAGGTCACCTCTTCGAACTGTTCCGTGCTCGTCGGTTTCATGGAAAACGTCTTCATTGCTCGCTCTCACCCGTTATCTGGAAACTCGCAACGCGCTCGTTTCCCGCATGGTCTTCCGCTATGATTTCGATAAGGTTATCCCCCGGGGCGATCTCGATACTGCCGAGTCGAAAACGCCCCTCCTCATCAAAGAGATCTCCGTGCGTGTACTGTCCGGAGACCCTGATCCGCCCGCCCCTGCGGCCGATCGTCTCGAAAGCGAGGCTGAAGCTCTCCCGCCCGTTCGCGAATACCGTCACCGCGTACGGCACGGTATCATCGCGATACGGACCGGCGGCGCCGGGATCGTAGACGCGCGCGCTGAGGCGGGCGGGTCCCTGCGGCAGCGATGCGCCCCTGCCGACGGCCACATCCGCGGATCCGCGAGTCAGCCGAACGTCCTCTATACGGGGGGCAGTCCCGTCCTCGAGCACCGGCAGGAGAATCATGGGATTCACGTAGGCATTCCGCTCGGAGTCGATGACGCGGAAACCGAGGGTGTTGCCGCCGGAGAAGCCGGTTCGACCCACCGCACCGAGCTGCTCGTCTTCGGCAAACTCGACTGAGGTGTCCCCGGATTCCCGATCGAGATGAGCATAGAGTGACCGGAAGCCGCCATCGTGCACGAGGACGAGGAAGCTGCCGAGCCCGTGGGGGATCGCTCTACGATGATCCCCGGCGTCGAACGCGAAGACAAGCTCACCCTCGGAGGCTGCACCGACCGGCCCGCCTCGCGCGACGAGCTCGAGACCCGGCGACAATGCTCCGTCCGTCGGCACACCGAACCCGAGATCGATGGTGAACTCCTCTAGGGGCCAGGTCCAGGCGCCGAGAACGAGAACGGAGCAGAGAACTCCGACGAGGAGTCGCCCTATCCGTGCACGAGCTCTACGCATAGCAACCTCCCGTTCGCGCCGATGTAAATGCGCGATCCCTCTGCGTTCAGAAACACGTCGCCGCTGACCATCGTCTGGGCAAACAACGGCAGGTCGGGCCACACCGTCGCCTGCAGACGCCGGACCGGCTCGCCCGTGTTCTGCTCTCCGGACGCGACGCCGGCGCCGGGAGCAATGCGCGCTGCGGCAAGCACCAGGTCGAGCTCCGGCAATGCCGTGACCTCCTCGACCGCCCCGCCGAGTTCGATACGCTCGAAGCTTTCGGTACTGCGATCGTAGAGCAGGAGTCCTCCGGGCTGCTCCACCGCCAGCGTCGCACCGTCATCGAGAAAATCCAGGAGAACGGGGCGCCGGTAGTCGGAATCGAGCTCGAGCTGAAACACCGGGAAGAAGCCCTCGGAATGGCGCTCGAAGAGGATGAGCTTCTGGGGATCTATACCCGCCACGGCGGCGAGGACGTCCTCGTCTTCACCGAGCGCGACGGCGAGCGTAACCGAAATGCGCGATCCCTCGGTCGCGTAGGAGAACAGCTCTTCCCCGTCTTCGCCGAGGAGGTGGACGCTTCCGTCAAGGAGCCCGACCGCCGTACGGGCCTCGCCGGCGTCGAGGTCGGTCAGCACCGAGAGGAAATCTCGCGTCCATACCTGCTGCCCGTCGACGGTCCACTCCGAAACGGCGCTGCCGCCGGGAGCAAATATGAAGAGGCGCCCGTGATCGAGCCTGGGATATCCATGCGCCGCGATACTCCGCACGAAGGCGCCGTCCGGGTCCTGAAGCACGACATTTTCGCTTATGACCGAGTAGTTCGCGAACCGATCGGCGTCCTGGGCGATGCCGTAACGTATCTGCTCGATGTGCCTGAGACCGCCGTCGGAGGT
>CAYOFA010000002.1:28744-32928 GCA_964402885.1 uncultured Spirochaetaceae bacterium
GAGCGCGGAAACGCCAGCACGTAAAACAGCGCAAGGGCGATGAGGAGAAGAATCCGTCGCAGGGGTTTCGGCATGCCGGTCAGGCCTTGGCGGCGCGGGCGTTGCGCTCGTCGGTCTCCATCTTGGTCTTCCAGACGTCCATCTTCTTCTTGATTGTGTCGGCGTTCTGCGTCTCACCTACGACGATATGGATCCGACGCAGGGCGGCGAGGAACGCGATGGCGAGCTTGAAATCGTCTATGCGCAGCGTGGACAGCTCGTATTTCTCCCGATAGCGGTCCGCGGAGCGCTGAAGCAGTTCCTTTGCCAGGTTGAGGTGGTTGAGGCGGGCCTGATAGCCATGCACCCGCGGGTCGAGGCCTGCGACGAGAGTCTTCAGGTTCAGGAGATTCTTGGTAACGATGGCATATCGGCCTTCGAGCTCCACGAACGACCATTTCCACTTGCTGTTCTCGCCGAAATCCTCCTCGACCGACTGGATCGTGAAGCCGAGCTTGGAGACCATGCGGTACCGCTTCTCGTCGTCGAGGTCCTCTATCTTCTCGAGGTACTCGCTGTAGTCCGAGAACGGAGCATCGAGGCGATTCGACACAACCTCCTCGAGATAGATCACCGCCTGGTAGCAGCTCTTGCGTCCGTCGTTGAGGAAGGCCTCGTTCTTCACTCCGAGCAGTCCGACCGACAGTCGATTCAGAAGCAGAAAATGGGAGGCGAGGTTCAAACGCTCGTCGACGAGCTTCAGACGCTTGTACTGCGACGAGGGGTCATCCCCGCGTATCGTACCCAGGAGATTCTTCTCTCGCGCGACAATGGACTCGGTCTCCTGCTTGTATGCCTTGACCCTGTCGAAATAGCGTTTTTTCGCTTCGCCGGAGATCTTCGCCATAACCTACGCCGTCTTGCTCCCGTACTTTTCGAGAAGCTCCTCCGCATGGGTTCGTGAGGTCCGACCCGTTCGGTCGCCGGCAAGCATACGCGCTATCTCCTCCACCCGCTCGGGTCCGCTGACCTCGGCGACGCGGGTCACCGTGCGATCGCCCTCGGTGAGCTTCTCTACTTTCAGGTGATTATCCGCTCGAACGGCGATCGATGCAAGGTGCGTAATGCAGAGCACCTGCTTGCCGCCGGACAGGCGTTTGAGGTACTCCCCGACCGCCAGCGCGACCTCGCCGCCGATACCAGCATCGATCTCGTCGAAGACGAGCGTCTGGATTCGGTCCGCTTCGGCAAGCACGGTCTTCACTGCAAGCATGACGCGGGAGATCTCCCCGCCCGAGGCTATGTCTTTGAGCGCCTTTACCGGCTCCCCGATGTTCGGCGCCAGACGGAAGGCCACCGAATCGATCCCGTAACTCCCGCAGGCCGGCCGCCCCGAGCCCGACATGCGTTGCTCCACCCCGATGTGAAAGCGTGTCTTTTTCATGCCGAGTGAGGCCAGTATCTCCTCTATGCGGCCCTGCAGCTCTTCGGCGGCCGCCTTCCGCTTCCTGGAGATCTGCTGCGCGGCCTCGAGCACCTCTCGCTCGACGCGCTTGATATCTTCCTCGAGCTGCGCCTTGTCCTCTTCATAGTTCTCGAGAGCCGCGAGCTGTTCACGCGCCTCCTCGGCATAGCGGAGCACGTCTGCAATCTCCGCGCCGTATTTCTTCTCGAGGCGATGGATGGTGGTGATGCGGTCCTCCACCTGCTCGAGCCGCTCGGCGCTGAACTCCACTCGGGAGGAATAGTCTCGCACCGTCTCCGCGATATCCTCGAGCTCGAAAAACGTGTCGTCGAGTCGCTTTGCCACCGGCGAGAGCCCGGCATCGATACCGGTAACCGTCTCCATCGCATGGCGGGCCTCACGCATCTGCCCGAGGGCTCCGCCGCGGCTTTCCGCAAGAGACTCGTAGAGACGATCGAGGCTCTCGGCGAGTTTCTCGTGCTGATTGAGGATGCTGCGCTCCTGCTCGAGCTCTTCCTCCTCCCCCTCCTTGAGCCCGGCGTCCTCGATTTCCTGGACGGCGAAGCTCAGCAGATCGATCTCGCGGAGGCGCTCCTGCTCGCTGGAGACGAGTCGCTCGCGCCTGCGCTTGAGATTGGAAAGCTCGGCGAAACGCTCGGAGAGAGCCTGCACTTCGACCTCGATCCCGGCGTAGCGATCGAGAAGCTTACGGTGGTTCTCTTCGGAAAGCAGGGACTGGTGCTCGTGCTGCCCGTGGAGGTCGAGTATGAGATCGGTGAGCTCCTGCAGATCGCTTCTGGTGACCGGGGCAGATTGAACGTAGATCGTACCGCGGCCGGTGCGCTTCACGGTACGGCGGATGATGACCGCTCCGTCTTCGGGCTCGATACCGTGCTCGCTGAGCCAGCCCTCCGTCTCGGTGTTGCCCTCCACGACGAAGGTGCCCGACACCATGGTCTCATCGGCGCCGGTGCGAATGGCACCCGTGTCCGCGCGCGAGCCGTGCAGTAGCGATAAGGCGCCTGCGAGAATGGACTTACCCGCGCCGGTCTCACCGGAGAGCACGTTCATACCGTCGGCAAACTCGATACTGAGCCTGTCGATGAGGGCGTAGTTCTGTATGGTCAACTGCTCAAGCACTATGGCCTCCCGACCAGTTGAGCTTGGTGCGAAGAACCTCGTAAAAGGTGCGCTTGTTCGAGCGCACGATGCGCGCCTTCTCCTCGTAGGGGCGCACCGTGATGCGATCCCCCGGAATGAGCGGGAAGTCCGACTGACCGTCGACCGTCATGATGACCCCGGTGCGCTGCTGCGATTCCACCTCGACCACGATGGTCTCGTCGGCGGACATCACCAGCGGGCGATGCGACAACGTGAACGGGCAGATGGGGTTGAGAATCATCGCATCCATCTCCGGATGCAGTATGGGCCCGCCGGCTGCGGCGGAGTATGCCGTCGACCCGGTCGGCGTTGCGACGATGACCCCGTCGGCACGGTAGCGCCCGAGAAAGGTGTCGGAGAGCCACACCGAGAGTTTCACGATCTTCGAAATGCCGCTAGCGGAGATCACCGCATCGTTCAGCCCGATGAACTCCCCGATCCGTCGCTCCTGTCGCTCCACGGTAACCTGGATGAGGAGTCGCTCCCCCGCCTCGATCATGCCGGATCGGTATCGCTCGAAGGCACCCACCCACTCCTCGCGGGTGACCTCGGTTATGAAGCCGAAGTTGCCCAGATTCACCGGCAGGATGGGTATGCTGTGCGTTGAGAGGATCCGGCTGGAGAACAGGACGGTCCCGTCTCCGCCGAGCGATATGGCGAGATCGTAGTTCTCGAGCACAGGTTGCGCCGGCTTGCCCCGGAAGGCAAACGTGACAACCTCGATACCCTGAGACTCGAGGTAGTTTCGTACATCCTCGGTGACCTCCATGGCCTCGTCCTTCTCGACGTTGGCAATGAGAAGCACCTTCCTGACGTTTACCTTCATGGTCACCGCCGCTTCACTATACCTACTGGGTTTTTCGATGTAAAGCTTGCAGAAATCGGAGGATTTTTTGCCGGCATTCCGTGCCGCCGGTCCAACCCCGTGGCGCGTCCGTCAGGGAAGCGTGGAGAGCACCCGCGAGATCCGCTCCGACTCGCTGTTTTTCAGCAGCGGATACAGGGGAAAGCGCACGCAGCGCATGAGATATCCCCGTGCGTTGGGCACGCGCTCTTCCATGCCGGCGCGGGACGCAACCATGCTGCCCGAGAAGGCCGGCACCGCCTCCACCTCGTGCTTCCGCGCGTAGGCGATGACCTCGTTCACGCCCGACTCGAGGGCGACCGGGAAGGAGAAGAACACGTTCTCCCCGTCGCCGGGTTGCGCCGGCATGCGGTGCCGCCCGCCGGAGAGCGAGCGAAGAAACCGTGGGGCAAGCTCGCGGCGCTTCTCGAGAAAACGGTCGAGCTCCTTTATCTGGGTGAGGCCGAGGGCGCTGTTCACATCGGGGAGGAGCACCTCCGGCGGCAACTCCTCGCCACGGCCCTTGAGCCAGGAGGACTCCTTGCGCCCCGCGCCGATCACCACCGCGCCCCCGCCTGAGGTGACGATATGCTCGGGCTCGAGTCCGATAACCGTGTAGCGGCCGAAGGTACCGGCGAGGCGATCGCCGGTGTGGGCGCCGAGGCCCTGGGAGATGTCCTCTATCATGGGAATGCCGAGGCCTGCGAGCGCCTCGAGGTCGGGACAGAAGCCGAG
>CAYOFA010000002.1:33028-39100 GCA_964402885.1 uncultured Spirochaetaceae bacterium
TACTCTCCGATCGCATCAACGAGCTGCTTGGAGATACGGTCGGGGCCGATGGTGTCCGACACCATGCAACTGAGCACGGAGTCCATGTCCTTGCGCTTGATGGAGGGTCGTGAGATAGGTATGCCCATGTGTCGTCAGCGTCCGATCTGCCCGAGTTGTTCGAGCTCGCGCATGTTGAAGAGTCGTCGCGCGTCGAGGATGATGAGGTAATTGTCTTCGTTGTTTACCACGCCCTGAATATACTCCGCACCTATTCCCGATATCATCTGCGGCGGCGGTTGAATGTCGTCACGGTTCACCCTGACCACGCGGGAGACCCTGTCGATCATCACCGCGAGGTGCATGTCGTCAATGGCGAGGATGACCATGCCGGAAAGAAGCTTGTCCTCCTCGGAAAGGTCCATCTGCTTGAGCCTGAAACGGCGATGCAGATTAATGACGGGTATGATCTCTCCCCGGAGATTGAAGATTCCCTCCACGTACTCCGGCGCATAGGGAATGGGACGGATCTGCTGAACCTGCACGATGCCTTCGACCTGCATGATGTCTATGCCGTAGGTCTCGCCGCCCAGCTCGAAGGTGACAAGCTGCAAGTTATCAGCCATGTTAGCTCCTTACCCCGGCAGAATAAACGAGGGCGGGTCCTTTTGCAAGCTGCGCCTTCGGCAGCGCGGTAGCACGGCTGCGTGGTAGCACGGCAGCGCGGTGGCGCACCGGGGCCGGCTCGACAGCCGCCTGCCGACCCGCTACCCTATGAAAACAGGAGGCACCCTACGGTGGAAACACTCGACATTTCCAGGCGAAACGAATCCGCGTTCAGCTATCCGTGCACACACCGCGTCGATCTCGGGGGCATGAACATCCTCATCTTCGGCGGCGCAGGAAACCTCGGAGAGGCCTTCGCATACGCGGCAACCTCATGCGGCGCGCGCGTCGCACTTTCGGACGTTGCACCGCGCGACCGGGCCGGTCGCGAAGCCTTCATTGCGCGTTTCGAACAGATCGTGGCGAATCTCACCGACCTCGCAGACGGCACCCCACCGCCGGTCTTCCTCGGCTCCATCACCGACTACGCGGAAGCCGAGCGGGTCGTGCAGGCCGCAGAGCGGGCACTCGGCTCGATAGATGTCGGGATCGACTGCGCCGGCGTCCACCATCGACCCTTCGACCTGCTCGCCGACGACCCCGAGGACCTCGCCGAGGACTTCCGCCGTGTCAACGAGATCAACCTCACCGGCGCCTTCATCGTGACGACCGCCCTCGCCCGCGCCATGGCACCGCGACGCAGCGGTCACATCATCCACCTCTGCAGTAACGGAAGTCGCGCCTCTCTCTACGGGAGTTACGCCTACAACGCCGGCAAGCACGGCCTCGAGGGCCTGGTGAAGACGGCCGCCGCGCAGCTCGCGCCATTCGGCGTCCGCGTAAACGGCATAGCGCCCGGCACCGTCGAGACCAACCTCAACCGCGACCTCCTGCGCGAGCCCGACGGCACGCTCAAGCCGCGGGCGAAGAGCATCCTCGCGCACACGCCCTCGAAGCGGTTCATCTCGCGCGAGGGTGTGGCGGCTTCCCTCGTTTCGATGTGCGTTCCGCAGCGCCACCTCACCGGCAACGTCATCTTCGCCGACGACGGCTACAACATCGAGGGACATTCGTGGCCTGAGGGAAATGCGGCCCTCTTCGAGGACCGCATCGATGAGCTCTACGAGAAACTGTCGGTCGAGTACCCCGAGGCGCCGTCGCAGTACTGAGCGCGACGGCCACTTGATGGCTTCCGCCGGCGGTTTCAGAGACGTAATCAGTGTCCAGTAGATGGGGCCTTTGCAAGCGGCAGCGTAATGTGGCGCATCGTCGTGAAGATGTCCGCCACGATGACCGCCATCATTGCCGTAGTCGCCTGCCCGAGGAAGTTCACATTGTTCGCAACCGCTCCCGATATCACCAGGAGGTGGTTCAGCACTCCGTAGGAGGAGTTGAAGATCCATCCCCGGATGAAACCCGAGACGATGAGGGGCACCGCCCAGGGAAACATGACGGCCGACCCGGAGCAGCAGGATCGGTACGGTACATGACTGTAACAGACTAGCGATAGATAGCGTCGATCTGCTCCTGGGCCTGACTCAGTGCCTCGAGCGGATCCATATCACCCTGTACGGCGCGAGCGAAGAACTCGATGATCATATCGTTTGCCTGGATTGCGCCCGGAGGGAAGGTTTCCATAACGGTCGTGGACACCGACTGAGCACGGGGCTCGGGGAACAGAATCTCGTTCTGTACCTTGTCCCAGTCATAGACGCCGGGGTAGAAGGATTCGTTTCCTTCGATGACGACCTCGTTGGCCATCGCCTGGGCGCTCATGCGGAACTCACTGAAAAGCATCATGGCGGCCTTCTGCCGCGTGCCGGCAAAGGTGTTTACCATAAAGCCGTCGAAGTCTATGAACGCGGCCCGGTTCGTCTCCGGCTCATCGGCGTCCCACTTCGGGGGTGCAATAACGGCCCAGTCACCCGGGGCGTCGACCGAGTTGCCCATCACGTCCTCGTGGAGCGCGGGGGAGAGCTCAGGATCGGCGGAGCGGTTCACGTAGGTGGAGAAGCCGAGCATAATTGCCGCTTTGCCACGCGCATACACTTCCTGGTAGTCGTTCCAGGTCCAGCCCAGCACGTCTTCCGGCGCAATGCCGTCACGCACCAGGTCTACCCAGTATTCCCAGGAGTTGCGGCCGGCGGCGTCGTCGTAGACGGGAGTACCGTCCGCTTCAATGACTCGGTCGCCCTGGGAGTAAATCCCGGACTGCAGCATGTGCATGAGGTTGTCGCTCTTCGCGGGGAAGACGATGCCGTGGAAGTCCTGTCCCAGATTGTCCCGGGCCCACTCACCCGCCTGCTGAGCGGCTTCACGCACGCCCTCCCAGGTGGTCAGTCTCTCGGGATCCACGCCTGCCGCCTCGAGCCATGAGGGTCGGTAGAACAGCAGGTAGCTTCTCATCGTATCGACGGTGACGTAGGTATTGCCCTCGTCGTCTGAGAGTGCGGGAACCATGGCGTGGGGGTAGGCTGCCTTCACCTCGTCGGTCCAGAACGGCATCTGCTCGGCCCAGCCGGCGCCGATGACCTGCTCGAACTGATAGGGGCCACTGTCCAGGGACATGCCGTGAACGGAGGGGTCCTTGGAGACGAGCACGTTCAGCGTCTTCTGGAAGAGAATCTCGGAGGAGACCTCGGCCCAGGTGACCTCGATGCCGGTCTTCTCGGTGAAAATATCGATATTTACCCTGGTTGCAGGGTCATCACGCATGGCGCCGGAGTTGAAGTAGAAGATCTCCTCTACTCCCTCCGTGGCTTCTTCCCAGCCCTCGGGTGGAATCCATTCCTCACCGGTGATGCGGTCGACGGCCATCTGAGGAGCGTTCCAGTCGATGACACTCGCCGCGGCGCCGGACTCCTGGCCGCCCTCGGCCCATGCTGCCATTGACAGCGCGACGAGGACGACGAGGACGACAAGTGCGACAGGCAAAGCTCTGGTTCGCATAAAAAACCTCCTGACGGTCTTTCGCGGCATCACGGCCCCTGCGTACCCCGACACCCCACGCAGCCGGGATCATTGCGAACACGCCGGCCGCTGCCATGGCGATGCCGCCCGCACAGGTCGCTGCGCGAGCTCACGTCGAGAAGCCCGCGACGTGAGATGCTCAATTTCGATTATGCGGCGCGTCTGTCGCTTTAGCAACTGCGAACCACGAGGCGCCGAGCGCCCCTCGCCGCACCGTCGAACCTTGCCCTCGCGACCGTTTCCGTTCACAATGCGACCAATGCACATCCCCCGCGGGTGACGGGTGACGGGCGGCCCAGCGCCGGCGGTCTCGGACTCCGAGGTCTACATGCGAGAGCTGCAGCGGGTCGCACGGCTGCCGCGTGAAGAGTTCGGCGTGAATGTAGACGAAGAGGCCCCGGTGCGCGACTGGTAGTACATCAGGATGGAGGACACAGCATGAAGGCACTCGAGCTGGTTGAGTATAACCACTTCGAATACAAGGACGTACCGGAACCGGATCTCGCCGGCGACGAAGTGCTCGTGAAGGTGCGCGCGGTGGGTATCTGCGGAAGCGACGTACACGGACAGGACGGGAGCACCGGCAGGCGCATACCTCCGGTCATCATGGGCCACGAGGCCGCGGGCGACGTGACAGCCGTAGGCCCCCTCGTCAGGCACGTTTCAGTCGGCGACGCGGTGACGTTCGACTCCACCCTGTACTGCGGCGAGTGCTTCTACTGCCGCCGTGGTGAGATCAACTTCTGCGAGAACCGCAGAGTCCTCGGTGTGAGCGCCGACGAGTACCGGCAGGACGGCGCGCTCGCGGAGTACGTCGCGGTACCCGAGCGCGGTATCTACATCCTTCCGGAAGGCGTGAGCTACGAGCATGCGGCGATGGTGGAACCCGTGTCCATCGCGATGCATGCGGCGGAGATCACCCCGCATGAGACCGGCGACGCAGCGGTGGTCGTAGGCGCGGGGATGATAGGCCTTCTCGTGGTGCAGGTGCTTCGCGCGACCGGCTACGGTCCGGTAATTGCCGCGGACATAGACGACCGGAAGCTCGAAAAGGCGGCGGCACTCGGCGCCGACCGGGTGGTGAACACCAAATCCGACGAGCTGTGGCCCGTTGTCGCGGAGCTCACCGAGGGTCGCGGAGTCCGAAGCGCCTTCGACGCGGTGGGACTGCAGGCATCCTTCGACAGCGCCGTAGCGAGCGTCCGCCGCGGGGGAACGGTGACGGTTATCGGAAACTTCGCCCCGAAGGTGGAGGCGCCGCTGCAGTACCTCGTCACCCGACAGATTCGTGTCCAGGGATCCAATGCCTCATCGGGAGAGTACCCGGCCTGCCTCGAAATGATCCGCCGTGGCGCCATCGACCTCGATCCCCTCCTGAGCGCCGTCGCACCACTGTCTGAGGGGGCGGAGTGGTTTCGTCGCCTGTATGAGGGCGACGAGGGCCTGATGAAGGTGATCCTCAAGCCGGGCACGTAAGAGGAGCGAGACATGAGCACGAAATTATTCGATCTGAGCGGGAAAGTTGCCATCGTCACCGGCGCGAGTCGCGGGCTCGGCCAGTACTTTTCGCGAGCGCTCGCGGGCGCGGGCGCCGATCTCGTCATCACGAGCCGGAACGCGGACAAGCTCTCTGAGTTCCGGGCGGAAATCGAGGGCATGGGGCGTCGCGCCCTCCCCCTCGAGCTCGACGTCCGTGAGGAGGGAAGCATTGCCGCCATGGTCGAGGCCGCCCACGATCACTACGGGAAGATCGACATCCTCATTAACAATGCGGGTCTCAATATCAGGAAGCCGGCGGTGGAGGTAACCTGGGACGATTGGAACACGGTCCTCGACACCAACCTCCGCGGCTCCTTCTTCGTGGCGCAGGCCGTTGCCAGGAAAATGATCCCGCGCGGGTACGGCCGTATCGTGAACATCGGCTCGGTGACGAGCGTGTTCGGCTACGCCGGCATCACCCCCTACTGCGCGAGCCGCGGCGGGGTAAAGCAGATGACGATGAGCCTCGCGGACGACTGGGGTGACTACGGCATTACCGTGAACTGTCTGGCGCCGGGCTGGTTCAAGACCGAGCAGAACAAGGCTCTGTACGAGAACCGGGCCTGGGTCGAGTATCTCGAGGACCGCATTCCGCTGAACAGACCGGGCAGGCCCCACGACCTCGACGGCGCGGTGATCTTCCTTGCCTCCGACGCAAGTGAGTACGTCACCGGGCAGACCCTGCTGGTCGACGGCGGCATCTCCACCGGCGCGACCAAGGCGACCGTCGACGAGAACGAGTGAGCGCGGCGATAGAGCTTCCCGACTACGCCCTCTCCCGCCTCGAGCGCTACCGACCCCTCCTGGGGACGGAGTGGGAGGCCTTTCTCGAAGCCCTGCGCCGTCCCCTGCCCGTCTCCGCGTGGCGGAACGTACCTCGCGTCGGCCGGGAGGACTTCGAAGCCTGGTTTCGCGATGTCGAGCCGGGGGTGGATCTCGAACGGCTGCCCTGGCTGGAGCGCGGATATCGGCTGTGGG
>CAYOFA010000002.1:39200-60427 GCA_964402885.1 uncultured Spirochaetaceae bacterium
GGGAGCTTCGAAATGCGCTTCGCATCTGGCCGCATCAGAACGACAGCGGCGGGTTCTTCGTAGCGGTGCTGGAGAAGGCCGGCGACGGGGGGCGCGCGGGTGACGCGGGCTCCGAGCCTACCGCCGCCCGGGCCTCGCAGACGGAGGCCTCGAATGGCTGACGGAACCTCGAGGATCCGACTCGGCCCCTCCTGCCGCCTCGTGGATCCCACGCCATACCTGTCCATCCTCGAGGAACGCTTCGGGATGGACCCGCGGTGGTTTACCGAGCGCTACCACTTTTTCGCGGGCGGGAGAAAGTACATCTACAGCCTCGCGCGGGGTCACAGCATCCCGCGCGGGCCGGAGATCCTCTTCAGCGGCATCAAGTTCATGCGCGTTTCGATGGAGATCCCGAAGCTCACCACCGAGGCGGCCGTGGCCTTCGGCTTTCTCGCCGGCCGAAACCGGATCCGCCTCGATGTCGCGGATGCCGGTCGCTATTTCGCCCGTGAGGACATCACCCTGGACGCCTCCGCTGCGGAGACCTGCACCGGCTCGGGCTATGTGCTTCTCCGCGTGGGCGCGGTGACTGTGGGGACGGGATACCTGCAGGCAGACGACGGCACGTTCAGGTTGCGGAGCTGGTTCCCAAAGCACTGGAGTGAGGTCGTGGCGATTCGATGACGGCACGAACGGCCCTCAACTGGGAGGGCAGCCTCTCCGCGACGTACATCCTCCTCACCCAGGGACCGATCTTCACGGCACTCGCGCTGCACTTCCAGCTCGATCTGGTGATGATCGGCGTTGCGGCCGCCTTCCCGATGGCGTTTCAGGTGTTCCAGCTCCTCACGCCACGGTTGCTGCGCGTGCTCCGTGACCGCAGGCGGGCGCTACTCGTGTTCAACGCCATCCGCCTGGTGTGGATCGCGGCCCTGGTCGCGGCGCTGCAGGGCCGCCCGCGCCCGGAGGTATTCCTGATCGTCTTCGGCATATCGCAGGCGGCGAACGCCCTTGCGGGAAACACCTGGCTCGCGATGGTGCGGGAGCTCGTGCCGGAGAAGACGCGTGGACGCTTCATGGGAGTGCGGAGCGTGTTCGTATCGCTGGTGACCATCCTCATGGTGCCCGCGTACTCCGTGGTCCTGGAACGACTGCCGGGCGCGTGGGGCGTGGCGGCGGTGATCGCAACGGCCCTTGTCGGATCCCTGCTGTCGATGCTCTTCGTCGGACCGCTGAAAACGCGGCCAGCGCACGCGGCGCCGCCCGAGCGCCTCGCCACTGCCCTCTCCGACCCGAACTTCCGTCGCCTTCTGCTCGCCGCATTCTACTGGAACGCCGTCGTGCTTCTGGCCTCGCCGTTCTTCTCCTATCATCAGTTGCAGAACGTCGGAGTGCCGCTGACGGTGGTGAGCATGTCCACCGCCGCGATCGGTGTGCTCTCCATGGGCTTCTACAAGCTCTGGGGCGTGGTCACCGATAGCCTGGGGGTGAAGAGTATCACGGTCAGCGGTATCCTCATCGTCGGCACGACGCCTATTCTGTGGCTTCTCATGTCGCCGGAGCACTGGCCCATTGCCGTCGGCATCGACGTCGTGATGACCTCACTCGGATGGGCCGCGCTGAACATCGTGCTCCTCGCCCTGCCCCTCGAGATATCGAAGCAGGCACCCGCCACGCAGTATGCGCTCTACTTTGCCGTGGGTGGCCTCGGCGGACTGGTCGGGTCGGTAGCCGGCGGAGTTCTCGCCTCTGCACTGCAGTCGGTGCGGCTCGAGATAGCCGGGCAGAGGATCTTCGGTCTTCAGATCATGTTCGTCGTCACGGGGCTCCTGCGGTATGCTGCGATTCCATTTTTCCTGCGGGTACAGACCGACCGCTACGTTTCTCCGCCTGCCGTCGCGATGAACGTCCTCTCGCTCATGGCCCGCCGAACCCCGATCCGTGCCTTCGAGCTCCTGCGCGCCGGCAGACGAAGCATCCCGCCCGACGATCGCCCGTGAGCGCACGCCCGGGCACGCTCCCCGGGGCCGAGAGAAAAAGATGGGGCGACCCGCAGGCCGCCCCAAAAGGAGGTGTGTATGAAGACGCCGCTTAGAAGGCGTATTCAAAACGTACTGCTAAATGGTCGTTATCGTCGAACTGACCGAACTCGGTGTCCTTGTCACCTTCGAAGATCGATCCTCTGACGTTGACCGTGGCGTCGTCGGCGAGCACGAACTCGACGCCGGGGCGGACCACGTAGTCCTGCGTTTCGGCGGTGAACAGGAAGTCCACCGACGGCGTGATGGTCTGGTTTCGGTAACTGTCCTCCACGCTCGCCACGAGGGTGTTGGTCCAGTAGTGCTCGTTCTCCCCCGCGTCGTAATCGACATCGGCCGGGCCGTTATCCGAAACCGCGTCGCTTTCCAGCAGGTACTCCCCGCGGCCCTGGATGTTGACGTTCAAGTTGCTCACCGGCAGATCCCGGTCGAAGCCCGCCATGTAGGCGACGCTGTTGTTGTGGACAAGCGGATCGTCGCCGTCGATGTCCTCGGTGAGGTTGTACGCGGCCTCCGCGCGAAGATTGAATCCGGAGACCACCGTGGCGAACTCGAGACCGAAGAGATTCAGCCGGGTGAAGTCGATGCTGTAGTCGGTCGGGTCGGCCTGGGGGATCTCGATGACAGGCTCGCGGATGAATCCGAAGTAGTAGATCCCACCGATGTCCACGCCGCCGGCGCTCGTGGAGTAGCGCAGGCCGTACTGGCCGTCGGCGAGGGTGACGGGCTGGGGAGCGTTTCGGGCATCTTCGAGGAACTGAGCCTTCAGCTTGTCGGCCTCATACTGGGTCAACCCCGGGGGGGCGACCAGGCCGTCATAGGCGTCCTCAACGCTGGACCGCAGCTTCGCAAGCTCATTCGGCACCCATCGCCCATCGATCGGATATCGATCCTGCGTCAGCACCGGCACGTACGCGAGCTCGAGCAGCCCGTTGGGGCCGGTGTAGACGTTGAGCTTGACCATCTTCTCGGCGATCTTTCGCTCCGCGTACTCGGGGTTGATGGAATCGGTGAAGTCCACGGGGTTGAGGACGTCGACGACGTGGACGCCGTCCCCGGTACCCCAGGTTTCCTTGAGGTATCCGGCCTGTACATCGAGGTTATCGTAGAAAAGCTGAATGTAGGCCTCATCGATGAGTTCCTCGAAGCTTTCCATCGGCATGCGGCTCGAGTACTCGAGGTTCGCAACCACCTCGCTCGATGACCCCTCGTAGGTGAACTCCGTCTTCACCCGGGGCACGGCGGTGACCTCCGAGTCGGTGAAGGCGTCGAGGTCGTCGAAATCCGGGTAGCTTCGGAGCTCGAGCTCGACCTCGCCTCCGACGCTGGTCGACGGGGCCGAGCCGCCGCCGGAATCACCCTCGAAGAAGCTGCCGGTTCCGCCACCGCCGCTGCCTTCATCACCACCACCGCCGCCGCCGTCCTGGGCAGCCAGGGGTGCGGCGACCAGGACGGCGGCGAGAATCGCCGGAATCCATGTTTGTCTTATTCCTCGTGTTGTCGTCTGTTTCATTGTGCTCCTCCTGGTGCACAGCTACTGCACCCGCCCGGTTCGCAGAAAGTTCGTGCTGAAGAGGTCGGGGTTGAGGTCTTCGTTGTACCGGGTCTTCTGCACCTCGAGCCGTGTGGCATGCTCGGTCTGGACGTTCTCCATCACGCTTACCATGGGAGTCCAGATGCCCTGCACCTCTTCGAGCTCCTCCACTGTCAGTGTCTTCAGGAGCTCATCACTCTTGTCGTAGAACTCCGCCTTCAACGGCACCCAGATGTCCTTCGCCACCCACTGCACGCGCCGCGAATACTGCGAGTCATCCGGGTCTTTCGGGACCGACTCGACGACGTATACATCGCGGCCGGAGAAGGTCTCCTCGCGCAGGAGCTCATGAGTGTCTTCGTCCACGTCCCGGGTTGCCAGGTCGTCGTAGGTGAAATCGGTGCCCATGAAGCTCTGATCACCCTCAGATGCCGCGATGCGGCGCACGCGGTCGAGGGCCGGGAGGTAGATCCACTGATCGTCGTCGCGATCCGCCCGCTCCATTACAAGAAATCGCGTTCCCTGCACCGATGCCGGTCGGTGAAACACGATAACGAGGCGCTCGAGGCCCGCATCATTCTCCATTCTCCATTCCTCTATGATGCGGTTCTTGACGTTATCCTGTGCATCGATGAGGTCCATGTTGATGAGGCTGTGGCCGGTCTCGCCGTCGTCGCGATTGATCACGTTCTCCGCGATCTCCCGCCCGTCTATGGAATACGCGGGCAGTGCCGCAATGAGAGCGAGGAGCGCCACCGTCGTCACTGCAATGGTCTGTGTTCTGAATCTCATGTTGAGCCTCCTTGTGTTGTTGCCTCCCCGGTTCGCCCGGACCCTGCCGGCTCATTCTGCAACCGCGCGCCACGCTCTATGAAGCGAGGTCGGAACAGATTGAGGAGCACCGGGAGGATCGTGAGGGCCGCGATGGATGAGGTGAGCATGGTCAGTGCCACGAGCACACCGACGTAGCGAAGCGGATTGAAGTTCGATGCGATGAGCACGGCAAATCCCGCGCCCACCGCAAAGGCGTTGTAGAGGATCGCCTTGCCCGTTGTCAGGATGCTCCGTTTGGTCACCTCGCGAAGATCGTCGGTCTCCGCACGCTCGATGCGGTACCGGGTGAGAAAGTGAATCGTATAATCTATGCCGATGCCGATGGCGATGGATGCGATCATCGCCGTGGCGATATTGAGCTTGATGCCGCTGATGCCCATCACGCCGAAATTGATGAGAATCGCGAAACTCAGCGGAACGATGCCGTAGAGCCCCGCCACCGCCGAGCGGTTCGCAAGCGAGACGATGATGAATACGACGACCAGCGCGGAGAACAGGCTCCACAACTGGGAGTTGACGATGAGCCTGGTGACCGCGCTCTCCATGTCGGAGAATCCGGCAATCGAGACATCGTAGCCCTCGGGGAAGTGCTCCGCCGCATACTCTCGTGCCCCCTCGGAGACCTCCTCGGCGACGAGACTGTTGGTGGCCTCGAGAACGACGTACATGCGGGCACTCTGCGGCTCGAGGGAGTCGTCGGCGAAGTCGTCGAGGCTGCCGGAATAAACAAGAAGATACTGTGAGATGAGGTTCTGAAGCCCCTGCATGTCGGAGACCGGGTACTTGCCGGGGTCGGTTGGAATCTCGTCGTAGGCCGCGCCGCCGTAGTTGAGCTCGCGGAACAGAAGGTCGACGAACTCCCGGGTGGTCATGTCGAGGGCTTCGGCGCGTCCGTAGGCCTCGGCGACCGCGCCCATGAGCTCACGGTAGGTCGGGCGACGGTCGATGCGGAGCTCGGGCTCGGCGGGCTCGGAGTTGCCGCCGGCGCCCGTGGTGGCGGCCGGGTCCGCGGCGCCCCGCCCGGTGGCGCCGCCGTTCCCCACGGGACCCGCGGCTTCGCCGCTATCGTCTGCGGCCGGGCCGCCGCTGTCCATGCCGCCCTCACCTTCGAAGAAGCTGCCGACACCCCCGTCCGAGTTGTCGGTCCCCGTCCCGGTATCGTCCCCGGTGCCGTCGGCGACGAGGTGCACGAGCCCGCGGCTGCGGTCGTCGGCGCTGCCGTCCGGCGCGTAGCTGCTCTCGGAGAAGAAGCTTCCGGGAACCTCGGTTTCGCCGGCGGCGTCGCCGTCCGCGGGGCCGCCGTCACCGGCGCCGTTGCGCGCTGCCCCGGCGTCCGCAGGCTCGCCGCCGGACACCCCGCCCGACTCCGGCGCGGGCGGCGGGACGTTCATCACCTGATTCATCCGCCGGATGAAGTCCGAGAAGCTCACGACCTTGCCGACCGCGTCGTACTCGCGAGAGAGGTAGGCTCCGAGCTCGTCCATGGCGGCAAGGGCCTCGGGGTTCGTCAGCGCGGCCGGTTCGTCACCCGAGACGACGATGCTGAAGGTCTTGGTGCCGCTGAAGTTCTCGCGTACGAATCGATCTGCAACCCGGATTTCGGAATCACGCTGGAAGTACTCGATCATCGAGTTATCCACGACAATTTTCGTGAGGCCGAAGACGGACAGTCCGATGATCACCAGACTCAGGAATATGATGCGCGGGCTGCGGCGGGAGAAGTAGCCGTAGAACCGCAGCAGAGTGCGGCTGAACCCGTCGTCGTCCGGGCCGCCCTGCGCACCGCGGTCTGCACCGTGCGCGACTCCCTGGCCGCGAAGCGCGGTGCGGCGCACGAGAAGCAGCGCGGGCACGAAGGTAAGAGTAACGATGAGCGCGCTCACCACGCCGACGGCGTTTATGATACCGAAGTGGCGCATCGGCACGATGGCGCTCGTGGCGATGGAGGCGAAGCCGGCTGCCGTCGTGAGGGCACTCATGATGACCGGTACGCCGATCTTTCGAAGCGTCTCGAAGACGATATCCCGGTGGCGGTCCGGTGTGAGATCCTCTGCGGCACGAACGCTGTCGTAATAGTGATTGAAGATGTGAATGACGTAGGCGCTTCCGACAGCGATGAGCAGAACCGGTATGACGGTGGAGATCATCGAGAAGTAGATGTCGAGCAGGGACATCACCCCGAGCGCCCATACGGTGCTGATCAACACCGTTATGATGGGCAGTACCACACCCCCGAGGTTTCGGAACGAGAGGAACAGCGCGAGGAGCACGACGATGGTCACCATCGGTATCAGGTAGATGAGATCGCCGAGCATGTACTCCTTCAGCAGCACGGTAATGACCGGATCGCCCGCCATGTAGAAATCAAGTCCGGTGTCGTCGTACTCGGAGATGATCTTCGTCGCCTCGGCGTGGAACTGTTCCCGCTCGGCGGTCTCGGAGTCCTCTATCAGAGTGACGAGGATCTGCGTCGAGCGAAAGTCGCTCGAAATGATGCTGTTCTCGTAGGGCTGCGGCCAGGTGAGAACACGCGTTTTCAGTTGTTCTATCTTCGCCGCGGTGATCTCCCCGTCCTCGAGCAGAGTGGCGGCACGCATGCCGTCTCCGGTCGCCTCGATGAAGTCGGCGTTCGTCACCGAGCGCACACTCTCAACGGTGGCGAGATCCTCGAGCTTTCCGGTGATCTCGCGGATGGTGGAAAGCGGTTGGGGTCGCAGGATACTCGACGCATCACTGCTGACCGCAATATCTACCTGCTCCTGGCTTCCGAAGTCATCCTTCAGGTTCTCATAGGCTACGCGGGAGGGGTCGTCCTCCGGAATGAAGATCTTGATATTGTTGTTGATTTCGAGCTCGGGGATCTGCGCGGCAAATACTGCGGTGATCACGAGTATCGCCGCGATGATCAGCCCCGGTCGCCTGAAAAACCGTTCCATGCCCGTTCCTTTCCTACTGCAGTGAATCGATGATCATCGCAAACATCCGCCTGATCAGCACCTCCGGATCAACACCGGTTCGAGCCCGAATGAACCCACCCCGGGCGACCGCGTGCTCCATGAAGCTGTGGATGACATGGGCGTACATCACCGCCTGCTCGTCGGGATCGATGTCCGACCTGAAGCTACCGTCGGCGACTCCTGCGCGGAGCAGATGCTGAAGGCGTCGGTTGAGCTCATCTATGATTGAGAAGCAGTCCTCCGCGGTCGAATCGATCGGCCCCTCGGCGTTGAAGGCATAATCGAGGTAGTGGAAGAGTGGAAAGAACTCCTGCCGCTCGTGATAGAAAGCGATGTAGCGTTCCACGAGCTCATGCACCTTCTCGATTCCCGATCCGGACCCATCGATGACCGGCACGACGCGGTCACGAAGATCCTCGAGCGATTCGAGGAGAAGCGAGTACATGATGTCGGTCTTGTCCTCGAAATAGAGGTACAGCGTTCCCTTGCTGAGCTCCGCCTCCCTGGCGACCTCCGACATCGTCACCTGCTCGAGGCCGCGGGCGAGAAACTGCCGGCGGGCGGCCTCGAGGATGCTGCTGCGTCTCTCGTCCTTTTCACGTGTCCTTCGCTCGGGGATTCCCATGTGCCCACGTTCCTTTCGGTGCGCCGAAACCGGTGACTTGTGACCAAGGGTCAGAAAATGACCGCCGGTCACTCATTAAAAGCTAATCGAGCCGGCCCGCGAGCGTCAAGGAAGAGCCCGCCCGCGTGCTATTTGTTTACTGGGTGATGTCCACGTAGCGCCCCTGCCATTCCGCGATGGTATCCTGATTGGTGCGCTGTTCGCTGGTATTTCCGTGCTCGGCAACCGGGCCGCTCGTCTCGGTCTCTGCCGGAGGCTCGATGCTGGTGAAGTACTGCCAGGCTGCGTCGCTCGCCAGCCGGACGAGAACACCGCGCGATTGTGCAGTCACGTTCTCGATCTGCATTTCATCCTCCACTACTAGTATGCGCCCGATATGCCCCGGTCGGCAACCGGAATCCGGAAGCGCCAGAATAATCGGGTATGTTGACACACTCCCCCCGGCCCGCTAGAGTTAGCTCGTGCAGTGTAGCCCGTGGTACCTGTCGCACTCGGGGGGAATCCTCGTCTGTGCGCCGGTGCCGCTACATTACCTATCACTCTTCCCATAGCAACCTGAACGAGGACCACCGATCCGCCACACCGGCCCGCCGATACGGGACGGTGCTGTGCGACGTGTGTGTCGTGCTGCTCACGATTTCTGCAGGGGAGGTATATGCAGGCAACGACCGGAAGCGACATTGTAGTAGAGACGCTCGAGACCCTCGGATGCAGGACCGTGTTCGGTATCCCGGGCATACACAACCTCGACATCTATGACGCGCTCATCGGGAGCTCACTCAGACATGTGACCGCCCGCCACGAGTCCGGCGCGGGCTTCATGGCCGACGGGTACGGACGGCGCACCGGCACACCGGGTGTGGCACTCGTGATAACGGGGCCGGGGCTTACCAACATCGCAACGGCGATGGGCGAAGCCTTCCACGACTCGGTGCCGATGCTCGTGATCTCGAGCCAGCTCCCTCGCGCCGTCGCCGATCAGGGGACGGGGTACCTCCATGAGCTGCGCGATTCCACCCTGCTCGCCCGCTCGGTCGCCAAGGAAAGCCGCCGGGTTCCGGACGCGCACCTCATCGCCGAGTACCTGACTGCCGCCTACGCCCTCGCCACTGACGGGCGCCCGGGGCCGGTGCACGTGGAGATTCCGGTAGATGTGCTGCAGCAGGAGGTGGAAACTGATGCCGCCGGGGTGGCCCGCGCCGCGGCGTCCGATCCGGCCGGTATCGATGAACTCGCCGAGGCTATCCGCGAGACCCGCACCGCGGACGGGACAATTGCCTTCGTGGCTGGGGGCGGAGCCACCGCGGCCGCCGAACAACTGCGAGCCCTCGCCGAGACTCTTGCCGCGCCGGTCGCCCAGACCCTTGCGGGCAAGGGCATCATCCCGGACGATCATCCGCTCTGTCTGGGAACCCGCCTGCATACGCCCGCGGTGCAGGCGCTTCTCGCGGATACCGATCTCGTCATCGGAATCGGCACTCAACTTTCTCTGACAGATCTCTGGGAGACGCCGCCCGCACTCGGACGGAGATTCGCCCAGATAAACATCGACCCGGCCGATCTCAACCGGAACTACCGCTCCGACATCACGGTGGCCGCATCGGCCGACGTGGCCCTCGAGGCCCTGCTGCCGCGCGTCGCGGACGAAGGAACGGCGGCGGCTCGCAGCCCCGACCGGCGCGTCGCCGATACCATCGCGGCGGCGACCGCAGAGCTCCCGCACGTACTCGGCATTGATGCCGCGCGCTTCGCCGGCATGCAGCGGATCTTTGCGGCGCTTCGCGCGGCGCTGCCGCAGGACGGCGTGCTGGTCACCGACATGACGAGCCCGGCCTACGTCGGCCTCAGCGAGTATCCGGCGCGCGCACCGCGCACCTTCATGCATCCGGTCGGCTACGGCACCCTGGGCTTCGCCCTCCCCGCGGCCGTCGGTATCTCCGTCGCTGAGCCCGACACGCCGGTCTGCGTGCTCGCAGGCGACGGCGGCTTTCAGTTCACGATGCAGGAGCTCGGTGTTGCCGCGCAGGAAGAGCTCTCACTCCCGATCGTCATCTTCAACGACGCGGGCTACGGCGAGATCCGCCGCACCGAGGACGACCGCCATCCGGGTAAACGCATCGGCGTGGACCTTCTTACGCCGGATTTCGTACAGCTCGCGGCGACCTACGGCATCGAGGGGCGCCGCGTGGCGGAGCCGGAGGAGCTCGAGCGCGAGGTTCGGGCGGCGCTGGGACGACGCGGGCCGACCATCATCGAAATGGAGGACAGATGACACCGAAAGGCATCCGCCGCGCAGTTCACGAGGTCAGCGCCTATGTCCCCGGAAAGACCATCGAGGAGGTCAAACGGGACTACGGGCTCTCCGACGTCGTGAAGCTCGGCTCGAACGAAAACCCCTACGGCCCCTTTCCCGCCTCACGGCGGGCCATGCAGCAGGAAGTGGACAGAATCCACTCCTACCCCGACAGCAGCTTCGAGGAGATAAAGCGGCTCCTCGGTGAGCTCCACGGCGTGAGTCCCGCCTCGGTAGCCATCTCCCACGGCGCGGGCGGCATGCTCGAGACCATCGCCCGCACCTTCATCGAGGAGGGTGACGAGGTCCTGCTGCCGGTTGAAACCTACAGGCTCTACCGCGAGATCTCCCGGCTCATGGGAGGTGTCACGGTGGAGGTCCCGGTGACCGCGGATTACCGCATCGACCTCGAGGCGATGGCAGAGCGGATCAGCCCGCGCACCAAGCTTGCCTGGCTCTGTAACCCGAACAATCCCACCTCGACGCTCTTCGACCCCGGGGCCTATGCCGCCTTCCGGGACAGGCTCCCGGACACCGCGTGGATCGTGCTCGACGAGGCCTACGTCGAGTTTGCCGGCAAGGCGGCTCGGCCCGACGCCGTGGCCGAGCTCACCGGCCACAACGTCATCGTGGTGCGGACCTTCTCCAAGGCCTACGGACTCGCCGGAGCGCGGCTCGGCTACGCCATGGCCCGGCCCGAGGTCATCCGGGTCATCGACACTGTTGCCGAGCCCTTCAATGCGAACCGCATCGGGCTCGCGGGGGCGGCAGCGGTGCTTCGCGAGGATGGGGAGGCCTACGCCCGCGCCCTCGGGGCCACACTCGAAGAGCGCGGCCGGCTTACCGAGGCACTTCATGCCCGGGGCTACACCGTTTCGGAGAGCCGAACGAACTTCGTGTTCTTCGACACCGGCGCAGACGCAACCGCGCTGGCAACGGGCATGCTCGAGCGAGGGGTCATCGTGCGCTCCTGCGCCTCATGGGGCTTTCCTGCGCATCTGCGCGTGACAGTCGGCAAACCCGAACACACCGAGCGCTTTCTCGCCGTTCTGGATGCGGCGATCTCCGCGCTCGGGAAAGAGACGGTCTATGGTTGAATATCACAATGTTTCCAAGGTCTTCGAAGACGGCACCACGGCCGTCGACGACCTGTCCCTCACCGTCGGAAAGGGTGAGACGGTCGTATTCATCGGTCCGAGCGGCTGCGGGAAGACGACCACCCTGAAGATGACGAATCGCCTCGAGGAGTGCTCGGGCGGGCACATCAGCATCGGCGGGGAGGACATCACCACGGTCGATCCGGTGCAACTGCGCCGCGGGATCGGCTACGTCATTCAGGAGACGGGCCTGCTTCCGCATCTCACGGTGGTGGAGAACATCGCCACCGTACCCCAGCTTCTCGGCTGGCCGAAGCGCCGTATCGAGGAGCGTGTTGCCGAGCTGCTCGAGCTCGCGGGCCTCCCACCGCGCGAGTTCCGCTATCGCCTCCCCTCCCAGCTCTCCGGCGGGCAGAAGCAACGCATCGGCGTTCTCCGCGCCCTCGCCGCGGAGCCGGACGTGGTGCTCATGGACGAGCCCTTCGGCGCCCTCGATCCCATTACGCGGGACCGGCTGCAGGGGGAGCTCGTGGAGCTGCAGGAGAAGCTGCACAAGACCATCATCTTCGTCACCCACGATATGGACGAGGCGCTCAAGCTCGCCGACCGCATCGTGCTCATGCGGCGCGGAAAGGTCGAGCAGATCGGAAGCCCGGATGAGCTGCAGGAGAGCCCCGCAAACGACTTCGTGCGGGACTTCATCGGTGAGGACCGCCTGTCCCAGATTACCCCGGACATGTCGGTTGAGTTCCTCGTCGAGGACGCGCCGCTCGTCGTGCGACCGACCACGGCGGCCAAGGAGGTACTCGAAGGCATGGAGGACCTCGGCAGGGAAAGCGCACAAGTATGCGATTCCCGGGGACGCTGGCTGGGCATGGTGTTTCTCCCACAGGCCAAAGCCACGGCAGGCCGCGGCGGGACAGCGCGGGATGCAATGCGCACCGACCGCAAGCTCCACATGAGTCAGGCAACCATTCAGGACGCGGCGCAGATGCTCGCCGATCAGTCCATTCCCATTCCGGTCCTCGACGACGAGAACGTGCTCCTCGGCGTCGTCTCCGACGAGGGCGTCGCGCGAATGACCATCACCCGACTCACGCGACAGAAGCGCCGGAGTCGAACGGAGGCCGCATCATGACCGAGTTTCCCGGATTCTTCGAGCTGCTCGTCGATTTCGTCGGCAGCCAGTATGATCGGATCCTGTATCTCACCTGGGAGCACATCTACATCTCGGCGGTGGCGCTCGCCATCACGGTGGGCTTCTGCATGCCCCTCGGCATCTACCTGACGCGAAACGAGCGCATCGCAAACTACGTGATCGGCGTGGCAAACGTGTTCCAGACCATCCCGAGCCTCGCGCTCCTCGGCTTCCTGATCTTCGTGTTCGGCATCGGAAACGACAACGCCATCGCTGCGCTCTTTCTCTACGCGATGCTTCCGGTACTCCAGAACACCTATATCGGGATCAAGAACGTGCCGCAGGCAACGGTGCAGGCGGCCCGGGGCATGGGCATGACCGAGATGCAGATTCTCAGGCGCGTGGAGCTTCCGCTCGCCCTGCCGGTCATCATCGGCGGCGTGCGCGTAGCTGCGGTGTGGATAATCGGTACCGCTGCGCTCGCGGCGGCAATCGGTGGCGGAGGCCTCGGCAAACTCATTTTCAGCGGGCTCGCCTCCATTCGAAACGAGGTCATCGTGGCCGGAGCCTTCCCGGCGACGATTCTCGCCCTCGCGGCGGACCAGGGGTTGAAGAGCCTCCGGAGCCACTTGAGGCCGGAACATCGAGCGAGACGACTCGCCAGAAAGGCGGACATCATTGAACGAAAGGAGGTTGCGACGGCTACGAACTGAGAGAACGGACAGGGGCGGGCGCGGTCCCCGCACACGCAAGGCCGCTTCACAGATACAAGGAGATAGCGAATGAAGAAGTTACTTACGATTGCTCTCGTATTGATGATTGCCGCAGGCACTCTGTTTGCCGGCGGACAGCAGGAAGGTGTGGTTCGAGTTGCCGCTCAGCAGGTCAACGAAACCATTATTCTCGCGCACATGGCCAGGATCCTGATCGAGGACAACTCCGATCTCGAGGCCACCGTGAACACCGAGTTCAACGGTTCATCGGTACTGCACCAGGCCATGGTCGGTGGAGAGATCGATGTGTACCCGACGTGGACGGGGACGCAGCTCACGGGCATACTGCGATATGAGGGCCCCAATCTCTCCTCCGAGGAAACCTATCGCCGCGTGAAGGAAGGCTTCGAGGAGCGATTCGGCTTCACCTGGTCGGAGCCCATCGGTTTCAACAACACCTACATCCTTGTTGTCAGCGAGGAAACCGCTGCGCAGCACGGTCTCGAGAAAGCCTCCGATCTGGCCGGCATCGCCGAGGACTGGGTGCTCGCCGGTGACGAGAACTTCGACACGCGTCCTGATGCCTATCCGGGCTGGTCCGAGCACTACGGCATCGAGTTCCGGGACGTGCTTCCCATGCAATACGGGCTGATGTACCGGGCCATCGATCAGGGCGAGGTGGACGCCGCTGCGGCCTACTCCACCGACTCCCGTATCCAGAAGATGAATCTCGTGATGCTTCCAGACGACAAGGAGTTCTTTCCCGATTACTCCGGCGCCTACGTCGTAGACGAAGCCACTCTCGAGGACTATCCCGGACTTCTCGACGCGCTGAACAGCCTCGGCGGGCGCATCTCCACCGCTCAGATGGGCGCGCTCAACGCTCGCTACGATGACGGCGAAGAGCCCGACGTGATAGCACGGGATTTCCTGACCCAGGAGGGGTTGATCCAGTGACAACCTCCGACAACTCATCTCCCCGGCCCGCCGCGGGCCGGGGGATTTCCATACCGCTCGCGCTGGCCTCATTCATCGGCGGCACCTCCCGCACTGACCGCGAGCCGACCGGAACCTCGATGAACCCGGCAACGGGCGAGACCCTTGCCACGGTGGTGGAGGCCGACGCCGCCGAAGTCGACGCCGCTGTCTCGGCTGCGCGTGACGCCTATCCCGCATGGAAAGCGATGAGCCCCGCGGATCGCGCCGGCATGCTCCTCGCGATGGCCGATCGCATGGAGGCCCACGGCGAGCACCTCGCGCGCCTGGAGAGCATGGACACCGGGCGGGTCATAACGGAGACCCGCGACGACGTCGCCGCCACGGTGGATCAGTTTCGCTACTTCGCGGCTGCAGTGCGCACGCACGAAGACGCGCTGGTGTGGCACTCCGACACCTCCTACAGCATGCTCGTGCGCGAGCCGCTGGGAGTTGTCGGCGTGGTCATTCCCTGGAACTTCCCCTTCCTGATAGCAGGCTGGAAGCTCGCCCCTGCACTTGCGGCGGGGAACGCCGTCGTGGCAAAACCATCGAGCAAGACACCGGTGACACTCTCCGAGCTCGCGCGGATCACCGCCGACATCCTTCCCGCCGGCGTGCTGAACGTGGTGCTCGGCCCCGGATCGAGCACCGGCACGGCACTCGTCGATCACCCGGGACTGCGCAAGATCGGGTTTACCGGCTCTACCGAGGTCGGCCGCGGCATCGCCCATGCGGCCGCCGAGCGGGTGATTCCGGCGACACTCGAGCTCGGGGGAAAGTCGGCAAACATTATTTTCCCCGATGCTCCCCTCGATCGCGCCCTCGAAGCAGCCCGGGTCGGTATCCTCTACGGACAGGGCCAGGTATGCAGCGCGGGTTCACGGCTTCTCGTCCACAGGGACATCTACGAGGACGTCACAGCCCGGCTCATTGCCGACTTCCAGCGCGTCTCCATCGGCGATCCCCTCGATGAGAGCCGTGAGATGGGGCCGCTCATCGATGCGTCGCAGGTCGAGACCGTATCGGCGTACGTCGCCCGCGGAACCGAGGAAGGCGCAAAGCTTGCGTGCGGCGGGAGCAGGCTCGAGGACGGCGCATATGCGTCAGGGTCCTACTATGCACCCACCCTCTTTCGCGATGTCACAAGCGACATGACCATCGCCCGGGAAGAGATCTTCGGCCCGGTGCTCGTGGTCATCCCCTTCGACGACGAGGATGATGCGATTCGCATCGCCAACGACTCCGCATATGGACTGGTCGGCGCGGTGTGGACGCGGGACCTCGGGCGTGCCATGCGCGTGGCACGGGCCGTGGAAACCGGTACAATGTGGGTGAATGAGTTCAATCTGGTGCCCTCCCACAGCCCCTTCGGCGGCTATAAGCAGTCGGGGTACGGGCGCGAAGTGCACAAGATGGCTCTCGAGTCATACTCCCAGATCAAGAACATCTACGTCGAGTTCTCCTGATCCCTCCGGTTGCGGGTTGCGCCGCAATCGGAGGGCGCGCAAAAAAACGGCTTTTTCCACAGCGGAATCGGGTGTAATATATCTATCGTAACTTATCTATACGAATGCGCAGGAATGCTGCGTTCGGGTCCGTGACAGACGGCAGCGCCGTACCTGCAAGGAGGTAATCATGCCTGCAGACGTTCAACCGGCCCACCCCGATTTCACTGTCGAGCATCTCGACGGCATCATCAACATGCACCAGGACGAGGCCGGCGCCCTGATTCCGGTCCTCCAGGAGGTCCAGGAGTCGGTCGGCTACCTGCCTGAAGAGGCTCTCGTCCACATTTCCTCACGCCTCGGCATCCCCTACAGCGAGGTTGCCGGCGTGGTGTCGTTCTACTCCTTTTTCACGACGGTTCCGCGGGGGCGACACACGGTGAGAGCCTGCCTCGGGACCGCCTGCTACGTCCGGGGAGGGAAAGAGGTCCTCGAGAGCCTGAAACGTCACCTGGGGATCGACGTGGGTGAGACTACCGAGGATCGCATGTTCTCCCTCGAAGTCGGACGCTGCTTCGGCGCCTGCGGACTTGCCCCCGTAGTCGTTGTCGACGAGACCGTCCACCAGCAGGTAAAACCCTCACGCGTAGCCGAGCTCCTCGAACCCTATAGAGAGGAGGCCACCGAATGAAAATCACCTCGCCACAGGAACTCAAGACGGCGCGCGAGCGCCTCGAACAGGAACGCAATGCGGTAAGCCGCCGCATCCGCCTCTGCACCGGCGGTGGCTGTCTCGCCTCGGGCGCGGAGAAGATCCGGGCCGCTCTGGAAACGGAGCTCGCCGGAAGGAACGGGCATGTACAGATTGCCGAGACCGGCTGTATGGGCCCCTGCGCCGCAGGTCCCGTCCTGGCGGTGGATCCCGACGGCACTTTCTACGAAGGCGTTACGCCCGAGGATGCCCGCGAGATCGTACACGATCATGTGCTCGGCGGTCGGCCCGTGGACCGGCTGCTGCACCGAAACCTCGACACCGGCGACACCGCACGGACCGAGGAGGAGATCGACTTCTTCACCCGTCAACACAAGGTGGTGCTCAGAAACTGCGGCCAGGTGAACCCCGGCAGCCTCGGCGACTACATCGCCCTCGGCGGATATGCCGGGCTTGCGAATGCGATCACCGAGTACTCCCGCGAAGAGGTCATCAACGCGGTAAAGGCGGCCGGCCTCCGCGGACGCGGGGGCGCCGGCTTCCCGACCTGGCTCAAGTGGCGCTTCACCCACGACGCCGAAGGCGAGGAGAAGTACGTCCTCTGCAACGCCGACGAGGGTGACCCCGGGGCCTTCATGGACCGCAGCCTCCTCGAGGGCGATCCGCACAGCGTGGTGGAGGGAATGGCGATCGCCGCCTACGCGGTGGGGGCGCAGCAGGGCTATGTCTACGTGCGCGCGGAGTACCCGATTGCGGTCTCCCGCCTGGCCGCGGCCATAGACCATGCGCGTGAGGCCGGACTTCTCGGCAACGGCATTCTCGGAAGCTCCTTCTCCTTTGATCTCGAGATCCGAAAGGGCTCGGGTGCGTTCGTCTGCGGCGAGGAAACAGCTCTCATCCACTCCATCGAGGGAAAGCGCGGCGAGCCCACACCGCGACCACCCTTCCCCGCCCACAAGGGCCTGTGGGGCAAGCCGACGCTTCTCAATAACGTCGAAACCTACGCCAACGTCTCCGCCATTCTCGAAGAGGGTGCCGAGACCTACGCGCGGGTCGGTACCGAGGACAGCAAGGGCACCAAGGTCTTCGCCCTCGCCGGAGCCGTCCGAAATACCGGCCTCGTTGAGGTGCCGATCGGGACCACGCTCGGGGAGCTCATCTACGACATAGGCGGCGGCATCAAGAACGACAAACCCTTCAAGGCCGCCCAGGTGGGCGGTCCCTCCGGAGGGTGTGTGCCCCGGCAGCACCTCAACGTCCCACTCGATTACGCCTCCCTGGAAAAGCTCGGCGCCATCATGGGCTCCGGCGGTCTCATCGTCATGGATGATTCCACCTGTATGGTGGACGTTGCCCGGTTCTTCCTCGAGTTCGTGCAGGAGGAGTCCTGCGGCAAATGTACGCCCTGCCGCGTCGGCACCAAACGGATGCTCGAGATCCTCGACCGGATTTGCGAGGGTCACGGCGAGTACGAGGACATCGACCGTCTCATCGAGCTCGGAACCGAGATAAAGGAAACCGCGCTCTGCGGTCTCGGCCAGACAGCGCCGAACCCGGTGCTCTCCACCATCCGCCACTTCCGCGGCGAGTACGAGGAGCACATCCGCGACAGGCACTGTGAAGCCGGTGTCTGCCCCTCGCTCGTGCGCGCTCCGTGCCAGTCGGCCTGCCCGGCAGGCGTGGACGTACCCGGCTTCGTCAGCCTCGTGGGAGAGAAGCGCTATGCGGAGGCACTGCAGCTGCACCGCGAGCGCAATCCCTTTGCCGCGGTCTGCGCGCGGGTGTGTTTCCACACCTGCGAGGAGAAATGTCGCCGTCAGTCCCTCGACGCATCGGTCGCGATCAGGGCGATCAAGCGGCACATGGTGGATCAGGAGGTCGTGGTTCAGCTTCCCGAAGTACGGGAGAACGAGGCAAATGCGGCGCGAAAGGTGGCCATCGTGGGGGCGGGTCCCGCCGGTCTCTCCTGTGCCTACTTCCTTGCCCGCCTCGGCTATCGTCCCGAGGTCTTCGAGGCAATGCCCCGGCCCGGCGGCATGCTCGTGCAGGCGATTCCCGCCTACCGGCTGCCTCGTGAGACCATCGCCCGCGAAATCCGCATGATAGAGAACCTCGGTGTGACCATACGCACCGAGACACGGCTCGGGACCGATTTCACGCTCGATGAGCTGCGAGCCGATGGTTACGAGGCGGTCTTCCTCGGACTCGGCGCACCGCAGAGCCTGCCGCTCGAGGTGCCCGGTGCCGACGGTGAAGGCGTGGTGCCCGCGGGAGATTTCCTCAGGCAGTACAACGTACGTGGATCCGCACCGGTGGGCAAAAAGG
The DNA here is from genome assembly GCA_964402885.1 of uncultured Spirochaetaceae bacterium. Classification (GTDB taxonomy): domain Bacteria; phylum Spirochaetota; class Spirochaetia; order DSM-27196; family PWMO01; genus JAAAOH01. The sequence goes on from CAYOFA010000002.1 coordinate 57,873, forward strand.
TCCTCGTGGTCGGAGGCGGAAACGCAGCCATCGACGCGGCACGGACGGCGCTGAGACTCGGCGCGGAGGTGACCATCATCTACCGACGCACACGTGAGCAGATGCCCGCCTACGCCGAGGAGATCGAAGAGGCTATCTCCGAGGGTGTGAAGCTCCTGCCCCTCGTCCAGCCCACCGAGGTCCTTCGGGATTCCGCAGGCGGTGTCGCAGCTGTACGCTGTGTGGAGCTCTCCCTCGGAGAGTTCGACAGAAGCGGCAGACGGCGGCCGCAGCGGCGCGAGGCCGAGCCCTTCGAAATCGATGCCGATCAGGTCATCGTCGCAATCGGGCAGCGGCTCGACGGAGCCGAGCTCGGCGACAACCACGACATCAAGCGAGATGATGACGGCTTCCTGCGGGCAGATCCGGTGACCGGGCAGGCCGCGGATCCCTGGATCTTTACCGGAGGAGACGCAGTGCTCGGGCCGGCCTCCGTCGTCGAGGCGATTGCTGCCGGAGAGCGGGCGGCCTACGGCATCGACCTCTACCTCACGGGCGAGGAACATGCCTTCTGGCGACAGGACCGACCGGTGGACACCGCGTTCGACCCCGATGCCGACCCCTCCCCCGATCCGCGCGAGCCGCTTGAGACGATCCCCGTGGACCGCCGCCGGCACAACTTCTCCGAAGTAGAGCTGCCCTGGTCGGAGGCGGTTGCCGTCCGACAGGCACACCGATGCCTGCGCTGCGATTACGGGAAGACCCCCGCAAAGGAGGACGTCCATGCCTAAGATCACGATAAACGGACATGAGCTCGATGCCCCGGCCGGGAGCACGATACTCGATGCGGCCGGGATTGCCGGAATCCGCATTCCGACCCTCTGCCACCTCGAAGGTCACGAGGGCCTCGGTGCATGCCGGGTATGCGTCGTCGACCTCGAGGGCGCGAAGACTACGGTGCCGGCCTGCGTGACACCGGTTACCGACGGCATGAAGGTGCGCACCAACTCGGCGCGCGCACGGGCCGCGCGGAAAACCGTGGTGGAGCTCCTGCTGAGCGAGCACGACGGCGACTGTCAGTACTGCGGGCGCGCCGACGACTGCGAGCTCAAGCAGCTTGCGTGGGAGCTCGGGATTCGGGAGGCGCGGTATGCGGGAGAGCGGACGCCGGCGCATATCGACGCCTCCACGGCGGCGCTCGTGCGCGACGCGGCAAAGTGCATCAAATGCCGCCGCTGCGTGACAGTGTGCTCGCAGGTACAGTCGGTCTCGGCCCTCTCCCCCCAGGGGCGGGGCTTCGCCACACAGATCGGCCCGGCCTTTGCCAACAACCTCGATACCACCGCCTGCGTTCAGTGCGGGCAGTGTGCCGCCGTGTGCCCCGTCGGCGCGATCACCGAGCAGCGTCACGTCGACGCGGTGTGGGCGGCCCTCGATGATCCCGAGCAGGTCGTGGTCGTACAGACCGCACCCGCCATCCGCGCCGCTCTCGGGGAGTGCTTCGGCTATCCGGCGGGAACGCGCGTTACGCCGCAGATGACCGCAGCGCTTCGCAGGCTCGGCTTCGACAAGGTGTTCGACACCGACTTCACCGCCGACCTCACCATCGTGGAGGAGGCCAATGAGCTCCTGCACCGGCTCACCCGGGCTCTGGTGCACGGAGAGGAGGTTGCCCTGCCGCAGTTCACGAGCTGCTCACCCGGCTGGATAAACTTTGCTGAGCACTTCTTCCCTGACATGCTGGACAACCTTTCGAGCTGCAAGAGCCCGCAGCAGATGTTCGGCGCCCTTGCCAAGAGCTACTACGCCGAAGAACTCGGCATCGCCCCGGAGCAGATGACCGTAGTGTCGGTCATGCCCTGCACCGCCAAGAAGTACGAGGCGGCCCGGGAGGAGATGACGGACAGCGGCGTGCGGGACGTCGATTACGTACTGACCACCCGCGAACTCGGCGAGATGATCCGCGAGGCCGGCATCGACTTTGCGGCGCTGCCGGGAGAAGAGATGGACGCACCGCTCGGTATCTCGACCGGTGCCGCCGATATCTTTGCGAATACCGGCGGCGTCATGGAAGCGGCACTGCGGACGGCTCATCACGTCATAACCGGCCGGCCCCTGCCGACCGAGCAGATGCATGTCGCGCCGCTCGCCGGCCTCGAGGGGGTAAAAGAGGCCTCGGTGACCATCACCGATCCTGTCGCCGCGTGGGATTTCCTCGATGGGGTGGAGGTGAAGGTCGCGGTCACGCACGGACTCGGGAACACGCGGGGCCTGCTCGAGCGGATCCGGGGCGGCGAGGCGACCTACCACTTCGTCGAGGTCATGACCTGTCCGGGCGGATGCATCGGAGGCGGCGGTCAGCCGCGAATGACGACCGACGAGGTGCGCCGTGCACGCATCAGTGCCATCTACGAGGAAGACGAGCAGAAGCCGATCAGGATGTCGCACGAGAATCCCGCGGTGATCGAGCTCTACGAGCGCTTCCTCGAGAAGCCGCTCGGTGAGAGATCGCATCACCTGCTTCACACCTTCTATGAGTCGCGGATGAAGGAAGTCGCGTTGTAGCGGGGGCGGCG
>CAYOFA010000003.1:0-11784 GCA_964402885.1 uncultured Spirochaetaceae bacterium
TAGTTGTAGCCGACGCCCACTGAGACGTTGGGCAGGACGGCGCCCTGCTCGATGACGGCGTAGCGCACGTCGGCGCCGACGAGGAAGTACTCGAGCTCCGCGGGGAGCATGCCGAAGTCGGTGCGCGGGACGCCGCCGATCTTCAGGCCGACGTCAAAGGGCAGGATGAAGCCGCCGACACGGGCGTCGACAGTGTAGGCGGGAAGCGGCACGCCGATGCCGGAGAACTGGTTGATCTGTCCGGTGTCGAGATCGAGGTCCTTCATTGCGGCCTCGACGGTCTTGTAGGGGATGGTCGAGGCGCCGGTGGTGACGCCGATCGAGAAATGGGGCGGCACCGAGAGCAGCTGACCGATGTAGGCATCGGGGGTGTTGTTTCCGATGGAAGAGTTCAGCGGGAGCGAGCTTGCCACATCGGAGGCAAAGCTCTCGAAGCTGTCTTCAAAAGTGCTGTAATCGACGTTCTGTGCGACTGCCAGTCCCGAGGTCAGGACCAGGAGCACGGCTATGACGGAGAGAAATCGAACGGTGCGATGTGCTTTCATGTGAGCCTCCTGTAGAAGCCCACGATATCACATGCAACCAAAAAATCCAATGAAAGGCCGCCGTCCCGCCAACGGCGGGACGACGGCACAGCACGACTGAGAACCGACACGAAGTGCACGGCTTCTCTTTTTTTCTGTCTTAGGTCCCGGATCTTCTGCCCTAGATGTCGTAGTACAGGGCGAACTCCCAGGGGTGGGGCCTGAGATCCAGAGCCAACACCTCGTTGTTGAGCTTGTAGTCGATCCAGGTCTCGATGACGTCCTCGGTGAATACATCACCCTGCAGCAGGAAGTCATGATCCTTTTCCAGCGCCTCGAGGGCGGCGCGCAGCGATGCGGGGGTCTTCTCCACCTTGGCAGCTTCCTCGGGGGGCAGGTCGTAGATGTCCTTGTCGAGGGGGTCGCCCGGGTTGATTTTATTCTGTATGCCGTCGACCGCGGCCATGAGCATCGCCGCGAAGCCCAGATAGGGGTTCGACGAGGGGTCGGGGCAGCGGAACTCGAAGCGCTTGGCCTTCTCCGACTGCGAGTACATGGGAATGCGCACGGCGGCGCTCCGGTTGCGGCGGGAGTAGGCGAGGTTCACGGGAGCCTCGAAGCCGGGGACGAGACGCTTGTAGCTATTGGTGGTGGGGTTGGTGAAGGCGAGGAGCGCCGGCGCGTGTTTGAGTATACCGCCGATGGCGTACATCGCGGTCTCCGAGAGGCCCGCGTAGCCATCACCAAAGAACAGGTTCTTCCCGCCCTTCCACAGCGAGAGGTGTACATGCATGCCGCTTCCGTTGTCGTTCCACAGCGGTTTGGGCATGAAGGTCACGGTTTTGCCGTACTTTTTCGCGGTGTTCTTCACGATGTACTTGTACTTGAGCATGTTGTCCGCCATCTCCACGAGGGGGGCGAACCGCATGTCGATCTCACTCTGACCACCGGTTGCGACCTCATGATGGTGGGCTTCCACGGGGATGCCGAGCGACTGCATGCAGAGGACCATCTCACTTCGGATGTCGTTGATGCTGTCGGTCGGCGGAACGGGGAAGTAACCTTCTTTGTAGCGGGGCTTGTATCCGAGGTTCGGGCCTTCTTCCCGGCCGGTATTCCATCGCCCTTCCACCGAGTCGATGAAGTAGTAGCCTTCGTGCTCGTTCTGGTCGAAACGGACGTCGTCGAGGAGGAAGAACTCGGCCTCGGGGCCGAAGTAGGCCACGTCCGCGATGCCGCTCGAGTTGATGTACTTTTCGGCCTTGCGGGCGATGTTCCGCGGGTCGCGGGTGTAATCCTCGCCGGTGAGGGGATCCGCTATGTTGCAGATGAGCACCAGGGTTTTGTGCTGGGTGAAGGGATCGATGAACGCGCTCGTGGCCACGGGCTTCACGAGCATGTCGGATTCGTTGATTGCCTGCCAGCCGCGAATACTCGAGCCGTCGAAGCCGAGGCCGTCGGTGAACGAGTCCTCGTCGATTTCGCTCGCGGGGACGGAGAAATGCTGCCAGAGACCCGGGAAGTCCATGAAACGGAGATCGACGATCTCGACCTTCTCTTTCTCCATGAGGGCGAGTACGTCTTTGGGTGTGTTCATGCCGGTCATTTGTCACTCCTTACGTAAAATGTGTTCGGTTTCAGTACACCGTGCGTTGCGGGATATGATACAAGTATCGTGCCAGGCACCCGGGGTCGCTGTAGAAATGTTTAAGACGTTATCTTGAAAGGATTAACGGCAGCGTGAGCCGGGACCCCGCGCCGGTCGCCGAGAGAACATCAACCAGAAATCTACGCATATGTAGGATCAAAAGTATTATCCTACAGTTTTGTATGATCAGCGCTCAAGCGGGACAACTCTGTACTTTTTGACGAAGCCGAACGGCCGATAGGTCATCTTTGCCTGCCGCAGACCCTCGTCTCCGAGATCCTGTTCGCGGTTTATGTAGTGGTAATGGCGGGGAAGCACCGAGGCAAAGGCGCGGTTTATGAACTGGTAGATTCCCTTGTAGTCGCCGACGGCCTTCTCGAAGTGCACGGCAAAACTCCTGCCTTTCATGAGCGCCTCGCCGAGGGTGTAGGCGGCCGGCGTTCCGTCGACGTGGACGATGTAGCCGTGGAGGCCGAGGCGGTCTACGAGCTCGAGAGCTTCACGGGCGGCCTCGTAGTCATCATCCTTCTCGGTGCGCTCCTCGCGCCATTGATCGAGCACCTGGAAGGCTTCGCCGATGTTCTGCGGTGTGAGGGGAGACTCATCGTAGGTGTAGTTGTTGATGAACGCGTTCACGAGGTTGCGCTTCTTGTGATACTTCCGTCCCTGAAGTGCCGCGAGGTCGCTTCTGAGGTAGAGATAGTCGAAGTTATCCCGGTCCTCGACCGGGTGCCATCCCATCCGCTCGAGTCGCACACGGTTCGCGTCCGCGTGGCGCTCGGCGAGACCCTTGATGTAGTCGTGGGCGCCCAGCAGGGACTCGAGAACGCCGTTGTCGTCCGGCAGGCCGCAGGGCATCATGAAGAACCGTTTTCCGTGTGTCGTCCCTGAGACTACCAGGAGATCGCCGATTCGCGAGAGATGATAGTCGTACGTCTTCCGGAAGAGGTAGAGGTTCGCGAAGGTGAACTCCGAGATGCCGTCCTCTATGACCGAGAGCGCGGGGTGGAGCTCGGAATGCATGTCGAGCGAAATCGGAGCAGAATCCGGATATGTGGGTATCGGCATATGGTAGGAGAGTATAGATAAAAGCCCTCAGCAGGGCAAACCGGCCCCGCCCGGCTGCCGCGCCGTGCCCCCTGCGTGTCCGTGAAAATCTCACGTCATACTGAGTAAATGCTCATGCGCAATACAGACGATATCGCGATTCGGCACCAGGCTGTATACTATTTCAGGCAGGGGCTATGTCCGAACACCGTATCGTCATACTTGATCCCCAACCCGCCTATCGTGTAGGACTGCGTTCCATCCTCGAGCAGGAGCCCGGCGTAAGCGTGGTCGGTGAGATCGGCGACGACGGACTGGGCGACGGAGTCCTTGCGGATCACGGCCCCGACCTGGTGATGGCCGATCTGGAGGCGGGCTCGCTCCCGGCGCATCATCTGGTGTCATGGATTCGCGAGGAGGTTCCGTCGGCCCGGGTATTCATTCACACCGCCGGCTTTGCCATCGGCACCCTGTTCACGCTGTTGCGAAGCGGTATCAGCGGCTTCGCGACGAAGAATGTCAATTCCGACACCGTGCGATACGGGGTTCGAGCCGTGCTCAACGGAGAACTCTTCATCTGTGTGCGCGACCCCATCGGAACGACCGCGAGGGGGCTGTCCGAGGCTCGGGCTACCTCACACAAGCCTGTGTTCAGCGCCGCGCTACAGGAGCTCACCCCGCGCGAGCGCGAAGTGTTCGAGCTGGTCGCCCGCGGATACACGACCCACACGATCGGGACGGTCCTCGCGATAAGCCATCGCACCGTGGAGAATCACCGTTCCAACATCATGCGCAAGCTCTCCCTCCACAGTCAGATCGATCTCGTCCTTTACGCCGCCCGTCTCGGCCTCGTGGATCTCTGAGTCGCAGCCGCGGCCGCGTCTTCGGCGCCGGGGCGGGGGCGCGGCCGGGCGTTGCAGCGGCCGGGCGTTGCAGCTGGGGGCCGCGGTGACGTATGATCTGCGCCATGGCCGCATCAAAGGACACAGTCTCCGCATTCGTGCAAACAATGGAACGCGATCGTGCCTGGTTCGAGGACGAGCTTCTCGCCCGCCTTACCCGCTACGTGAAAGTGTTCACCACCTCGGACCGTCACTCGCAGGAGGTGCCCTCCACGAGCCGGCAGCTCGACCTGACCCGGATGCTGGCCGAAGAGCTGATCGGGCTCGGCGTTGATGACGTGGACCTCGACGAGAAGGGCTACCTTGTTGCCCGCCTGCCTGCGAGCCCGCAGGCCCTCGAGCAGGCCACGCCGATCGGCTTCATGGCCCACGTCGACACTTCGCCGGATTCGAGCGGCGAGAACGTGCGGCCCCAGCTGCACCGTTCCTACGACGGCGGGCGGCTGCGGCTCGCGGAGGACGTCGTGCTCGACCCCGACGACTACCCCGGACTGCTCGATTACCGCGGGGAGACCATCATCACCTCCGACGGCTCGACGCTGCTCGGCGCCGACGACAAGGCAGGTATCGCCGAGATCATGACCGCCGTGGCCTGGCTGCGCGATCATCCGGAGTTTCCGCACGGGCCGGTCGAGATCATCTTCACCCCGGACGAGGAAATCGGCCGCGGTATGGACCACTTTCCGAAGGAGAAGCTCCGGGCCCGGTACTGCTACACCATCGACGGGGGTGACGAGGGCACGGTGGAGGCTGAGTGCTTCAGCGCCTACCTTGCGCACGTGGAGTTCACCGGACGGGTCATCCACCCGGGGCATGCCCGCGGCAAGCTGGTGAACGCCCTCGCCATGGCCGGCGAGTTCCTCGCCATGATTCCGCGTTCTGAAACGCCGGAGGCTACCGACGGGCGCTACGGGTTTTACTGTCCCCTCGAGAGCTCCGGAGATATGGGAAGCGCATACGTCGATCTGCTCATCCGCGACTTCGAGATGCAGGAAGTGGAGCGCCGCATCGAGGCGCTTCATGCCATTGCCCGCGCGGTGGAAGCGGGCTTTCCCGGCGGCTCGGTGCGCGTCGAGGCGACCGAGCAGTACCGCAACATGCGCGACATACTGCAGAATCATCCCCTCACGGTCGCGCACGCGAAGGAGGCCGTCGCGGAGACGGGCATGGAGCCGAAGCTCGAGATCATTCGCGGCGGTACGGACGGGTCCCGCCTGACGCAGATGGGCATCCCGACGCCGAATATCTTCACCGGCGCGCAGAACATGCACGGGCGGCACGAGTGGGTGGCCCTGCCAGCGATGGTGCGCTCGGCGAAGACGATTCTGAACCTCATACGCCGGTGGGGCGAGGACTCCTGAAAGACGTCTGAAAGATGGCCGAATATCGTGGAATTGCTTTGGTGAGGGGCGGCCGGGGGTGCTATCTTATCCAATGGAAGCATGATGTCACGCCTCTTCGTTCTCACCGTCCTCACGGTTCTCCTTGCCGCCTGCGGCGAGAGCTCATTGCTCACGCCCGAGCTCTCGGAGGACGAGCGCGTCGACATTGAGACGGTGCGTGACGGTGCCCTCCTCGCCCCCGACGCGGCGGTGCCCGTGTCCGTCGTGCAGAGTACTCCCGACGGCGCGGCTCCCGAGCCCCTCGACTACATCGATGTCGTGGTCACCGATGTGGCCGGAGCGAGTGTAGCCACGGAACGGATCTCGAGAGAGCTCCTCGACTCCGGCGACATCCCGCCCGTGATGCTTCCGGATCTCGAGCCCGGACGTTACCTCATCTCTCTCAGCGCCTACCGCGACGGCAGGCTCCTCGCCGATCGGGAGCGCACCCTGTTCGTGGTGCCCGACCCCGACGCCTACGCCATCTCCGGCATCGCAATCTATCCTCCGTCCCTCGCGCCGGAACGACGCGGCGTCGTCCAGGCCTCGGTCAGCGCCCCCGAGGGGGCCGGGGCGTGGCTGCGGTGGCGGCTCGAGGACGAGGTCATCCACGAGGGATACCTCTCCGACGGGGCCGATCAGGTCACGCTGCAGGGGCCCGCATCGAGCGGCGCCTATTCATTGAGCCTCGATCTCTTTCCTCATGGCCGTCCGCCGGCTGACTACATCGGACCGGCGCCCGTGACACAGCAGACGCGGCTTTTCGTGCGCACCGCGGGAGACTCCGCGAATCGTGCGCTCGGCCCGCGGGAATCCTACTTTGCCCTCTATCACTTCGACGGGTCGACCGAGGACAGCGGTGTGGGAGGGGAGGTGACCGGCGGGCGCGCGATCGAGGCCGAGCCGATCGGCAGTGCGGAGCTTCGCGTCTCCGATCGGCTTTTCGGGTATGAGCTCGACGGTGACTCGGGATTCGAGGTCTCCGGACTCATCGTGCCATTCCGCGGCAACGCGCTTTCCCCGTTCTCCCTGAACCTTCGTCTGCGTGCGGATGAACTGACGGATGAGGCGCGCATCCTTGCGATGGAGGCTTCCGACTCCGGTTTCTCACTCGTGTTGCAGGTTGATGAGGACGGCATGCCGACGCTCGAGCTTGGCCGGGACGACGCCGTCGCGGCGAGCTCACCGCGGGAGCCGTTATTTGCCGTCGGTGAGCCACTGGACCTCAGCATTGCCGTGCTCCCCGGTCGGCAGGCTACGCGTGTGCGCTGGTACGCGAACGGTCGCTACGTGTCCGAGTCACGCATCTCGCTGGTATATCCGGCTCCCGGGCCCGACGCCGAGTGGAACCGCCGGTCCGGCTCGACACGCCTCGGGGGCGCCGACGGTTTCGTGGGCATCATCGACGAGTTCGGCGTCTATTTCCGCGACGACGCCGGTGAGCCGGCAGTGTACACCGACATGTACCGGGATGCGCGGCGCCGTGAGCTCGGCTCCACCCTCGTCTACGCCGAGGGCTTCGACTCCGGGGCCCTCCCCGACGACAGCACCGCTCGCGGACGCGTACGGAGCGAGCAGGGCGTCCTTATCCTCGGTGAGGGTTCACGCCTCACCCTGCCGCCGCTGCCCCTCGACGGTGGCGCGCTGGTTGCGGAGATCGAGTCGGCGAATGTGGCCGGCGACCGTCCGCTGACCGTTCGGGTCGCGGGCGAGGACGGAACCCTGTTCTCCATTGACTCCACCGGCGCCTTCGAAGGGCGAGCCGGCGCCGCACGCCGTGTGTCAGCGGGCTCGCCGCTGCGCTTCCGGCTGCGCCGAGTGGAAAGCGGCCTCCAGGTTACCGTCGGCGGGGATTCCTTCACCGTGCCGCTTCGGGCCGGTGAGTCCGACCCCGAGGGAGCTGATGGAGACGAGGCGCCTGAGGCGCCGCCACCCGGCGCGGCGGCCCGCGGCGGGCTTCGCGAGGTGGAGGTGCGCCTGCTCGGTCCCACCGAGGCGGGCGTCGCGCGCGTGGAATCGGTTCTCGTCTACCGGGAGGCCGAGCGCGTTGCCGCCGGGGCAGCAGCCGGCGGCGGAACAACCGACGCGGGGGGCCTGCCATGAGCGCAGGTACGGTGCTCGCCCGGCTCGCGCCCGCGGTTGTCGGTCTGTTCGTGCTCGCCTCCTGCGTGACCGTTCCCTCCGTTCCGCCGCCGGAGTGGAGCGAGTCGCCTCCGCCCGACAGCCACGACCGGCTGACATTCGTATCCTCCGGAGACTCCCGTCGCTCGGCGGCGAGGGAGATGGCCCGGGCGGTCACCGGGCGTCTGGAGCTCGGCAGCGAGGTCGAAGATGATGCGAAGGCCGTGGTCGAGTTCCGTCAGCGGCTTGCAGCCGCGGCGGCCGGGGAGCTCGGCGCCGGTGTGACCGGGTTTACGGTGGCCGACAGGACGGTTTCGCGCGACGAGGGCGAGGCCACGCACTGGGTTCTCGCGACCTATGATCGTGAAGAGTTCGAGAGGACGGAGCTGACGCTCGCACGCGAGGTGCCCGGGGGAAACCCGGGCCCGCCGCTTCTGCGGCGGGCCGCGCGGCGTATCGAGGAGAGGGAGGTCGTTTCTGCCGTGCGCGACTACGGGCGCGCGGTGGTGGAGACCGCGGACACCCCCTACGCAGACGAAACGCGAGAGTCGGCGGCGCAGCGGGCGAGGAACGTGGTCGACCGGATCGAGCTGACCGTGGAACGGGACGGCATCCGGACTCGTGTGGGGCGATCGTTCGACGAGCAGCTGGTGGTTCAGGTCCGTGACGCCGCCGTCGGCGCCGGGATCGCGGGCATGCCGGTCCTCATAACCTACCGGGAGATTCCGGATGGCGGGGCGAGCGGCGACGCCGGCGCCACTCGAGCGTATGAGACCCGCAGGCTCTACCGCCGGACCGACGAAGACGGGCGCATCACTTTTACCCCGCCCGTGCCGCGGGTGCGCGGGAACGAACAGGTGGAGATCACCCTTGCGCCCTTCTTCGACCTCGTCCCGCCCGGGCAGGAACCGGAAGGGCTCGTGCAGCTCGTCGACATCGCCCGTGATCGCAGTGCGACCCTCGAGTACAGCGCCTTCTCCCGAGCGGCACAGATTCCGACGGGTGTGTTCATCGTCGACACCGATATCGCGGGAAATCCCACCGGCACGATGGCTACGCAGCAGGGCCTGCTCAGCGGTTTCGCGCAAGAGGGGTTCTCCACCGGTGCCCTTCGATTTGAACCCCGCAGGTTTCTCGCTCTCGGAGAAACCGACAGGATAAGCCTGATCAGGCAACGCTTCGACGGGAACTTCGAGCGCGCCGTTCTCGGCACCGCCTCGATCGCGGAGTTCGACGAGGAGAACAGTGTCTCGGTGGTGGTCGCCGGGGAGCTGTGGGTGCTCGACCTCGAAACCGGCGAGGAGCTGTACCGCCGCACCATGACGCAACGCAGCCGCGGGAATACCGCCTCGAGCGCCATATCCGCCGCCTTTCGCAGTCTCGGCGCAAAGTTTGCCGCCGATCTGGTCCGCACGCTCCCCTGAAATCGCCCGGCGGACCTATCCCGCCACCCACCTCGCTTGAACCGCCGGCGGATCGTTGGAGATGATGCCCTCGAAACGCTTGCCCTCCAGTGTGTCCAGGGCCTCGGCCCCGTCAACGGTCCACACGATCCGTGGGCGCGTATCGAGGCGGCCGAGCAGGCGCGCGCTCGGCCGGTCGAGCTCGGCCCAGTGGGGCTTGAGCACGTCGGGCATCGCGAGGTAGCGTCCCTCGCCGCGGCGCAGGCTGACAGGAACCTCCCGATGCGCCGAGAAGATGAGGGCGACCGGGAGCATTTCGGTTCGGCGGCGGACCTGCGAGACGACGCCGGGGTGAAACGCCGATATCAGGACCCGGTGCTCGAGTGCCTGTCGGGCGACCTCTCCGAGGACGGCCTCGATCAATGCGGTCGGGTCTCCCCGGCGGTGTTTGATTTCCACGTCGTAGTAGAAGCCGGTCCCGAACGTCGTGAGCACTTCTTCGAGCGTCGGGATCCCGGCGCCGGCGAACCGGGGCGAGAACCACGAGCCCACGTCCGCGCCGCGCAGCTCAGCCAGGGTGAGCTGCGCGATGGCGGCGTCGACGCCGGCGAGCCGCATGAGATCCGCGTCATGAACCACCACGGGAACGCCGTCACGGGAGAGCCGCACGTCGAGCTCGATGCCGGGGATGCCGGCGGCTGCCGCCGCCTCGAAGGCGGGCATGGTGTTCTCCGGTGCCCGTGCCGAGTACCCCCGGTGGGCGAACATGAGCGGGCGCGCGACGCCCGGGAAGAGAGCTCTCCGCGACATCTTCACTCCTCCGGGGAGAGTTTCTTCTTGAGCTGATCGAGCTCAGCCTCGACGTCGAGCTGCTCTATGGATTCTCTGGTCCGGTTGTCCGACCCGACAACTCCTTCGAGCGCGGAGAGCAGCGCCTCGGCGTCGACCGCCCGGCGAGGGCGTCCCTCGAGCGAGCGAAGCTGTGACTGCAGGGTCTCGACCACTACCTCGAGCTCCCGCGCCTCGGACCCGAGCCGCTCGTACTCCTCCACCGCCTCCCGAGCTCGGGTGAGGGCCTCGGCGGCAAGCTCCTGCTCGCCCCGCTCTTCGGCGAGGTTATGGCGCCGTTCCCAGCGCTCGAACTCCGCGCGCAGCTCCTCGCGCTTCGATCGCGTTTTCTTGAGGGTGACGATGTAGTCGAGAACGACCCGCTTCGCGTCCTTCGGGTCGAGATCGGAAAGATCCGGTGCTTCGATCATGCAGGTGTGCTCCGCAGACAGTGTAGCACACGCGGTGCCGAGAGCATCAACATTCGCTGCGCCCGTTGCAATGCCCGGCCGCTGCCGCTACAGTCTCATCCACGATGAGCGAACGCATTCCTCGAGAACCCATCGCCGCGCCGGCAACCCCGGTCGGCCATGCCGCGCTCGCGGTCATCCGTACCACGGGTGACGGGTCGGTCGACCTGCTCGCGCGTCTTTTCAGCGCACCCGCGCGGCTGCGGGCGGCGGGCGGAAACACGACCGTCTACGGCCGCATCGTCGATCCTGAAAGCGGAGTGGACGTCGATGAGGTGATGGTCCTCGTTTTCCGCGAGCCGGCGAGCTATACGGGTCAGGAATCTGCCGAGATCATGTGCCACGGCAGCCCTGCCGGTGTCGAGCGGATCCTCGGACTGCTCTACCGCGTGGGATTCCGCGGCGCCGAGCCGGGGGAGTTCACGCTGCGCGCCTTCCTCGCCGGCAAGATGGACCTGACCGAAGCGGAGGCTGTCCACGAGGTTGTCTCCGCGACGACCGGTCGGGCCCACGCGCTCGCCGTGCACCGCCTCTCGGGCTCGGTTCACGATCGGGTGGACGCGATAAAGCAGGGGCTCGTGGAGGTGCTCGCCGGCGTGGAGCTCGGCCTCGACTATCCCGATGAAGAGGTCGATGTGCCGGATATTCCCCTCGACCGTGTGGTGGAGCTTCGCCGGCGGATCGAGGCAATTGCGACCACCTACCGCACGGGGCGCATCTATCAGGAAGGGGCGCTGTGCGCCATCGCGGGCCCCACGAACGCCGGGAAATCATCACTCTTCAACCTGCTCCTGCGCGAGGAGCGCTCCATCGTTTCCGAGCAACACGGCACCACCCGGGACTACATCGAGGCCCCTCTGTCCCTCGAGGGGGTCCCGGTGCGCTTCGTCGACACCGCGGGGCTGCGCGCCGCGGCGGAGGACATCGAGGAGGAGGGGATCCGGCGAAGCCGCAGCGTGGTGGAGGCGGCCGCGCTCGTCCTCTATGTGATCGATGCGACCGTGGGGGTCACCGAGGAGGACCGTCGGACCATGGCCGCGCATCCCCGCTTCCTCGGCGTGTGGAACAAGACCGACCTGACCGCGGCCCCGCCGCCGCGGGGCTTCATTCCGCTGAGCGTCGAAACGGGCGCGGGCATGGAGGCCCTCCTCGCTGAGGTCAGGCGCCGGATCCTTCCCGAGGACGTCTCGGGCGCCGGGGAGCCGGTAATCGAGTCCACCCGGCAGCGGGACCTCCTGCAGCGCGCAGCCGACGCGCTGGCGCTCGTGGAGGAGGCCGTGCGCGAGGACGTGTCGCCGGACGCCGTCGCCCTCGATCTGCGCGACGCGGTGGGCGCCCTCGGCGAGATTACCGGGGAGGTGACCTCCGCCGATGTGCTCGAGACCATGTTTTCGCACTTCTGCGTGGGGAAGTGAGCCTGTCGGCCGCCGTTGACAGCGCGGCCCGCCTCTCGCATATT
>CAYOFA010000003.1:11884-48016 GCA_964402885.1 uncultured Spirochaetaceae bacterium
CTCGGGTTCCGCTTCGAGCTCATCGACGCGGAGAGCATGGCACACCTCAGGCGCCTTCTGGAGCTCAACACCGGCCGCGCGGAGAAGATCGGCGACGAGCTGTCGTTTCTCACCGACGCTTGAGTATGGATTTCGACGCCATTGTCATCGGCGGCGGCCACGCGGGCATTGAAGCCGCGCTGGCCCTCGCCCGTCTCGACCATTCGACACTCCTCATCACCCAGAGTCTCGACGCCGTCGGTAAGCTCTCCTGTAATCCGGCCATCGGCGGGCTCGCCAAGGGCAATCTCGTGCGCGAGATCGACGCCCTCGGGGGCGAGATGGGGCGGCTCATTGATCGCACGATGATACAGTTCCGGGTCCTCAATCGCAGTCGCGGCCCCGCCGTGCAGGCCCCGCGGGCGCAGGCGGACAAGCTCGCATACCATACACGGGCAAAGCAGGCGCTCGAGGAGCAGTCCGGGCTCTCGCTCTTTCAGGACACGGTGGTGGATTTCATCCTCGATACTGCCGGGCGGCGGGTGGAGGGAGTGATAACCGAGCGGGGACGGAGGTTCACCGCCCATGCGGTGGTCCTCACAACGGGTACCTTTCTCAACGGGCGCATCTTCATCGGCCCCTATCACGCAGAAGCGGGCCGTCTCGGCGAGCCGCCCTCCTGGGGTCTCGACCGCCCGCTGCGGGAGGCCGGATTCTCCGTCGGCAGGCTCAAGACCGGGACACCGGCCCGGGTGGCGGCATCATCCATCGATTTCGGCGAGATGGAGGTTCAGGAGGGTGACCGCGAGATGCGTCCCTTCTCCTTCTCCAACGACGAGGTGGAGCGCCCGCAGGTGCCCTGCTACATCACCTTCACCAATGAGGACACCCATCGCATTATCCGCGAGAACATGGAGGCCTCGCCGCTGTACTCGGGAAAGATCGTAGGAGTGGGGCCGCGCTACTGTCCCTCCATCGAGGACAAGGTCGTGAAGTTCCCCGATCGCACGCGCCATCAGATCTTCGTCGAGCCCGAAGGCCTCGATACCGAGGAGATGTACTTGAATGGTATCTCTTCCTCGTTGCCCGAGGAGGTGCAGGAGCAATTCATCCGCACGCTCCCCGGGCTCCACCACGTGCATATCGCGCGGCCGGGCTACGCCGTCGAGTATGACTACATCGACGCCACGCAACTCTACCCGTCGCTCGAATCGAAGCCCCTCGCCGGGCTCTTCATCGCCGGGCAGACCAACGGCTCCTCCGGCTACGAGGAAGCCGCCGCCCAGGGACTCATGGCAGGCATAAACGCCTCGCGAAGCATCCGGGGAGAGGAGCCGATCGTTCTCTCACGTGCTGACGCCTACATCGGCGTGCTCGTGGATGATCTCGTGACCATCGGAACGCGGGAGCCCTACCGGCTGTTCACCTCGCGCGCCGAGCATCGCCTGTCGCTCCGCCACGATTCGGCGGATCGTCGGCTCACCCGCCGCGGTCGGGAGCTCGGCCTGCAGAGCAGCGAGGCTTTCGAGCGCTTCCGCGAGAAGGAGCAGCGCATCGAGGAGATCAAGGAGCTGCTCCACAAGCGGCGTGTTGATGATGATGTTCTCTCGGCGCTTGCGGCGGCCGAGGCCGCCGCCGACCGCCACCGCGGCAAGACCCTTCATCAGGTGCTCAAGGATCCCACCGTCACCATGGAACACCTGACTGCAGTCCTTCCCGACCTCGCCGCCCGCGCGCGGGGCGAGTGGCTCACGCAGGTCGAGCTCGACGTCAAGTACGAGGGCTACGTTCTGCGGCAGGAACGACAAGTCGACCGCTTCCGAAAGCTCGAGGGACTCAAGATCCCGACCGGATTCGACTACGACCGGCTCGAGGGCATTTCGAACGAGGGGCGGGAGAAGCTCAAGGCGATCCGCCCGTTCTCGGTGGGGCAGGCGTCGAGAATCTCAGGCGTGAGAAACTCCGACGTAACCGTGCTCGTGGTGAGTCTCGGCCGTCGGGAGCGCGCAAGCTGATGGGCGACGGCGGTGCGGCCGGGGACGTCGGTGCCATGCTTGCTCCGATGCTCGAGACCCTCGGCATCGAGGCGAGCCCCGGGCAGCTCGACGCGCTGCGGCGCTACCTCGGCGAGCTCGAGCTGTGGAACCGCAAGCGGGATCTCGTGAAGGCCGAGGGCGAGGCGCTCATCACGCGTCACTTCGCCGACAGCGTGGCGGGCTTGCCGACCGTCCGCGGTGAGCTCGAGCGGGCGGCGGCGAGGGCGGGCGGCCCCCCGGCGGGCGCCGCCCCGGCGGGGGGCGACGCGGCACGGTCGGTGTCGGCGCCGCAACAGCCGCAGGCGCCGGGGAAGGGCGCCCTTCTCGATCTCGGCTCCGGCGGCGGCTTCCCGGGGATTCCGCTGTCGGTGTTTCTGCCGGGCACCGATGTGGTGCTCGTCGAGCGGTCGGGCGGCAAGTGCTCATTTCTCAGAAGCGCCGCCGCGGTGGCGGGCCTCAGCAACGTGAAGGTGGTCAATGCCGACTTCCGCAACGTTGGCGGCCTCTCGCGCGCTGCGGCGCCCGGTGCCCCGCCCGCTCCCACCGTAGTCACATTCCGGGCACTCTCTGCGATAGACCGGTCATTCGCCGGGGAGCTTGCGCGGCTGCTGCGGCCGGGCGGTTCGGTCGTGGCGTACAAAGGGCGCCGTGACCGCACGGAGGCTGAAGCGGCGGTCGCGGGTGAGGTCTTCGATGAGGTGGAGATCATTCCCCTGGACGTGCCGGGACTGTCGGAGGAGCGAAGCCTTCTGGTGCTCAGGCTCGCTGCAGGATCTTCATGAGCTCATCCTTGCCCACGAGGTCGATGAGGCGGGCTTCGACGAACTGATGCGCGCCCTCGGTGAACTCGCCGGCGCTCACGCAGAAGCCGCGGCCGGCCTTTACATCCTTGATGCGGCCGTGAAAATCCCGCAGCACCAGCTCGCCGACCTGGCCGCTGGTGCGGATGAAGCGAAAGAGAATCGTATCGACCCATTTCGCGGTCTCAACCTCCGCGAGTATGTCGGCGTACTCGTTACGATGTACCGATACGTCGGTAATCTTCACGCGGGCGTGGTCGAAGAACCCGGTGGCGACGCGCCTGCACAGCGCCACGAACTCCGAGGGCGGGGCGATGAGGTAGGTCTGCAGGTTGCGATTGCGGGAGAGCTCCCGGTTGCGCTGTATCTGCTGGCGCACATCCTTGTAGTCCGGGTTGGTCCGCTGAATCTCCTCGAGGAGCTGGAGGGCCTTCTCCACGTGCTGCAACTGGATATAGGTGACGGCAAGACGATACTTCAGCTCGAGGAGCACGTCCGCGGGGATCTCGTCGTGGCGGAGCCCGAGCTCGAAGTCGAGCTGCGCCTTCTCGTACTGGCGTGACTTCAGCAGGATCGAGCCCGACATGAGCGCTGCACGGGGCCCGAACGAGGGATCGGCCCGCAGGTGGCTGAAGACCTTCACCGCCTGCTCGAGCTGGCCGAGCTCGTAGTAGGCCTTGCCCATGACGAAGAGCGCCTCCTTGTCGTCGGGCTGTGCGTCGACGACTTTTCGCAGCATCTCGAGGGCGTCGTTGAACTTCTTGATACGGTAGAGGGACTGTGCGAGGTAGCGCTGCGTCTCGAGGTGCTCGGGCTTCTCGCGGTTCGCGGCTCGCAGCAGGGCCACGGCCTTCTCGTAGTTCTTGCGGCGGTATTCCAGGTACCCGAGGTTGAAGTTCAGCTCGAAGACATCGGGGTTCATACTGCGCGCAACGACGAGCGCCTTGTAGGCGTCCTTGTAGTGTCCCGTTTTCAGGGCGGCGATGCCGTAGCGCAGGTTGGCAGTATGCTGATCGACATCGGGGACCGTAGCCGCGAGGTCGATGAGCATTCCGTAGGTCTTCATCGCCTTCTCCCAGTCCTGGGAGTCGAAGTAGGCCCCTGCGAGCACCTCCATCGCCTCGTGATCCTTCGGATTCTGGGCGAGGGCTTTATTGGCGTCCCGAATGGCGGCTGCGCGGTCACGTCGGTGGGCCTTCGGTTTCTCGCTGCGGGAGCCGCGACGACGGAACAGCGAGACGACGACGAAGAACAGTATTGCGACTGCGATCGCCAACAGCGCAATCACCGTCGTCACGGTCGAGCTCATGCGGTCATTATCGGTAGGCCCCTAACTCATGTCAAGCAAAGGTCGAATTGACAATCTGCCGATAACGAACTAGGATTGACCGGTCAAAACAGGGGGCAACGTGGCAGGTTCGGTAATCGGCATCAAGATCGCAGACGGCAGTTTCTTTCCTGTCTTAGAGCGTTCCCACACAGGTAAGAAGAAGCTTGTGCTCACGACGGTGAACGATGAGCAGGACAGCGTTCAGATCGACCTCTATCAGGGTGAGGACACGTCCATGGAGGGTGCCGAGTACATCGGCAGCCTCGTGGTTTCCAGTATCCAGCCCGCAGCCAAGGGCGAGCCGGAGATAAACATGGTCCTCGGAATCGATGCCGAGGGCAATCTCAACGCCACCGCAACCGACGCGGCTACCGGCGAGTACGAGAGTCTCTCGGTCAGCCTCGAGTCTCTCGATGAAGAGCCCTACACGCTGCCGGATTTTCAGCTCGAAGAGAGCTCGCTCGACGAGCTGGACGAGTTCGATGAAGCCGAGCAGCTCAATGAATTCGATACGGACTTCGATACCGACGAAGAACTCGGAGAGAGCCTCGATGAAATCGATGAGCTCGATGAGCTCGAAGAAAGCTTCGAGGAGGAGCCGGCGGAGGAGACTGCGGCGGCCGCCGCGAGTGCCGGTCCGGTGACCGCTCCATGGGAATCCGGGGAGCAGCAGTCTGAGGAGTACGAGCAGGAACCGATCGCCTATTCACGTCCCGCCGAAGGAACACTCCCCCGACGTCGAAGTCATGCGCTTCTATTCGTTGGTTTTATGATTCTCTCACTTGCCGCGCTGGCGTTTCTGGTGTATTTCGTCTTCCGGATGCTCCGCGGCCCCGAGTTGCCTCCTCTCGAGGCACACCTGCCGGTGACATACCTTGCCCTGTCGCCCCTGTTTACTTTCCAGATTCCCGGAGGAGCACGAGGCCATCGTACCCGCAGCCCACGTTAGGACCGCGGCGCGCCTTTTCAGCCTTACTCTCGCCTTCGTCGCAACGCTTGCCTCGTGCGCGGGGCAGGATGAGGTCTGGGGCACGCCGCGAGAAACCTTTGCAGAACGACTCGAGCGCGGTAACTACGAATTCCTGCGCCATCTCGACTATCGTGACCTCGACCTGGAGGAGGCGACCCGCCTGCGTCCCGGTGCGGCATTCTATCTTGCCGAGATCTACGGAGAGCTGGAGCTGGACCGGATGCGGCGGCGCATGCTCGAGGTCGAGCTCGAGCACGGCAGCGACCCCTGGCGCCGGCGCGCGGCAGCCGAGCTCCTCGCTCAACTCGAGGCCGAGGAACGCTATGACGAGCTCGAGGATGCGGCCGACGCCGCGCTCCGGCTCTACCCGGAGGAGGAGGCATTCCTCTACGCGCGCTACCTCTCCCTCTACGAGCAGGAGGCCGATGCGGAGCTTCGCGAAGCCATAGAGAGCGAAACGGGTGCTCTGCGGGGTTTTCTGGACGCGGACCCCTGGGACCGGCGGCGGCAGGAGGTCGAGCTGTGGCGGGCGGTCACGGGATTCCGGCTTGGGGAGGACGGGTGGGCCGATCAGGTGCGACGCTTCTTTCTCGATCTTCCGGCCGTCCCCCAGCATTCGCGGCTCTACGTCTTTCTCATAGCGCGGAGTGAGGCCCAGGAACCCTTCTCGGGAGCTGAGCTCTCGCTGTTCTCCGCCAAGGCCCGGGTGGCGGAAGGCGATTTCGATGAGGCAGCGAGGACGTTTCTCACGCTCGCAGGCGACGCAGAGGAGCCCCTCGAGTCGGCGGGTCTTGCGGTCACCGAGTGGCTTGCCCGCGATATGGGGCACGCGTTCGTGCGCGCCGGGTATCGGAGCCGCGGCGTTGAGATTCTCGAAGACTACGCTTCGGCGGCTGAAGATCCGATGGTGCGAGCCCGCGCTCTCGAGTACGCGGGGCGTCTCTATCGGGCCGCCGGCAATGGACGGGCGGCCATAGAGCGCTTCGACGCTGCGATGTCGGACTACACCGCTCCCCCCGATCGGCGGCGTGTGCTGTGGAACATCGTCGATGCCCGCGCCGTTTCGGAGCCCCGTGTCGCCGCGAAGGACCTCCGTCGCTATGCCGACGCCGCCTACGGCGAGTGGTACTTCGACCGCATGCTCGACGGACTTGCCTCCGAGCTCGTGCGTCGCGGTGCATGGGGAGCGCTTGCAGACGCCGGGGAGGTGCTCGATGAGGTCGGGTTCCACGGCATCGCCGAGCGCTTCCATTACATCGCAGCCGAGGCTGCGCTTCGGGGCCACTACCAGGCCCCATCACGTGCGGACGGTGGCGCCTCGCCCCGGGAGCTGCTCGAGCGGATCGACACCGACCCCTACTATCGCCTCCTTGCCGCGGTGCGGCTCGGGAGGACCGACACGCTCATCTCCTCCGAGTCCGGCGAGTCCTCGGGCGAAACTCCCCGGGACGACGACGGCTCCGACGACAGCGCCCCGGCCTCGGACACCGAGGCGATCGTCGGCGGCTACCTCGCGGTCGGTCTCCACGAACATGCCTACGACACCGCCATGGCCGACAGCGACGATATGTCGGTTGCGGCCATCGAGGATGTCGCCGAGCGTATTCAGACACACGGGCTGCTTATCGAGTCGTTGCGGCTCATGGCGCGTGCACGAAGTCGGGATGAGTTCGTCCTGACCCCGCGCGCCGCACGCATCCTGTACCCGCAGGCGTACTTCATCGCCATGGAGGACGTAACCGAAGTCGAGGGCATCGATCTGCCGGTCTTCTACGGCCTCGTCCGTGAGGAAAGTCACTTTTCGGCGGACATCGAGTCTCACGCGGGAGCGACC
The DNA here is from genome assembly GCA_964402885.1 of uncultured Spirochaetaceae bacterium. Lineage (GTDB taxonomy): Bacteria > Spirochaetota > Spirochaetia > DSM-27196 > PWMO01 > JAAAOH01. Next base: position 18,834 of record CAYOFA010000003.1, read on the forward strand.
GGGCTCGCCCAGCTCATGCCGGCCACGGCTGCCGACATGGCCCGCCGCATGCGGATAGAGGATCCCGACCTCACCGACCCGGCCACGAACCTGTCGATCGGCGGGTACTACCTGTCCTACCTTCTCGGGCGCTTCGATGGTGATCTGCTATCGGCGCTTGCCGCTTACAACGGGGGGCAGGGACGCGTGCGGCGCTGGGTCCGGGAGAATGACGCTCTCTCCGGTCCGCTGTTCCACGAGGCGATGCCCATTCGTGAAACACGCCATTACATCCGGAAGGTTCTCATCGCGGCTGCCTACTACGGAGAGATCTACGGGGACCGGACGATAGCCGAGACGGTCCGGCTGTTCTTTCCCGATGTGAAAGCAATTTCCGAGGAGTCCATGTGAGCATATTCGAAGCCCTCCTGCTTGGCGTGGTTCAGGGGCTGACCGAGTTCCTGCCGGTCTCGAGCTCGGGACACCTCGCGGTGCTGAAGTACCTGTTCGGTCAGGGCGATGTGCCCGTTCTCTTCGATGTGTTACTGCATGTTTCGACGCTGGGGGTCGTCGTGCTCGTATTCCGCGGTCGAATAGGGGCGATCATCGTTTCACTCGCCCGATGGGTGACACGACGCGCGGACCACGCGTCGGACGCGGAGAACCTGCGGATCGTGGTGCTGGCGCTGCTCGCGACTGTCGTGACCGCCGTGCTCGGGCTCGGTATCTCCGGCTTCGAGACGGGACGCTACCCGAAGCTCGTCGGCGCTCTCTTCCTGGTGACCGCCGTCGTCCTGGTCTCGACGCGGTTCACGCGCGGGAATCGCGGATACGGTGAGATGGGCGCCGGGCGGGCCCTGCTTGCCGGCTTCGCCCAGGGGCTCGGCGTGTTTCCCGGGATCTCGCGGGCGGGCATCACCATCTCCGCGGGGCTTCTCTCCGGCGTTGCGAGGCGTGAAGCAGCGGAGTTCTCCTTTCTTATCTCGATACCCGCGGTTCTCGGGGCCCTCATCCTGACCCTCAGAGATGTCGGCGAGCTTGCCGCGACAGTTCCTCCTGCCTCTCTCATCGCCGGCCTCGCGAGCTCCTTCCTGGTCGGGCTGCTTTCCCTGCGACTGTTGCTGCGCCTCGTACGCGGCGGGCGGCTGTATCTGTTTGCCCTCTATCTCGTGCCCCTCGGCATCCTCACCATCCTCCTCACCTGAGACGGCGCACCACGCGCGGTAATTCGGCTCAAGGCCGCCGAGAGGCCGCCGATACAATAAGCAGGAGGGGAGCAGCAGTGGTGCAACGCGTGTCACACGCAGTAGTGGCGGGCTCCGTATTCGGAGTCGGCGTTCTGATTCTCACATCGCTTTTCGCACACGTACTTGCGACCGGCGAGGGCTTCTGGCTGGCACTCATCGGAGTGCCCGGACGGATCCTCTTCGAGAGTTTTCACGCCGCTGCATTTCTGATTCCGCTCTTCTTCTTCGGATTTGGGGTTACGGCAGCACGAGGGGATGCTCGTGTACGCACTCTGTCAGTCATCAATCTGCTCGTGCTGCCTTTTCTTTCCTTCTCGCTTTCCCTGCGACTCGCATTCAACGCCAGCATAGACGCCTCACCGATTACCCGCTGGGCGGCCGCCGTGTTTTCGCGTCCGGGCGGCGCTCTGCTGTTTCTCGCGGCCGGGGCCGTGCTCACGGTGGGTGTTGCGCGGGTTGCCCGCCGTGGTCTGTCAGGTCTTCGCATGAGCACGGACGGCGCGGCAGGCTGGGGCAAATCGAAACGCAGGATCATGGCCCTCATCGAGGACCGCTCGAATGACCAGGGCGCGAGCGATGAGCCCCGTCGCCCCCGCTGGGTTTCGGGCTTCTCCGAAGAACCCGAGGTCAGCATGGGCTACGCGGACGTGGTTGCCGCCGAGGAAACGGACGTCGCACAGGACGTCGAGCAGGATGTCGAGGAGCCCACTGAGGTTCTCGAGGCCGAGGAGATCGAGGAGCTCGTACGGCGTGACCGACGCTGGGGTGGCCCGGCTGACGACGAGGACGCCGTGCTGGTCGAGCCCGCCGGGGAACAGACCGACGAGCAGGTCGGCGAGGACACGGACGAGGACGAGCTCGAGGTCATCTACGCTGCGGGCGGATTCACCGATCCCGACGAGGACTACGATCCGGCAAGCGCCTATGCCCGCGGAGATGTCGTATCCCCGACCCGGAGTGATGAGCCCGACGACGGCGACCGGCCCGACGGGGAGCCCGCCTTCGAAGAGGAGCCCGCCGCCGCGGTCTCGAGCGTCCCGGCCACGACGTCGAAGCGCCGACGCGGTCGATACCAGGTGCCGCTGGACGGCCTCCTCGATGAGTATCATCAGGCCGGTTACTGGGAGATAGACGAGGAGACCCGCGAGTCCGCCGAGGTCCTTCGCTACACCCTCGAGGAGTTCTCCATCCAGGCCGAGGTCACCGGCATCCGCAAGGGACCTGTCATCACGATGTTCGAGATTCTCCCCGCACCGGGCGTGAAGCTCGCGCGAATCACGAACCTCGCCGACAACATCGCCCTGCGCCTCGCCGCGTCGAGCGTGCGCATCGTTGCGCCCATTCCCGGCAAGCACGCGGTGGGAATCGAAATCCCGAACAAGAAGCGACACATCGTCAGCTTCATGGAGCTCATCCGTCAGGACGAGTTCTGGAGCAAGCAGGATATTCCCCTCGCGCTCGGAAAGGACATCCCCGGTGACGTGGAGATCGTGGACCTCACCAAGACCCCGCATCTGCTGATAGCCGGCGCGACCGGTTCCGGCAAGTCGGTCTGCGTGAACTCCATCATCTGTTCCATCCTGTACCGTCGCAGTCCCCAGGAAGTGAAGATGATGCTCATCGATCCGAAGATCGTCGAGCTCAAGTTCTACAACGATATACCGCATCTGCTGACCCCGGTCATCACCGACCCCAAGCGGGCCTTCCAGGCGCTGCAGTACTGCATCTACGAGATGGAGCGCCGCTACAACCTGCTCGACTCCCTCGGCGTGCGGGACATCGGCGCCTACAACGAGAAGATCAAGAAGCGGAATCTCGCCACCGAGCCGCTTCCCTACATCGTGGTCGTGGTCGACGAGCTCGCGGACCTCATGACGACCTCCGGCAAGGAGCTCGAGTCGACGCTTGCCCGCCTCGCGGCGATGTCGCGCGCTGTGGGCATCCACCTCGTGCTCGCGACGCAGCGGCCATCGACCGACGTCATCACCGGCCTCATCAAGGCGAACATTCCCTCACGCATCGCCTTCATGGTCTCGAGCAAGGTCGACTCGCGCATCATCATAGACACCGGCGGTGCGGAGAAGCTTCTCGGCCAGGGCGACATGCTCTTCACCTCCGCCTGGGATCCCTTCCCCACGCGCATGCAGGGCGCATTCCTCTCCGACACGGAGGTGGAGCGGGTGGTCGAGCACGTGAAGACCCTCGGCGAGCCCGAGTACATCGACGATGAGATCTTCATAGACGATGAGGATGACCAGACGATGCAGGGCGAGCTCGAGGATCCGTTGATGGAGAAGGCTATCGATATCGTGGTCTCCGCCAACAAGGCCTCGGCCTCCTATCTGCAGCGCCGGCTGAAGATCGGCTACAACCGCGCCGCACGCCTCGTCGAGGAAATGGAACGCATCGGCGTGGTCGGGCCCCAGCGCGGCTCCAAGCCCCGCGACGTCATCGGCGCGCCGGAAGCCTACTGAGGCCGCGATCGGCGACCGCCGCCGTCGCGGGGGCCGCCGCGATCCCCGCCTCCGTCCCCGATTTCCCGAAGGCGCCCGATCAACTCCAGAATCGATTCCACCTCGATGACACCGGACTCCGACGTCTCGATACTCCACCGACCTTCGGACACAGTAATGCGGATTCGGTGCGAATCGGCGCCGCCGGCCCCCTCCGAGAACCCCGCCCGCCGAAGAGCACGCCGCGTCCACTGAAGCTCCGGACCCTCGGGTCCGTGTAGCTCCACGGCGAGCCGAGAGTGCCGAGCCGTCGAGGGTGAAAGCGGTGAGCCGTCCTCGGTGAAGCTCACCCCGCGGCGGGAGAAGGCCTCCCTGATCATGCCGCCGAGCGCGAGGTCTTCCGGGGCACCCTGAACGAGGCGTGCTGCGGGCATGAACAGCCACATCCGGTCCGCGGTCTCGCGAGCGATGGCGAGGTCGTGGGTCGAGAAGACCACCAGGCGGCCCTCCCGGTGCGCCAGGTCCCGCAACATGTGCGTAATCTCGAAGCGGGAGGTGACGTCGAGGTAGGCGGTCGGCTCGTCGAGCACGAGCAGGGGCGCTTCCTGTGCCACCCCGCGCGCGATGTGGGCTTTCTGTGCCTCGCCGTCGCTGAGGGTGGCAACTTCCCGATCGGCGAGGGCCGCTATGCCGGTTGTCTCGAGGGCGTCGTCCACGGTGCGTCTGTCGGTCTCGGAGAGCCCGCCGAACCACGACGTATAGGGGTAACGCCCCAGCGACACCAGCTCCCTCACCCGAAGATGCGGCGGGGTTTCGTGGTGCGAGAGGCCGATCCCGACGAGCCGGGCCCGTGCGGCAGGGTCGAGGTGATGGATGTCCTGCCCCTCGAAGCTGACGCGGCCCTGGAGGGGAGACTGCAGCCCGGCGAGGACGCGAAGCAGCGTCGACTTGCCCGACCCGTTCGGCCCCACCACGGCGACGAGATCTCCGCGTGGTGCCTCGAGCTCCAGTTCCTGCACGAGAGGGGGGCAGGGACGGTAACCGATTGCCAGTCCCTCGCAGACGAGAGCTGCCGGGCGGCTCATGACGCCCCCCGGTGCGCACTCAGGCGCTCCGCCCGCATGACGGCCAGCGCGACGACCGGCGCCCCGAGAAGGGAGGTTACCGCGTTCAGCGGCAACCGCGCGTCACTTCCCGGCAGGCCCGAAACGATATCGGCGAGAAGCGCGACGAGCGCGCCGACGGCGATGACCGCCGGGAGCAGACGTCTGTGGTCCGCGCTTTGCAGCCGGCTCCGCACCAGGTGAGGTACGGCGACACCGATGAAGGTGATCGGGCCGCAGAATGCGGTGACCGCTCCGGCGAGAAGGGCGGTGGAGAGGACGAGGAGCGTGCGCACCCGCGCCGGGCGCACGCCGAGCGACACCGCCTGAGACTCCCCGAGAAGAAGCGCATTGAGGGGCTTCACCAGCGCGCCCGCGATGACGAGGCCCACACCCACCACCCCAGCCATCACGCCCAGCCGACTCCAGCCGACCGAGCCGAAGGAGCCGAAGGTCCACACCACGAAGGCCTGAATCCGGTCGGCCGCGCTGAAGTGCATGAGCATGCTCACCGCCGCCGATGCCGCATAGCCGATGAGCAGGCCGAGCACGAGCAGCGTGACGATCGAGCGCACCAGCCGCCCGACCGCCACGACGAGGACCATGACCGCGGCCGCCCCGATCATGGCTGCTGCGATCACTCCGAGGTCCCCGGAAAGTCCGACATCGGGCAGCATCGCGGCCGCGCCGACGCCTCCGAAGGCCAGTACGACGATCGCCACCCCGAGGCTCGCCCCTGCGTTGACACCGAGGACGAAGGGGCCGGCAAGCGGATTGCGGAAGAGGGTCTGCATTTCGAGTCCACTGACCGCAAGCGCCGCACCGGCGACGATCGCGGTCAGCGCCTTCGGCAGGCGAAGCGACAGGACGATCTGGGTGAACACCGGCCGGCTCGCGGGGCGACCGGTGAGGATGGCAAGGAGATCGTCGAAGGGAACGCGTACCGAACCGAGCGCCAGATCGGCCGCGAAGGCGAGAATCACCATGGCGACGAGCACGGCTGCGCCTCGATACCTCATGATCAATCCAGCCGCCTGTAGTAGTAGAGCTCGTGGTCAGGAAGGACGCCGGGATGAAAGATCGCGATGAGATCGGCCAGCACGAGATCCGCCCGCAGATAGCCGGACTCGAAGTAATCGTTCCCGCCGGCGGGCGCAACGCGGGCATCGTTGTTGTAGACCCGGCCCTCGCGAAACGCCGCAAAGAGCCGGAACCTGCGGTCGGCGTCGAGGCCGTCCTCGAGTGACTTCCACTGTCCGGGATTCAGCCAGTACTCCGCCTCACCGGCGGTGGCAAGCACGGTTTCGAAGTCGAGAAAGAGGGTGCCGCGGCCCGGGCGGTCTGAGAACACGTAGTCGGCCCCGGCATCGGCGAGAAACGCGGCGGAATAGTTCTCGCCCTCGGGCATCGCCCAGGTGGACCCCCAGGGTGCGTTCAGGAAGACCGTCGGTCGCTCATCGGTGGCGGCCGCGCGCCGGCGAAGCGAGCTGTAGCGTTTCTCGATGTCGGCGAATATGCTGCGCGCTTCCTCTTCCCGATCAAAGAGTGTGGCAAGGAACAGGATCCACTCGCTCCTGCCGAGGGGCGAGGCCTCGCGAAACTCGGTGGTGGTGATGACCGTCAGGTCGAGATCTGTCAGTTCGGGGTAGGGGTTCTCCGCGGTCGTGCCCGCGTCGTAGGTGAGAACTACCTCGGGATCGAGGGCGAGCAGTCGCTCGGTGTTGAGGTTGCCCCCGCTTCCCACCTCCGCGATTCGGCCGTTGCGCATCCGCCGCCGGATCTCCGGGGAGTATACCCACGCCCGCCGGTCATGGCCGACGATTCGGTCCGCGACGTCGAGCGCGATCAGCGCCGGGAGGTAGGTGCTCGAGAGGGTGACGACGGAGCGGACGGGGGTACGGATGATTGTAGGGTCGCCGGTCACCGCGGGGACGGGTGCACCGCGCGGGACAAGCAGGTACCGGGTGCTGCGCGCGCCGCCCCCGCCCGCGCCGTCCCCGCCGTCGCCCGAGCCGTCGCCCGTGTCGCCGCCACCGCGGCTGCCGCCACTCCGGTCGCCACCGACGGTGAGAAGCGTTGCGTCCCCCACCTGTTCGAGGGTGAAGCCCCGGGCGTGGCGGGGGCCCGGCATCTGCGCACCGGCTTCGGAAGCCGCAGCGGCGAGTGCGAGAAAGACGAGAAGAGCCGAGACAGCGCGGGCGAGGCGCGGGCGAGACGGCGAACGTTTCATCCGGTTGATTCTACCTGTCGTGCCGCGGTTGGCAAAGCGGGGGCCGCCGCCGTGGCCGCTCAGGCGAGGCTGCTTGTGACGCTCCGTGTCTCGAGCGCCGCTTTGAGGCCCCGAAAATCGGGGCGCTCGGCCTCGAAGGTGAAGCTCCGCATGCCGATGCCGTCGAGAAAGTGCGCATCGGAATCGGAGATCACCGCGTGTCCCTGTGGATCGAGACGGGAGGGCCACTTCGTCACCTCCACGGCGCTGTAGTCTCCCTCGGGGAGGAAGCCGAGCTGGGAGTAGATGCTGTTTGCCGCCCGGTCGATATGGGCCGGTATGAAGAGACCGCCCGCGGCGAGGACCATATCGCCTATCTCCTCGAGCGAATAGTCGGCGGCGTAGATGAGGTGCTTCTCCACCTCACCGAGAATCATATCGTCTGCATCGACGTAGACCTGATCCCCGAACCGTTCGGGGACGATCGGGATATCGGGAAGGGCCGCGTAGAGGGTCTCGCCGAGCTCGAGGGCGCCCTCCACCGTGTCGAAGAGACAGAGCACGTGCACCTCCTCCCGCGACGTCGCCTCGATGCCGTAGAGAGCCGCGATACCGGCCCGGTCGGCCACCTCGGCAAAAGTGGGGCAGTTGAGGGCACTGTTGTGATCGGTCAGGGCGATGAGATCGAGCCCGGCGTCCACCGCCCGCTTCACGATTGCCGACGGCGAGCTCTCGAGATCGCCGCAGGGGCTGAGGCAGGAATGGATGTGGCAGTCGGCCCGGAACGTGGGCATGGAGGCTATCCCGATGCGCTCAGCTGCGCGTGGATCTCGGTGGTGACCTCGAACTGATTCTTCTCGGTGCGGAAGATTCCGACCGATTCGCCGCGGGCCGCCTCGATCATGTCGTCGGGAATGGGACGGGAGTTGCAGATGACCACGGCAAGCGCGCCGGTGAGGGTCGCAACCGCCACGGTGTTCTTGTGGGCCTGAATGGTTACGAGGATGCTGTCCTCGGGGCAATTCGCCATCACGTCACTCAGCAGATCCGAGGTATAGCCCGCGCGAACCTGCGTGTCTTCGTACTGATCCTGCACGCACTCGTAGCCGAGTGCGCTGCCGAGGTCTTCGACGTTCATGTTTCTGCTCCTTCCTCCGGGAATCGGATGCGTGCGCGCGCTGTGGTGCCGCGCTCTGATGACTCTATATCGAACTCGTCGCAGACCCGCTGAGCGTTCGGAAGGCCCATGCCGGCGCCGAAGCCGAGCGAGCGGACCCACTCGGTGGCGGTGGAGTAGCCTTCGGTCAGGGCCTGCTCCACGTCTTCGATGCCCGGGCCCCGGTCGGCGGCGAGGATCTCCACCTCGTCGTCGTGGACGGAGAACGAGAGCTTCCCGCCCTGGGAGTGGACCACGATGTTCATCTCGAGCTCGTAGGCGGCCACCGCCGCCCGTCGGATGAGCTTCCGGTCGACGCCCTGCTGCTTGAGCAGCTTGCGCAGCTCGGTGGAGGCCTTGCCGGCGTTCTCGAAATCGTAGTTGCGGATGTTGAACTCCCGCGTGGCCTCGCCCCGGCGGTGGGCGCCGCCGATATCCGGCACCCGCTCCTCGAGGCGTGATACTTCGTGGTCGAGCTCCACGAGAAGGGCGAGGATGATGTCACGGCTGGTTATGACGCCGACGAGTTCCTTCTCGCGGTTGAGCACGGGGAAACGACCGAACTGGTACTTCTCCACGTAGGAGATACCGAAGGAGAGCGGCATATCGTCCTCGAGGACGATGAGGTTTCGGGTCATGCGCGAGACGACGGGGTCGTCGACATAGCCCTCGTCGAGGGCGCGGATGATGTCGTCGACGCTGACGAGTCCGAGCAGCCGTTTCCCGTCGACAACGGGAACCCCGGTTATGTACTTCGCCCGCATGATCTCCTGCACGTCGCGCATGGTGGCCTCGGCGCCGACGGTGTAGATCTCCCGGGTCATCACGTCCTTCACCTTCAGTCTGTAGATGAGGTCGAGAATGACCGTGGGCGAATCGTCCGGACTGATCGGGATCGTCTGAGACACGTGACGGCTCCTACGCGGTACCCAGGTCCCGGTGGTGTTTTTCCTTGAGCTCTTCGAGACTCAGCACCTGGTTCTCCGGCTTCTGAAACGTGATCATGTAGAAGAGATTCTCGATCTCGAGCCCGAAGTTGACGTTGTCGACGGTGCATTGCCGCGAGCAGTGCTCCCGATCGCAGCGCCCGGCACACTTGAGCTGTACGGTGGTGAAGTTGAGAAACCCGCGCACCCCCGCGTCGATCATCGTGTCGAATACCTCCGAGGCCGCCTCGTCGGGCACGGCGATGATGCCGACCTCGATCTCGTGATCTTTCACGAAACCGGGGAGCTCGTCGGCGGGCAGCACGGGCGGTGCGGCGTCCCGCGCAATTCGCGCCGGATCCTTGTCGAAGCCTGCCACGACCCGGATGCCCTCCTTCTCGAACTCACGGTAGTTCAGAAGTGCCGAGCCGAGGCGGCCGCAGCCGACGACCACCACGGGAAACGTCGCGCGGCGCCCGAGGACGATGTGTATCTCCTCGATGAGCACGTCGATGTTGTATCCCCCGCGCTTGTTCCCGGGGATGCTGATCTGCGAGAAGTCCTTGCGTACGACCGCAGGGGTCACGCCGATGGCGTCGCCGAGGTTGTTGGAAAACACCTTCACGAAGCCGAGTGACTTCAGTTGGCGCAGCACCCGCAGATACTTCGCAAGGCGAAGGATGATGCCCTTGTGTAGTCCGGTATCCATATAATGTTAATCCTATCACGATATTTGCAGGTTGTGACGTTTAAAATAGAGAAGTCGGTGTACTTATGCAACCGTTCATCAGGTTTGTACGGAAAACTGTTAATTGTGAATACTTGCGCTTCTAATGCTTGGGTGTTACAATAAAAAAGTACCGATCAACCGGAGAACCCTACTCAACAATAGATCCGAGGAGGACCAATGCAGTCAGCAACTCAGGAAGAGGTGCGCCTCCCTGATGAGCTCATGGAGTTCATTGAGGAGTGGAGAGAAAAGCCGGGTAACCTCATCATGATCCTGCATCGCACCCAGGAAGTATACGGGTTTGTCCCGCGGAAGATCGCCGTCGAGCTTTCCCGCGTGCTCGATATACCGCTCGCGAAGATCTACGGCGTCGTCACGTTCTACAATTTCTTCAAGACCAACAAGCCGGGCCGAAACCGCATGCAGGTGTGCATGGGCACCGCCTGCTATCTCAAGGGTGCCGAGGATATCATCGACGAAGTGGGTAACCTCCTCGACATCGGCGTCGGCGGTACTACCGACGACGACGAGTTCTCCCTCGAGGCCGTTCGCTGCGTCGGATGCTGCGGGCTGGCGCCGGTACTGGTCGTGAACGAGCAGGTCTACGGGAAGATGACCCGGGACAAGCTGCCGGAGATCATCGCGAAGCACCGGAAGGCGTAGTGCACTATACGCTCTGCGACTATCTGCTCGACCTGTTCCAGAACGCTCTGGAGGCGGGGTCGCAGCATACGTCGGTTCGCTGGGAGGAAGGAGACGGCAGCCTGCACCTCCTCGTGCAGGATACCGGGCGCGGGATGACGGAGCGGGATCTGCGTCGCGCGCGGGATCCGTTCTACAGCGAGCCGGGAAAGCACCCGGAGCGGCGGGTGGGGCTCGGACTGCCCTTCCTGCTGCAGACCGTTGATGCGACCGGCGGGGACATCGGGATCACCTCCCGCCCCGGCGACGGCACCACGATCGACTGCACGATGCCGCTCGATCACGTGGACCTTCCACCGATCGGAGATCTCCCGGGGACCTTTCTGCAGATGTGCATTTACGAGGGCACCTACGAAGTTGAGATATACAGGCGGCGCGGAGAGGCGTCCTACACACTCTCCCGCACCGAGCTCACCGAGGCGCTCGGCGAGCTCGACTCCGCCGCATCCGTTTCACTGCTGCGGCAGTACCTGCGCGAGCAGGAACATGAACTGGAAATGATGGAGGTTTAGCGATGGCGAAAATGAGTCTCGAAGAGCTCAAGAAACTGCGCGACAAGAAGCGTCGCGAACTCGATACCCGGGAAACAGAGGGCAAGAGCATCCAGATCATCGTCGGGATGGGCACGAGCGGCATCGCCGCCGGTGCGAAAGAAACCCTCAATGCGTTCCTCGACGAGCTCGACGCTCACAGTCTCGAGAGCGTGACCGTCCGACAGACCGGCAGCATGGGGCTCGATCATGCGGAGCCCACCGTTGAGGTGCGCATGCCGGACATGCCGACGGTGATCTACGGCAAGGTTGACGAGAAGGTCGCCCGGACCATCGTGCGGGAGCACGTCATGGAGAAGCGGCTGCTCGAGGACCATATCTATGACCGACCGGCGCCGGACATCGTCGAAGAAGGCTAACGGAGGAGGAGTATGGCGTTTAAACAATACGTACTTGTGTGCGGCGGAACCGGCTGTGAATCCACCGATGCCGACGGCATCTACCGGAATATTCGCAAGGAAGTGGAGAAGCAGAACCTCAACGAGGATGTTCAGGTGGTCAAGACCGGCTGCTTCGGTTTCTGTGAGCGCGGGCCCGTCGTCAAGGTTCTGCCGGATGAGTCCTTCTACGTGGAGGTGAAGCCGGAGGACGCTGTCGACATCGTTTCCGAGCAGTGCCTCAAGGGCCGCCCCGTGGAGCGCCTGCTCTACAAGGAAGCGGAAAGCAAAGAGCACGCCCGCATCGACGACATCAGTTTCTACCAGAAACAGTTTCGTGTCGTGCTCAGAAACTGCGGGTTCATCAATCCCGAAGACATCGAGGAGTACGTGGCCCGCGACGGCTATCAGGCCCTCGAGAAGGTGCTGTTCGAGATCAGCCCCGATGACGTGATCGAAGAGCTCAAGGCTTCCGGCCTGCGTGGACGCGGCGGGGCGGGGTTCCCGACCTGGATGAAGTGGAACTTCACCAAGCAGGTCGAGGATGCGCCCAAGTACGTCGTGTGTAACGCCGACGAGGGAGACCCCGGTGCCTACATGGACCGCAGCACCCTCGAAGGCGACCCGCACAGCGTTCTCGAGGCAATGACGATTGCCGGCTACACCTGCGGTGCCAACGAGGGATTCATCTACGTGCGCGCGGAGTATCCCATCGCCATCAACCGCCTGCGCATCGCCATCCGGCAGGCCCGTGAGTACGGCCTGCTCGGCAAAGACATCCTCGGAAGCGGCTTCGACTTCGATATCGGCATCCGCCTCGGCGCCGGCGCCTTTGTCTGCGGCGAGGAAACCGCGCTGCTTGCCTCCATCGAGGGCGAGCGCGGCATGCCGCGTCCCCGGCCGCCATTTCCTGCGGTGAAGGGCCTGTGGCAGAAGCCGACCGTCATCAATAACGTCGAGACCCTTGCGAACGTCCCCGTCATCATTACCCGCGGCGGTGAGTGGTACGCGAAAATCGGTACCGAGAAATCCAAGGGCACCAAGGTCTTCGCCCTCACCGGCAAGATCAATAACTCGGGCCTCATCGAGGTCCCCATGGGCACGACCCTGCGCGATGTCATCTACAACATCGGCGGCGGCATCCCGAACGGAAAAGAGTTCAAGGCCATTCAGAGCGGCGGACCTTCGGGTGGCATGATCAAGGCTGATTATCTCGACACGCCGATCGACTACGAGCATCTCCAGGAGCTCGGCTCCATCATGGGCTCGGGTGGTCTGATCGTCATGGACGAGGATGATTGTATGGTGGACGTCGCCAAGTTCTACCTCGGCTTCACCGTCGAGGAGTCCTGCGGCAAATGCGCGCCCTGTCGAGTGGGTGGGAAGAAGATGTACGACATCCTCGACCGCATCACCAAGGGGCAGGGGTCGATGGAGGACATCGACCGCATGGAGACCATCGGGTTCGCTATGCAGCGTGCCTCACTCTGCGGCCTCGGCCAGACCGCGCCGAACCCCATCATGTCCTCGCTGCGCTATTTCAAGGACGAGTACCTCGCGCACATCCAGGAGAACACCTGTCCGGCGGGACACTGCAAGGAGCTCGTGACCTATCACATTCTGCCGGATAAGTGCATCGGGTGTACGCTCTGTGCACGCAATTGTCCGGTCAACTGCATCAGCGGTGAGCGCAAGCAGACCCACGTCATAGATCAGGATCGATGCATCAAATGCGGCATGTGCTTCCAGGTCTGTAAGTTCGACGCGGTGGTAAGACAATAGATCAGGAGATTGCAATGAAGAAAATTACCTGCACGATAAACGGACAGACCGTCCAGGTTGCTGAAGGAACCAGTATCTATAAGGCGGCACGGCAGGCGAAGGTGAAGATCCCGGCGCTGTGCTACCACCCCGACCTGCCGCCCTGGGGCGCATGCGGCTTGTGCGTCGTCAAGATCGAGGGGTCGCGGAAGATGCCGCGGGCATGCGCCACGGCCGTGGAAGAGGGGATGAGCGTACTTACTCACGACCCCGAGCTGCAGGAAGTCCGACGCTCGACCCTCCAGCTCATCCTCTCCACCCATCCGAACAGCTGTCTCACCTGTGCACGAAACCAGACCTGTGAGCTGCAGGAACTGGCCTACGAGTTCGGCGTCCGCGACATGCCCTTCGAGATGATGGTCCCGGAGATTCCGCAGGACGACACGACGCCCTCGATCGTGCTGAACCCCGAGAAGTGCGTCAAATGCGGTCGCTGCGTCAACGTCTGCCAGGACATGCAGAACGTGTTCGCCCTGGAGTTCCTCGAGCGCGGCCACGAGGTGCGCATGGCACCCGCGGCCGACGTCTCACTCAATGACAGTCCCTGCATCAAGTGCGGCCAGTGCTCCGCGCACTGCCCCGTGGGTGCCATTTTCGAGCGCGACGACACGTCCAGGGTGCTGCGGGCAATTCGCGACGAGAAGCTCAAGACCGTGGTCCAGATCGCACCTGCAGTGCGTGTTGCCCTCGGCGAGGCCTTCGACATGGAACCCGGGGAGCTCTCCACGGGCAAGATCTACGCCGCACTCCGCAGGCTCGGGTTCGACGTTGTCTTCGACACCAACTTCGGCGCGGACCTCACCATCATGGAAGAGGGCACCGAGTTCGTGCACCGCTTCACCGAGAAGGGACACGGACCGCTGCCGCAGATTACGACCTGCTGCCCGTCCTGGGTCGACTACATGGAGAAGTTCTACCCGGAGATGATCCCGCACTTCTCCACGGCGAAGTCACCTCAGATGATGCTTGCGGCGATGACCAAGACCTACTACGCCCAGCAGCAGAATCTGGAGGCTTCCGACATCTATCATGTCTCGGTCATGCCCTGTACCTCCAAGAAATACGAGATCGTGCGTGACGAGAACATGTACTCCTCCGGAGTGCAGGACATAGACGCCTCGATCACCACGCGCGAGCTCTCGCGGATGATCAAGTCCGCGGGCATCAGCTTTGCGGAGCTTCCCGATGAGGAGGCCGACAGCGCCCTCGGTCTCTACACCGGCGCCGGCACCATCTTCGGCGCTACCGGCGGTGTCATGGAGGCGGCGCTTCGCACTGCCCACTACCTCGTCACCGGCAAAGACCGCGACAAGGTGGAGTTCAACGAGGTGCGCGGGCTCGAAGGCGTCCGGGAGGCGAAGATCGACATCGAGGGCACAGAGGTTCGTGTTGCCGTGGCGCACTCCATCTCCAACGTGTCCAAGGTCATCGAGCGGGTGAAGGAGGCTCAGGCGAAGGGTGAGGAGCTTCCCTATCACTTCATCGAGGTCATGGCCTGCCCCGGCGGGTGCATCTCCGGCGGCGGTCAGCCCTACGGCACTACGAACGCCGTTCGCCGCAAGCGCATCAAGGGGCTGTACGCCGACGACACCAAGCAGAAGCTGCGTCAGTCCCATCACAATACGGCGATCAAGGAGCTCTACGAGAACTTCCTCGAGAAACCGCTCTCCGAGAAGTCTCATACGTATCTCCATACCGGTTACACGCCGAGGCCCGTGTACAACAAGTAGCACCTGCGCGTATAATCGGGGGGACGGGTTCTCAGGGCCTGTCCCCTTTTTTTTGGAGTGCAGGATGGAACGCACACGGGATCATCGGGAGCCCGACATCAGGATGCGCCGCTACAGCGATCCCGCCGATCGATCCGCGGCCATACGGATCTGGAACGAAGTAGGCTGGATCGAGGACGAGAAGCGGGAACAGGAAGGCCTCGCGGTGTTTCTCTCCGGCGCCGATGTGTGGCTTGCCGAGTTGAGAAACACGCCGGAATGCATGGTAGCCACGATGCCCGGCACGGTCATGCACCTGTCGCAGGAGATCCGCATGCGAGCGGTCATGGCCGTCTCCACCAGTCGCGTCGGGCGCAGACAGGGACTTGCCCGCCGCCTCACCGCGCACGCCCTCGCGAACGACGCGCAGGAGGGGGAGCTCGTATCCCTGCTCGGAATGTTCGATCAGGGGTTCTACGACCACCTCGGCTACGGCACCGGTGCCTACGAACGCTTTATCTCCTTCGACCCCGCCGCCCTTCGGGTGGAGGGACGCCCGCCGGTTCCGCATCGGCTGACGATGAAAGACGCCGCCCTCATTCACGAGAGCCGGCTTCACCGGATGCGCACCCACGGCTCATGTACGATTCTCCCGGAGGCGGTCAGCAGCGCCGAGATGATCCTCAGCAAGGCCGGGTTCGGGCTCGGCTACTTCAGCGAGGACGGCCGCCTTACCCATCACCTGTGGGCGGTTCCCAAAGGCGAAAACGGCCCCTATCGCGTAGAGTGGCTCTCCTACGAGACGCCGGAGCAGTTTCACGAGCTGCTGCGCCTCATAAAGGGCCTCGGGGATCAGGTTTACTGTGTTCAGATGAAGGAACCCCGGTGGGTGCACATGCAGGATTTCCTCGATCAACCGTTCCGCAATCACCTCCGCACGAAACGCAGCGAACTCGAGTCGAGCTGGGAGAGCAGCGCCTACTGGCAGGTGCGGATTCTCGACCTGGAGAAAGTGATGGCGGTAACATCGGTGCCGGGTCGGGGACAAATTTCCTTCAATCTCCAGTTGGATGACCCCATTGCGCGATATCTTCAGGATTCGGACGGGTGGATCGGCACGGCCGGTACGTACGTGGTGACGGTCGGCGAGGTTTCACACGCACGGCCCGGACGGGAGGACGCGCTTCCGACGATGCGCGCAACGGTCAACGCCTTTTCCCGGCTGTGGTTCGGAGCCGCGTCGCCTCTCTCGCTCGCGCTCACCGGTGAGCTCGAGGCCCCTGCCGGGCTTCTTGAAGAGCTCGGCTGGATACTCTGTTTGCCGATTCCGTCACTCGATTGGGTGTTTTGATGTCTGATATGGAGCAATACGAACAGGCCGGGGTAACGACCGGTGAATCAAACGACGGCGAGACTGACATGGTGGTCGAGGTTGCCCCGGAGGTGGAGCGTCTCGAGGCGGAGAACGCCGAGCTCCGGCGCAAGCTCGCCGAGGCGGAGGAAACGACTGCCTGGCTCGAGGATCTGGTGAACAAGAACCAGCATACGCTGCTGCCGATTCGGCGGCACTTCGACCGGGCCATGGCCGGGCTTCTCGACCCCGAACGACGAAACGGTCACTCCGGCAGTGTTGCGGTGGGGGTCCTCAGGCTCGATCGGTCATACGACCGGATCAAGGATACCCGCGACCGTGGCAAGGCGATTCTGTTCAATACCGCTGATCGCCTCAAAGGGCTGCTCGGTGACTATCTCTATCAGTCGGACAGACTCGATGAGTTCCTCTTTGCGCTGCCCGGCATGAGCAGCGTTGATTCGGTGGAGCTCATGGCCACACGCATCGTGGAAGCCGTCTCCCGCCCCCACGAGCCGCCGGCCAAGGACGTCGTGTTCGGCTGTCACGTCGGGCTGTCTTTGAACACGGGCGGACTCAAGAAAGAGGAGCTGCTGGGAAACGCCTACATTGCACTCGCCGAGAGTGAGGCCGGGCGCGGCCGGTACGTGATCTACGATGAGACGATCGGAAATCGCTATCGGGAGAAGGCGGAGATCGAGCGATCGCTTTCGACGGTTGCCCAGGCCGGCTTCGAGGATTTCCGGCTGATGTACCAGCCCTTCGTCGACAGCGAGGGTCGGCTCATCGGCGCCGAGGCGCTCATCCGCTGGTTTCATCCCCACCTCGGACCGCTTTCTCCCTCCCTGTTCATCCCCATCGCGGAGGAGACCGGCGAGATTCGCCTCCTCGGGCAGTGGACCCTCTACAATGCAGCGCGTCAGCTTCGTGACTGGAACAGATCCAGCGGGCGCGACCTGCACATGTCGGTGAATCTCTCCCCGGCGCAGTTCAAGCAGCAGGACCTCATCGTGCGCATCGAAGGCATTCTCGATGCGCTCGGACTCGACGGCCGCCATCTCAAGCTCGAGCTCACCGAAGGCGCCATCATGGAGGACCCGGAGCAGGCCATCCGTACGATGAAGATGCTCGACGAGCGTGGCGTGAGGATCTCGATCGATGACTTCGGCACCGGCTATTCATCGCTCTCCTATCTCAAGAGATTCCCGGTTCACACCCTCAAGATCGATCAGTCGTTCGTGGAGGACGTGACCACCAATCAGAGCAACCAGGAGATTGTCCGCGCCATCATATCGATGGCTCACAGCCTCCACATCGAGTCCCTTGCCGAGGGCGTGGAGACGGCGGAGCAGCGTGATTTTCTCGCGGCCGAGGGTTGCGACAGCATTCAGGGGTATCTCTACTCGCCGCCCGTCCCGGCGCGGGATTTCGAGCCCTTCCTGCAGGCGGGCCGCATCGATCCTCGCGTCGCGGTCGAGCCATGATCTGTCTTACCCTCACACGGGACACCATCTCCGACGACCTCGAGGACGTGAGACACTACCTCGAGTGGACAGATCTCGTGGAGCTCCGCGTGGACCGGCTTTCGAACCCGGATCCGGACGCAGTTGCTCGCTTCCCCGGCGAGCTCGCAAAGATGACAGGAGGCGAAAACGGGCGGCCGGCGTGTATACTGACCGTCCGGCGACCTGCCGACGGCGGAAGCTGGAGCCGAAGCGAGGCCGATCGCCTGGCGATGCTCTCGCAGGCCATTTCCGCGGGAGGCTTCGACTACGTCGACCTCGAGCTCGACCTCGCCGAGACGCCCGAGGGCCGGCGGCTTGCCGAGCGCGCGCGGTCGGCCGGCACGCGCATCATCCGATCCGTCCATGACTTCGAGGGGATGCCCGACGACCTCGCACGGCTCTATGAGGATGTCTCCGCCCGCGAGGGTGAGATTCCCAAGCTTGCGGTGACGCCGCAAAGCTCGGCGGACCTGCTCGTGCTCGTCGGGCTTCTTCTCGATTCCGGGCCGCGGGAGCGCATTATCATCGGCATGGGATCCGTCGGATTCCCGACGCGTGTGGCGGCGCGCCGTCTCGGCGGGTATCTCTCCTATGCCTCCGCGAGCTCGAATCCCGACGTCGCCGCCGCTCCCGGCCATGTGACGCCCCGGGTGCTCGCCGAGACCTACCGCTACCGCGAGCAGTCGCCCGACACCGCCGTATTCGGCATTATCGGGAACCCGGTGCTCCACTCCGCATCGCCTGAATACCACAACCGTCATTTCCGCGAGAAGAACCTCGATGCCGTCTACGTTCCCTTCCAGGTCGATGACCTCGAGGCGTTCTTCGATACGGCCGTCCGGCTGGATCTACGGGGCCTCTCGGTGACCGTTCCGCACAAGGAAGGGGTCATTCCTCACCTCAATGAGACCGACGAGTCGGTGGTGCCGGTCGGTGCCTGCAACACCGTGCTCATTACCGACGGGCATCGACGCGGGCTGAACACCGACGTTCCGGGGTTTCTGCTGCCGCTCGAGCGGGCCATCGGTGCGAGCGGGCCGGAGGCCTTCGACGGGATGCGGGCCACCGTCATCGGCGCCGGTGGTGCCGCGAGGGCGGTGGTGTTCGCGCTGCTGAGGCTGGGGGTGCGCCTGTGCATCGTCAATCGCACGCCGGAACGCGCCGAGCGCATGGGCGCGGAGATAGCAGATGCGGTCGGTGGCGAACAGCCCGTGGTCGCGGAGCTCGGCCCCGATGCCGCCTCCCTCATCGAGGAGCACGGCACCCTCATCGTGCAGACGACCTCAGTCGGCATGGAGCCGGAGGTCACCGCCGACCCGCTGGCCTTCTACGAGTTCCGCGGCCACGAGATTGCCTACGATCTGATCTACGCGCCCGAGCAGACCCGGTTTCTCACGCGCGCGGCGGCCGCCGGCTGTCTGACCATTCCGGGGACCAGTATGTTCGAGGAGCAGGCCCTCGCCCAGGCCGCTCATTTCGAGCACATTCTGTAGCAGATCTACCGCACGAACAGTGTGCCGCGCACAAGGCGCACCAGGCCGATCTTATCCACCCGAACGCTGACCTCGCGACCCTCGCCGACGGTTTCGCCGTACAGCAGAAGGTTCGTGCTGCGCTTGTCCAGGCGGGTCGGACGGAGGAAGAGTCGATGCGGCCCCCCGCCGCTTCCCCGCTCCACGATCTCGAGGTAGTCGGTGCCACGCGACAGTGCCTGCTCGATGAGCCGCACCTTCCCCACGTAATCGAGACCGCGGGCTTCGGGCACGTCGCGTGGTACCACCGCCCGCGTAATCTGCTCGGGCACCACGATGAGCCTGCGCTCGATTCGGCGGCGCACCTCTCTGCGCTGCTCGTCGCCGAGGGCCGCGGCGTCAGCGGCCGCGAGGAGGGCCTCCTGGTGGGCTTCGCGGGCCCCGGCCGCGGCGCCGCCGGGGGTGGACGCGTCCGCGGAGGCGCGAGCCCCGGCCGCGGCGCCGGAACCTGCGGCGCGGCCGGCACCCGTCGCGCCCGGCGGCGCGACGCGGCGGGGCTCTCGAAAGCGGTGGGCGCGCAGCTCCGGTGTTTCGGCGGCGCCCACGGTCTTCACCTCGGGTACCGCGCCGACACCGGCGTCTGCGAGCGCCTGCCGCCATTCGCGTTCCTCGGCCCGTGAGAGAAGAAAGGCGCCGGGGCCGAGGCGGCGGCGCAGGAACGGTGCGAGGTGCGGGCTGTGTTCGAGCATCGGGGCGTGGCTCTCATCGACGAGCAGGACCACACCGTCGAGGAGCTCAACGCGCTCGTACTCATCCCCCCAGGTCGAGATCGAGAACGCCACGTTCTGCGGCATCGGGGCGTGGTGCAGTTCTTCGAGCGCCGCGGTGATCTCCGTGCCGCGGAAGCCTGCGCGAAAGGCGCGCACTACGGCGTCACGCCGGATCTCGTACTCGCAGTACCTGTCGTAGCGTACGAGCTCGGCGGCGGCGACCGCAGGCAGGACTGTGCCGAGGGCGGCGGCGGGGGTGATGGTGAGCTGGTAACTCGGCGTAACCACCCCGGCCGGAGAGGTGTCCGAGCCGTCCGCTCCCGGGCCGGCGCCACGTGCGGGGCCTGCGCCACCCCCCGGGCCGTCGGATGCCAGCGCCGAGCGCGCGGCGGCGCGCGGCGCGTAGCGGTTGTCACCTGCGTCGAAGAAGACGCCGAGCTCGCAGAGCGCCTCGAGAAGGCTGCTGCCTGCCGCTCCCTCCGGTCGCGACCCGGCTGCGTCGCCCGGTCGCTGCCCGGCGCCGCCGGTTTCGCATTCGATCGCCGCCACCTCCATCAGCTGCAGGAGATGGGAGTCGCGCAGGGCGTAGCCCGGCTCCAGGCTTGCAAGCGTGGTGTGGAGCACGCACCCGGCGTCGTCTGCGATACCGGTCGCGGCGCCGACCCCCGCGGCGGCCCCGACCCCCGCGGCGGCGCCGATTCCGGCGGCGGCTGCCCACGTGGTCGCCAGGCGCCCGGGCGTCGACAGTCGCGCGAAGTCACGCCAGTGGTCGACGATCACCTTCATGTCGGTCCCGTCGTCTTCCACCAGAGCGAGCCTGGAAAGTGCGTGTCGCACGAGCTGCAGCGGCCGGCCCTCATCCTCGAGAAGGAGCGGGGCGGTGTCCGAGAGGCGATTCGCGTCGCGCTTTTTCAGCCGGCCGTCGGCGCGGAAGGACAGGGGATGCTCCATGAGCAGGGAGAACACGGCGGCGAGGAGGGTGTCGGTGAGCCATGGCTCGCCCTCGGGCTCGCGCTCCACCGGCGTGCGGGGAAACAGCACCGAGGGACCGATGACGCGTCCCGAGAGTACCGGTTCGAGGACAGGGTTGATGTAGAGTCGGTCGGTTTCGGCGTCGGGGAAGACCAGCAGTCGGTCCTGCAGATTGAGGAGGCGATTCTGGATTTCCAGGCGGGTGTACTCGGTGCCGAGGAAGGACAGAAGCTGCTCGCGGACCGGTCCGTCGAGAAACTCCACGGCCGAGAGGAAGCGGGCGTCATCCTCATCGATCGAGGCGATTATCGCCTCCTGGGTCGCCGGGCGTTTCAGGAAGGCCTGCAGCCGGTCGAGGAGCGACTGCTTGTTGAAGGGCGTCTGTACCTCTCCGAGGTAGTTCCGCACGAGCTCGAAGAAGGAGGTGTCGGGCAGGGTGAGGAGGGTTTTGCGCCACTGAGATATGTCCGCCACTGCCTACTCCCAGATCTCGATGTGGTACTTGTAGCCCTGCTCGGTGAGAAACTTCTGACGATTGGCGGCAAACTGCTCCTCGCTGGTGAACCGCGATACCAGGGTGTAGAAGAATGAGTTTCGCTCTTTGGGCCTGAGGATGCGTCCGAGCCGCTGAGCCTCCTCCTGCCGCGAGCCGAAGGTCCCGGACACCTGGATGGCGACCGAGGCATCCGGCAGGTCGATGGCGAAGTTGGCCACCTTCGAGACGACGATGATGCGAAGGTCACCTCGCCGGAACGCCGCGTAGATCTCCTCCCGCTTCGCGTTGGGGGTCTTTCCGGTAATGATGGGGGCATCGAGATCCTCGGCGATCCGCTTGAGCTGATCGAGGTACTGCCCGATCACCATGATCGCGTCCTCCCGGTGGTTCTCTATGAGCTGCCGGGTGATGTCGATCTTCCGTTCGTTCTCGCTCGCAATCCGGAACTTCCCGCGCTTGTCGGCGGTGGCATAGGGAATCTTGTCTCCGGCGGGAAGCTCGACGCGGATCTCATAGCACACCGCCTCGGCGATCCACCCCTTCTGCTCGAGCTCCTTCCAGGGCACATCGTAGCGTTTGGGCCCGACGAGGCTGAAGACGTCGCTCTCGCGTCCGTCCTCGCGCACGAGCGTGGCGGTGAGGCCGAGGCGTCGCAGCGCCTGGATCTCGGCGGTCACGCGGAATACCGGCGCCGGCAGCAGATGGACCTCGTCGTAGATGATGAGCCCCCAGTTGCGTGCCCGGAAGAGCTCGAAGTGAGGGAAGTCCTGGTCGCGATCGGGACGCCACACGATGATCTGATAGGTGGCGACGGTGACCGGCTTGATTTCCTTCTTGCCGCCGGTGTACTCCCCCACGACATCGCGGCCGAGCTCGGTCTTGTCGATGAGCTCATCCATCCACTGGTGGGTTGCCGCGACGTTGGTCGTGAGGATGAGGGTCTGAGTCGCGGCGAGCTCCATCACCTTCATCCCGACGACTGTCTTGCCCGCCCCGCAGGGCATGACGACCGTGCCGAAGCCCGTGCCCGGTCGTCCGTCGCCGTAGAAGGCGCCAGCCGCCTCGCGCTGGTAGTCACGCACGGTAAAGTCATATCCGTCGGCCGTTTGCTCCCTGAGCTTCACCTCGAGGTGGTCGCCCTCGGTCAGGGGGGCCTCGTCCTTGACCGGGTAGCCGATGCGGGTCAGCTCCTGCTTCAGCGTGCCGCGATCGTAGAGGGAGACGATGAAGCCGCGGCGCCCGTCCACCTCCGCGGAGCGGAGCATCCCCTGCACGCGCTTGTTGGCGGCGAGCTCGGCGCGGATGCTCTCCTCTTCGACGTCGAGGAAGAGCTCGGTGCCGTCTTCGTAGGCACGCAGCACGAGCTTTCCGAAGCGCGATATGAGGTCGCGGACATTCTCGCCGATGTGATCGGGGACCGGATAGCGCGCGTAGGTGTCGAGCACACCGATGACATCGTCGGCATCCCAGCCGGCCGAGGCCGCGTTCCACAGGGAGAGCGGGCTCATGCGATAGGTATGGATGTGTTCCGGGGATTTCTCGAGCTCGGCAAATGCGCCGATGGCGTTTCGCGCGGCTTCGAAACCCGGATCATGCACGTCGAGGAGAAGCGTGCTGTCGCCTTGAACGATGACGGGCTGTCCGGACATAGTCCCCCATGATAGTGAATGGCTGTGCCGGGGTGCAATAGCGGACGAGTTGGGATATACTCCCCGCTGTCATGAGCAAAGTGGAGAAAGGCAAGCTGAAGACCTTCGTGATCGACACGAACGTTCTGATTCACCGTCCGGACGCCATTCTCAGTTTCAAGGACAATGAGGTGGTCGTGCCGCTGTGGGTGCTCGAGGAGCTCGATCGGCTGAAGACCTTCAGTGACGAGCGCGGGCGAAACGCGCGTCACGCCATCCGATTCCTCGACCGTGCGGGAAGACACGGCGCGCTGAGCGAGGGCGTGAAGATCGAGAACGGCTCGATCCTGCGCGTGGTGCTCGCCGACCCCGAGCGCATGCCCTCCGATCTTCTGCACGACAGCGCCGACAACAAGATCATCCTGACCGCCTATCAAATGCAGCTCGAGGGCAAGCAGGTCTTTTTCGTATCCAAGGACATAAACGCCCGGGTGAAGGCAACGGCGCTGGGCCTCAAGGCGGTGGACTACGAAAAGCAGAAGGTCAACATCGACAAGCTCTACGCGGGCTTCTCCACCCTCGACTCCACCTCCGATACCATGGCACAGCTCGAGCATGAGGGTGAGCTGCAGTGGAACGAGGTGCTGCCGCCCAACCATTTCGTGGTGCTGCGCGACCGGAGTGCCGATGAGCATGTGATCGGCCGCTACGATCACGAGACGGGCTTCATTCGCTTCGTGGATCACAAGATGCCCTCGGTTGCGGGGGTGAGGCCGCTCAACGACGAGCAACGCATGGCCTTCGAGATCCTTCTCGATCCGGCGGTGAACCTGGTGAGCCTCGTCGGAAAGGCAGGGACGGGAAAGACCCTGCTCGCTCTCGCCGCGGGTCTGCGGATGACGCTCGAAGATCATCTCTACAGCCGTGTCCTGGTAAGTCGCCCGGTCATTCCGCTCGGGAAGGACATCGGATACCTGCCGGGTGCGAAGAGTGAGAAGCTCTCCCACTGGATGGAGCCGCTCTTCGACAACCTCGAGTATCTGCTGTCGGTCTACCACAAGCAGAACATCAAGAACGCCGAGCAGCTGATGAACAATCGTGTGATCGAGCTCGAGGCGCTCTCCTACATCCGGGGCCGATCGCTGCCGGGGCAGTTCATCATCATCGATGAGGCGCAGAATCTCAGCCCGCACGAGATAAAGACCATCGTCTCCCGCGCCGGCGAGGGGTCGAAGGTGGTGCTTACCGGCGATCCGTATCAGATCGACAGTCCCTATCTCGACTCCAACTCCAACGGCCTGTCCTTTCTCGTCGAGACGTTCAAGGGGCAGGACGTATTCGGTCACGTGACGCTGAACCGTTCCGAGCGAAGCCGGCTTGCCGAGCTTGCAGCGGAGCTTCTGTGACTACCGATTTCCGTTGCCTGCCGGACGGGACTTGGATATAGTGTAGGAGAGATGGACGAGTACGAAGAGCTCGAAGCCGTACTGGACGAGCCGTTCCGACGGATCGAGGAGCAGAATTCGATGCATGCCGAGGCCCGCATGGCCCGCATGGAGCGCATGCTCGAAGAGCTCGAGCGCGAACTCGACGAGTTTCTCAGCACCGCCGATCCGACCTCAGTCGTCTGAACTCAACTGAAAGCATCTGAAACGAAAACGTGCACCGACACATTCAGCAATATACACGCAGTGCCGAAACTAGAGGAGAAATGGTGATTGCAGCTCTAAAGCCGCGACGGCCGGCTCTGGCGATTATGCTGTCTTTTCTCGTGGCGGGGGTCGGGTTCTCCGAGGCCGCATTCTCGGGGCTCGACCTGGCGGACGACAATCGGCTGCTTTTCAGTGCCTCGGTCGATGCGCCGGATTTCGGCTCCTACGACACCCTCTTTCTTGCCGATGTCGAGGACTCCGAGCTCGGGCAGCTCACCTTCTTTCCCGAGCGGATGTCCATCCTCCCGGATACGGGACAGCTGCAGATACAGAACCGCTACGGTGTGTTCCGTACCGACCGGGAGCTGGAGGACCTCGCCCCGGTGGAGGACTTCCCGTCCTTCGTGAACGGCAGCCAGATCCGAAGCGGAAAGATATCACCTATCGGCACCTCTCCCGACGGCCGATTTCTCGTGTTCATGCGCGAGAGCAGTCCGGCGTTCGGCAGTCTCGTGCTTAAGGATCTCGAAGAGGGGCGGGAAATCGTGGTCAGCGAGGGGATCGAGCTCGATCTCTCCGGCGCGCCCGTGAAGTGGGCGCCCGGCTCGCAGTTCTTCATCTACGGCAAGCAGAACACCCTCTATTACTACTCCGTGACTCAGCTCGAGGAAGACCGCGTTATCGCGGAGGAGTTCCGCGATCTCGGCAGAGGCAACGTACAGAGCGCGTCCTGGGCCTCGGACGGCTCCCTGTACTACGTCTCCGGTTCCCTCGTATATCGGGCGCGCGACCTGGAGTTCTTCCCGCGGACCCTGTATCAGGAGCTGCTGCAGGTCGGTGACATCGTCGGTAAGATCCCCTTCGTCTTCGATCCCAACTTCGACAGCTTTCACATCGCTCCCGACGGCCGTACGATACTCCTCAACAAGGGAGGGCGAAACGTCTTCCTGCTGTATCTGCGCGGGGACGATTTTGTCTCGACCGGTTCCTCGGTGGCATACCCCTACCTGTTTCTTCCGCGAAACACGCGCGTGAAGCGCGTTGCGTGGTCGTCCATCGGTACCCTGACAGTGCTGACCGAGAGCATGCTCGGCGGCAGCACTCAGACCGCCGTGTACCGCATGTCGATACCGGTCGAGCCGGCGGACATCGACGTGACCGAGCTCGACGTCCGCGGCCTGCGCGATATGGCCCTCGGCCCCGACGACCGCTCGATCGCCCTTCTGTTCAGAAATCGCGTGGAAGTGCGCGATTACGAGAGCTGGGAGACGGAGCGGACCATCTCGCACCCCGATCCGCTGCATCTCATCTGGCGCGATGCGGAGACCTTCGTGGTCGGCGGGAGCTCGCGCGTCGAGCAGGTGGAGTGGGACTCGGGCGACCTGAGACTTCTCGCCCTTTCGGACACCGACGGATACGGCTATCATCGCGACACCGGTGACATCCTCGTCGTGAATCGGGGCAGTACATACCGCTATGCTGACGGAACGTTCGTTCCTGCCGACGGCTTTCCCGTGCGGGTCGCAGAGGTTGCCTCCGATCGCTATCGGGTGTATCTCGAGACCTTCGATTCGGGCAGCTACGAGAATATCGTCATGGTCAGGCAAAGTGAGGACGTCGGCACGACCGCCCTTTTCGCGCCGCCCGTCCGACGCTACGAGCCCTTCCCCGAAGAAGGGCGCGAGGTGGACTTCCGCAACTTCGCGCACGGCAGCCGTACGAGGGCGCGTGAAATTGCATTCGTGTTCAACGCCATAGATTCCGTGGAAGGGCTCACGAGCATTCTCGATACCCTTTCCGACTACGACATACAGGCGACCTTCTTCGTGAACGGAGACTTCATCCGGCGACATCCCGGCGCCGTCCGCGAAATAGACGATTCAGGCCACGAAGTGGGATCACTCTTCTACACCTACTTCGACATGACCGACGCCCGCTACGAGATCACCGAGGATTTCGTCACCGAAGGACTCGCCAGAAACGAGGACGACTACTTCGAAGTCACCGGTTCCGAGCTCTCGCTCCTGTGGCACGCGCCCTACTATTTCGTGAGCCCGGCCATCATCCGTGCGTCGGAGGAGATGAACTACACCTACGTGAGTCGCGACGTTGACGCCCTCGACTGGGTGCCGCGGCGTGACGGCGCCGGCGTGACCAGCCTGTATCGCTCGAGCTCGGAGATCGTCGAGCGCATTCTCGAAGAGAAGAAGCCCGGGTCGGTGGTCGCCATGCGGGTGGGTACGCCCGGAGAGAGCAGCGCGTACGGTGGTCGGGATGACTATTTGTTCCAGAAGTTGGATCTGCTCATAAATCGCTTAACGGAGCGGGGGTACGATATCGTTCCGGTATCTACTCTCATCGAGCACGCCCGATAGGTTGAGATGAGACGGATCATGCAATACACTAACGGAGGTGAACATGGGCTATAACGCCAACCCGGTAGATGCCTACCGGCAAACGCGAGTCAAAACCGCCAGTCAGGGCCAGATCATTGTCATGCTGTACGACGAAGCGCTGCGGCAGATCGATCTGGCGACGGGCGGACTTGAATCCGGGACGCGGCAGCTCGACCGCATCCACAACGCCATCTGCAAGACTCAGGATATCTTCACCGAGCTCATGACCTCTCTCGATTTCGAGAACGGTGGTCAGGTCTCGGAGAACCTGTTCAACCTCTACATGTACTTCAACAACCAGCTCATGGAGGCCAACGTCAAGAAAGACGTCTCCTATCTGCAGCAGCTGCGCCCGCTCGTTCAGTCCCTCCGTGACGCGTGGGAAGAGGCGGCGAAGAACACCGGCGACGCCGGAGGCGGCAACGGCCCCCGGCAGGGTCTCAACATATCCGGCTGAGGAGGCGTCATGGACTATTCAGAACGTGTGGCAATGCTTCATAGACTCCGCGACATGCTCGTCCAGCAGCGGGCGAAGTTCCAGGAGTACCTCGATATTCTGGACAACGAGCAGCAAGCCATCGAGAACCGCGACGTCGAATCTCTCGAGGGCTACGTGCAGCTCGAGACCGCCGTTCTCGGCGAGATTCATGCCTTCCAGAAGGTGATTCGACCGCTCGAGAGCCTCTATCGCTCGGCCTATCCCGATGAGGAAAGCCAGATTCCGCCCCTGCGGGCATCCCTTGCACGGCTGCGCGAGCGCGTGCTCGAGCGCAACGAGCAGAATCGCGCCCTGATGCGCGAGCGCATCGACGAGCTGAAGAAAGAGATCAGCGAGCTCAAGCTTCCCAACAGCGGAAAGTCCCTCTACCGCGCGGCCGAGAGCCGGCTCGTGGACATAACGACGTAGTTGCTCCGGCGCCGGACCGCGGCCCGGACGGCGCCGAGCGGTGCCCCCGACGACGGACCGCGGCCCCGAGGCCGTGGCGTCGACGGGCGACCGCGGGGCCGGATATCCCCGAGCCCGACGACATCCCCCGCTCCGACGTGATATAACAATCCCATGCCGGAACCTCTGTATTTGCTTGACGGGTACAGTCTCGTTTTTCGATCCTACTTCGCCTTCATTCGAAAGCCGCTGAGGAATCCTCAGGGGCGGAACTCCTCCGCCATTTTCGGTTTCTTCCGCTCGCTGTATCGCCTCCTCGACCTGCGCGAGCCGCGGCACTTCGCCGTCGTGCTCGACTCCCTGACACCGACGTTTCGACACGAGCAGTACGAGGAGTACAAGGCGAATCGTGAGGAGACACCCGAGGAGCTTCACCAGCAGATCGGGATCATAGAGGAGATGCTCTCCGCGCTGCGAGTGCCGGCGCTGCGCGTCAACGGCTACGAGGCGGACGACATCATGGCGACACTTGCCGAACAGTGTCGGGCGGAGGGACGGACCTGTTATCTGATTTCCGGCGATAAAGACCTCCTGCAGCTCGTCGGCGAGCACGTTACGGTTCTCAAGCCCGAGAACAACGACTTCACCGAGCTCGATCGCGAGCGTGTGCACGAGGAATGGTCGATCTATCCCGAGCAGGTCGGCGATTACCTCGCCCTTGTCGGAGACTCGAGTGACAACGTCCCCGGCGTGAAGGGGATCGGCGCGAAGACAGCCTCTCAGCTACTCTCGGAGTTCGGAAGCCTGTCGGCCATCTACGACCGGCTCGAGGAGATCACGCAGAAAAGCCGCCGGGCAAAGCTGGAGGAGGGCCGCGAGAGCGCCCGGATGAGCCGCGAGCTCGTGAAACTCGAGACCGCCGTGCCCCTCGAGCAGGGCCCCGCCGACCTGGTGCTCCCGCCCCTCGACTTCGCTGCGCTCCTGCCGCACTTCGAGCGGGAGGGCATGCGCTCGCTGATGGAGGAGAGCGCCACCCGCGCCGGCCTCGACCCCGCGGAAGCGCGCGGCGCCGAGGCGCCCGGCGGCGGCAGC
>CAYOFA010000003.1:48116-56300 GCA_964402885.1 uncultured Spirochaetaceae bacterium
CCGACTCTCGACGAGTGGCTCGCCCGTGTTCGAGCGGCGGGGCGCTTCGCCTTCGACTCGGAAACCGACAGCCTCGATGCGCTGAAAGCCCGCCCCGTCGGCTTCTCCTTCGCGGTGGAAAGCGGGGCGGCCTGTTACGTGCCCCTCCGCGGGCCCGAGGGGCCGGTGCTCGACGAGGACGAGGTGCGACGGCGCCTCAAGCCCGTCCTCGAGGACACCTCGCTCGAGCTCATCGCGCAGAACGCGAAATATGACTACAAGGTGCTGAAGCGCTGGGGTATCACGCTTTCCTCCCTGGCCTTCGACACGATGGTTGCGGGCTGGCTTCTCGATACCACCGCCAACTCCTTCGGGCTCGATGAGCTCGCACGCAGCTATCTCGGCTACACCACCGTGCATTACGCGGACCTTTTCCCCGATCACGGGCGGGGGCGGAACTTCCCGCCCTTCTACGAGGTGCCCCTCGAAGCCGCCGGAAACTACGCCGCCGAGGATGCGGACATCACCTTCCGCCTCTACACAGTCTTTCAGCCGCTTCTCGCCGAGCACGGCTTCGAAGAGCTCTTCTACGACCTCGAGCTCCCCCTCGTGCCGGTGCTCGCCGAGATGGAGCTTCGCGGAATCCGGATCGACACCGATATGCTTGCCGCCTACAGCCGGGAGCTCGACGGATTGCTCGCCTCCATCGAGGAGGAGATCTACGAGCTCTGCGGGCGGGAGTTCAATATCGCCTCGACGAAGCAACTGCAGGAGGTGCTCTTTGTCGAGCGCAAGCTCAAGCCGGTGAAGAAGACCAAGACGGGCTACTCCACCGACGTTGCGGTGCTGCAGGAGCTCGCCCGGGAGGATCCGGTGCCGGAGAAGGTGCTTCGCCATCGCCTGCTTTCCAAGCTGCGCTCCACATACGTCGACGCGCTGCCGAAGCTCGTGAATCCCGAAACGGGACGACTGCATACCCACTTCACGCAGACGGGGACCGCCACCGGCCGACTCTCGAGCAAGGATCCGAACCTGCAGAATATCCCCATCCGCGACGAGGAGGGACGGAGGATTCGCACCGCCTTCGTCCCCGCCGACGGTTGGGTGTTCGTCAGCGCCGACTACTCGCAAATCGAGCTCGTGGTGCTTGCCCATCTCTCCGGGGATCCCGGGCTGACGCGAGCCTTTCGCGAGGGCAAGGACGTGCACCGGGAAACCGGCGCGCTCATCTTCGGCGTGCCGGCCGAGGAGGTGACCTCCGCGCAGCGACGCATCGCCAAAACCATCAATTTCGGCGTGATGTACGGTATGTCGTCCTTTCGCCTCAGCCGTGAGCTCAACATAAGCCGTGATGAGGCAGAGCGCTTCATCGAGGCCTATTTCCGCACCTACCCGAACATCAAGAGCTTCGTGGAGGACACCGTCCGCCGGGCCGAGGCCCACGGCGCGGTTCGCACCCTCCTCGGGCGTGAGCGACCGCTGCCGGATATCACCTCGCGAAACAGAACCGTGAAGAGCGGCGCGGAGCGGATCGCGGTGAATACGCCCATTCAGGGCACGGCGGCCGATATCGTGAAGCGGGCAATGCTACGGGTGAGCCACCGCCTTGCGGCCGAGGGCAGCGGGGCGCGCATCCTGCTGCAGGTCCACGATGAGCTCATCCTCGAAGCCCCCGCGGCGGAGCAGGAGGAGGTGTCACGCCTCGTGGAGGAGGAGATGGCAGCCGCCGTCGAGTTGTCGGTCCCGCTGGGCGTCACCGTCGAGGCCGGCACGAGCTGGGGAGAGCTCCACTGAGCCATGGTGGTAGGCGTTGCCGGAAAATACTGCGCCGGGAAG
Organism: uncultured Spirochaetaceae bacterium; assembly: GCA_964402885.1. GTDB lineage: Bacteria > Spirochaetota > Spirochaetia > DSM-27196 > PWMO01 > JAAAOH01. The sequence continues at coordinate 49,932 of CAYOFA010000003.1, forward strand.
AACACGGTAACTGAGGTTCTCGCCGGCGCCGGGTACGGAGTCATCGATGTTGACGGCCTCGGCCACGAGGCGCTGACGCGGCGAATCGACGACGTGCGCACCACCTTCGGTGAGGAGTACATCGACTCCGACGGCGTCGTCGACCGTAGAAAGCTCGGCGGCCTGGTGTTTCGTGACCGCGAGGCGATGCGGAACCTCGAGCGCATCGTCCATCCGGAAATGGTGCAGATGGTGCGAGAGCGGCTGGCCGCGGCGACGGGCGGCGTCGTGGTGAACGCAGCGCTGCTCTTCCCGATGAAGCTCGACGCGATGTGCGATATCGCGCTGTGGGTACGCGCACCGTTCTTTACCCGGCTGCTGCGGGCCTACCGGCGCGATCGGCTGCCTATCAAGGACATCCTGAGGCGATTCTGGACGCAACGAAAGCTCAGTCCTCAACCTTCGCGCCCGGATGTCGATATTCATACTGTGGAGAATCGCGGGGGACTCGACCGTCTGCATGCGCAGCTTGCAGAGCTGTCTCTCCTCGAAGAGTAACTGATATGGAAAACTCGAAAACGCTCATCGTCATAGTATCCGTCTCTCTGTTCGTGGCTGCCGTGCTCGGTCTCGGTCTCGTGCTCTTCTACCCGCGGGAAGCACCGCAGGTTGCCGGTGGCGGCGGCCAGTCGGGGTCGGCCGGCGGCTTTGATGCCATCGAGTATCTGCGCGATCCCGACGCTGAACGGCCGAGTCTCGAGGCTACCGAAGAGGACGAGGAATCCGAGGAAGACGGCGATGTCGTCATCGTCTACGGCGAGGCGGTCGAGGAGCGTCCAGACGAGGAGAGGGCCGCCGAGGAGGGCCGGGAAACCGAGCCCGAACGGGCCGGTGAGGCCGATACCGCACCTGCCGAGCGAGCTCCGGCCGCCGAGGCGGAGCGTCCCGCCGAACGAGCCCCCGAGCCCGAAACGGTGCAGCCGGCGCGCACGGCGCCACGGCGGGCACCCGAGGCCCCGACGCGTGAGGTGCAGGTGACCGAGTACTGGATACAGGTCATCGCAACCACGAGCCGCGATCGCGTCGATATGGCCCGCGAGCGCCTGCGTGAGCACGAGCTCAGCGGTCGCATCACCACCAAGGTGGTGGACGGGCGGACCTTCTATCGTCTGAGGGTCGGTCCCTACACCAACAAGAACGAAGCCGCAAAGTTCCTCGACTGGGTGAACGACATCGAGGGCTTCGCCGACAGCTACATCTCCGAGGAATACTCCACGCGTACCGTGCAGGGCTGAGCCCGGCGCCGGCTGCCGGGGGCGAGAGCTGCCGGCAGCCGCCAACTCCCCGCTCACACTTCCGCCAGCGCCGTAATGCCTCCGTCCCTCGTGGACGTGTCGTAGTGCCAGTGAAAATCGAAGATGTGCAGGTGATCCACCGGTGGACCGTCGGCGACGGTCAGACTGTGGAAGAGGGCGCCGAGCTCGGCCTGGGCCGTGCTGATTCGCTTCGTCTGTCGCTCGAGCAGCTTCGGCACTCGAAAATCCGAAACAACGATCACATCCGCGCGCCGATACCGCTCGGTTTCGAGCTGTCGCAGTGTCTCCGCCAGGGCGGGCCGCAGATCGGTGCCGCCGTGGAAGCTGTGCGTCAGAAAGGACGCGAGCTCAGGGACCGCGGTGAGGTCGCCGAGCTCGAAGGTGCGAATGCCGGTTGAGAAGGCGATGACATAGCAGTCGCGACGGCCGTGTGCCGCGATGCGGGCGAGTGCCAGGGTCATCGCCTTCGCGATCCGTTCGGGGCGCCCGGTCATGGAGCCGCTGGTGTCCACACAGGCGATGATCGGGCCACGTTCGAGGGGGCGCTTGCGGGAGCGGACCGTCACCGTCCTCGCGGTGTGTTCCACCTCCCGCGCGCTGCGGTAGTCGAAGCTCAGAAGCTCGTCGTCCGCGAAGCGCTTGGAGAACACGAGCTCGGTATCGGGGTCGGCGAGGAGGGCACGCTCAGCGGGGGTGATGCTCTCTACATCCGCTCCGAGGTTGATGCCCTCGATCTCCGAGCGGCCGAGGGCCTCGAGGTCGACGTTTCTCGTCTCGGTAACCTCTTCCCAGCTCTCCTCGGTGAACTCCTGCCGCGTATGCTCACTGCGCCCGAGAAGCTCGGCCAGTCGGGCCACGGTGGGTTCCTCGCCGAGCGCGCCGGCAGCCTCCTCGAGGCCCTGCCAGTCGACCTGCTGCCACTCCCCGGCGAGAAGGTCCCAGGCCCTGTTGCTGTCGCCGAAGAAGTCACGCACCCGCTCGGCGGCTCGCGCCATGAGCGGTACGTCGCGGTTGAGCTTGTCGATGAAGGGGGGAAGCGCGCGCTTGAGAAACGCCCGCTCGTAGTGTCTGCGGCGCTCGGAGAGGAGCCGATTCCAGGTTGCCGCCACGCGATGGGTCAGGGCCGCGCACCGGAGATTGCGCACGTCCTCGTTGTGCGCGCCGCCGGTCCCGCTGTTTCCGGCCCCGCGACCGACGGCACCACCGCCGGTCGCGGCCGCGGCGCGGTCGTAGGTCTCCCAGGTCGCCGCTGCGGCGGGGTAGCGGGCCCACAGAGCACGGACCTGCTCCCGGAGGGCGTCGGCGGTCGCGGCGCCCGGGGACACCGCGGCGGCGCCGGGTCCCGCGTTCCCGGCCGCTGCGACGGCGGCGGCACCGGGACCCGCGGTGCCGGCCGCGGCGGCGCCGGCCCGAAACGAGGCGAGCTCGGCCTCCTCCGCCGCGAAAGGATCCTCCTCCGCCACCTCGGCCCACTTCTGGTCGCACCAGGCGACGGCCTCGTGGGCGACCTTCTCGGCGAGCTCGGGCACGCCCGCGGTGAAGGAGCGGTACTCGCAGCCGCGTGAGATGTCGGAGATGAGCTCGGCGAGCCGCGCTGGCACCTCCGGAGACCCGACCTCGCCCTCCTCGGAGACGAAATACTCGTAGAGCGCCGCCTCGAGGTTCTCCCGCAGTGCGGGTGCGAGTCCGTGATCGTGGTGGTGGAACCGACAGATGTGCATCAGCTTTCGCGTCGCAACTGATCGGCAAGGCGCTCGGCGGTGAGTCTCAGTTGCTCGAACTCATCGGCGGCGGTGCCGAGCCCCGCGTAGGCGGTCTGCGCAAAGTCGCTGTCCACGAACAGATGGTCAGCCGCGCGACCGTCGCGGTGCATGGCGACCGAGAGCTCCACGGCTTCGGCGCATCGCGTCGCGAGCGCCTCGGCCTCGGCGAGCCAGCCGTCGCGTTCTCCGGGAGCCGGCTCCCGCTCGTGGGCCGTCGTGGACCAGGTCTTTCGGTGCTCTACAGGGTAGCGTGCGCCGTCGATGCGAACGGCCGGCTCGTCGCAGCGTTTCACATCACCATAACTTCTGGTTTCGGAGAAGCTCATGTCCTCGTTGAAGAGAAACAGCTCGCAGTCGGTGCCGCCCTCGGCCGGAAGGGCCTCGAAATCGCCCCGCCACATGAGCGCCACCTCGGCATCCTCGAAGCCCTGCAGTCGCACGTACTCGCCGCGGTAGAGCACGGGCTCATAGGTTTCCTCCTCGACTGTCTCGAGGGTGGCTTCCCGGATTCGACGTTTGAGCGATCCGAGTTCCCGCGCAACGAGGCGGGGATCGACGCGCTCGCCGAACTCGAAGCGGGCAAGCTCATCCGATATGAGCTCCTCCACCGTAGCGATTTCCTCGGGGCGATCCCACAGGCAGTGCCTGAGGAGGCCGAGATCGAGTACGTCCACCGCGGTCCGGCCGTTGAGGTAGGCCGAGGTGCGCAGCAGCCTGGCGACCTTCTTCCAGCGACGATCGGAGATGTCGATCGCTTCGTGTTCGTCCCGCTCGCCCGGCGCGGCAAGTCTGCGGCGCAGGCGAGAGAGAAACTCGAGTACCGCCTGCGGCATGGTGACCTCGTCGATACCTGTCTGCCAGCGAGTGTACTCCTCGGCGTCGATCTTGAGCTCGAGCGGGACGGTGTCCGCGTACTCATCACCTGAGTCGGTGAGAAGCCGATGGAAGTTCTCGTCCTGTTCGATCGGGCCGAGCGGCACACGGACGAGGAATCGGTCCCAGAACGCGCGCTGTCCCGCGTCGGTTTCGGGGATGTGGTTGGAGGCCGATAGGAGGCCCTTCATCGGGATGCGCATCTCCTGCGCGCCGTTGCGGAAACGCTTTTCGTTGAGCGCGGTCAGCAGTGCGTTTTGAATGGGAGGGCCGGCTTTCCAGATCTCGTCGAGGAAGACGATGTCGGCGTCGGGGAGGTAGCGATCGGTGATGCGCTCGTAGCGGTCCTCCTCCTTCAGGCGCTGTATGGAGATCGGGCCGAATATCTCGTCGGGTGTGCTGAAGCGACCCATGAGGTACTCGAAGGAGGTGGCATCGCGGAATGCGAACTTGAGCCGTCGGGCGATGAGGCTCTTGGCGACGCCCGGCGGGCCGAGGAAGAAAACACTTTCGCCGGCGGCCGTGGCAAGAAAGGCAAGGCGTGTGGCTTCCTCGCGCTCGTAAACGCCTGCCTCCATCGCCTCGAGCAGTGTGCGGATGCGATCTCGAATCACGGAGCAATTCTTTGCCTTCACAGCCCCGGTGTCAAGCGGCCGTTGTTCGCGGCGCCGGGGCAGCGGGGCGCCCGGGTAGCGGGGTGTCGCGCCGGTGTTGTCGAGCGCGAGCCTATATGCTAGAACCGCCTGTATGAGCTTCCCCGAGCGTGTCACCGAGTACTATCGCCGCCTCGCCGACGGACCCGAAGGCGAGGCTATCCGCCGCCAGTTCGAGCCGAGCGAGGCGGAGCGCTCGGTGTCGCCGTGGGAGCTCGGGGATCCGCTCGGGGAGAATCGGTATGCGGTCACCTCGCGGCTCGTCCATCGCTACCGCGACCGTGTGCTGCTTCTCGCAACCGATCGCTGCTTCGTCCACTGCCGCCACTGCCTGCGGCGTCACTTCACCGCCAGCGAGGATCGCCACATTACCGCGGAGGAGGTCGAGGAGGCGGCATCCTACATCGATGCCCATCCCGAAGTTCAGGAGGTCATCATCTCCGGCGGAGATGCGTTGACGATGCCCACGCGCCGCCTCGGTGAGCTGATCGGTCGGCTGCGAGCGGCCCGGCCGGAGATCATCCTGCGTCTTTCCACCCGGGCGGCCGCGGTGGCGCCGGCGCGTGTGGACGAGAACCTCGCGGAGCTCCTCGGCTCGGCGCAGCCCCTGTGGCTGGTCTCGCAGTTCAACCATCCGGCCGAACTCACCCCCGAGGCCACCGCCGCCCTCGACCGGCTTGCCGGGCGCGGTGTCCCCCTGGTCAATCAGGCCGTGCTTCTTGCAGACATAAATGATGACGTGGCGGTGCTCGAGCGCCTGTTCCGTATGCTCATCGCCCGGCGTGTGAAGCCCTACTACCTGTTTCAGGGTGATCTCGCGCGCGGCACGTCCCACTTCCGTGTTGCCCTCGGGCGCGGTGTGGAGATCGTCACTGAGCTCAGACGTCGGCTTTCCGGGCTTGCGATGCCGACCTACGCCGTCGATCTGCCGGGCGGCGGGGGCAAGGTGCCGCTGACCGAGTCCTATTTCGAGGCCGAGGAGGCCGACGCCTACGTGTTTCGCAGTATCGAGGGTGAGCTCTACCGATATCCGAAGGAGGACGGGCGCGGTCACGCCGACGCACCCCCGGACGTACGCGGCCGGACCGATGCACACGAGGGCGGCGAACCGTAGCCAAGCCGGGGAGCTTTCTCTACACTTTTCCCCATGTCTCAAGATAGACCTCATTTGATGTGGAAAGAGCGCTCGCGGGAGCTGGTGTATCAGGCGAAGATTTTCGATCTCCACAAGGTGGAGAGGGAATCGGCTGACGGCCGGCGGGGGAGCTTCGTCCTCATTTCTTCAGCCGACTGGGTGCAGGTGGTGGCACTGACGAGAAACGATGCGGGAGAGGAGTGTTTCGTGCTGGTGCGGCAGTTTCGCCAGGGCGCCCGCAAGCTCACCATGGAGCTGCCCGGTGGCCTCGTCGACGAGAACGAGAAACCGGAGGATGCGGCGCGCCGGGAGCTCGAGGAGGAGACGGGATACGTCGCCGATGAGTTCATTAAGATCGGAGAGGTCAGCCCGAACCCCGCGATACAGGACAACATCGCCCACACCTTCGTCGCCCTCAACGCCCATCTTGCCTCGGATCAGAGCCTCGATGAGCACGAGATCGTCGACGCCGAGCTCGTCCCGGTGGCCGAGCTCGACCCCGAGACGCACCCGGAGTTCTTTGTCCATGCGATCATGGTGACGGCGATGTACTGGTACGAGAAATGGAAGGCCCGCCGGGGCTGACGGCCCCGGCTCTCCGGACAGAGAGGCGCCGACGGGACGACACCACGTGTCGCCCCGCTTGCAGT
>CAYOFA010000004.1:0-40524 GCA_964402885.1 uncultured Spirochaetaceae bacterium
GCGGCGGCGCCGTACTGGCAATACGGTGTGATCACCACGCTCGAGGGCCTCCTGATGGTAGGCCTTCTCGTTGCCTACCTGTACTTCCTCTATCGAAACGCGAGCCGAAGCGGCGCTCAGTCGCTGGAGGAGGTGCCGATCGATGAGATACCCGTCGAGCCGGGAGCGGCGATGCCGCTGCTGTTCTTCAAGGTGATAGCCGGCGTGGCGGGCCTTGCTCTCGGGGGTCAGCTTCTCGTTGACGGGGCGTCGTGGATCGCCGAGAACATCTTCGGGGCCTCGCAGCGCTTCATCGGGGTGACCGTGGTCGCCTTCGGGACGAGCCTGCCGGAGCTCGTGACGTCCCTCGTGGCGATGGTCAGGGGAGAGACCGACATCTCCCTCGGCAACGTCGTGGGCAGCAATATCTTCAACTCGCTGCTGGTGCTCGGCGCGACCTCGCTGCTTCGCAAGATCGAGATCGGAAGCAGCGACTTTCGGCTCGATTTTCTCTTTATGGTGTCGGTCAGCGTCCTGCTCTTCGTGATAACCGCATGGAAGCGAAAGCTCCCGCGATGGGGTGGGGCGAGCTTCTTCGTAGTCTATATAGTGTACTTTGTCATTCTTCTCCAGACGCGTACAATATAGCAATCATGCCGGACGCCAAACCGATTATCGACCCCCGCGCCGTGGTACGGCGGCTCCTCGTTCTGCTTCCCATCTCCGTCGGTATCAGCGTCGTGGTGGCCCTGGTGACTACCGGCACGAGCGAGATCCTCAAGCTCGAGGCTTTCTCCTTCGGGCTGTTCGCAGCGGCCGCAGGTCTGCGGCTCGTGCCGTGGATGTCGAAGGCGTTCCGGCTGACGAACTGGATGCATTTTCTCGGCCATCGGTTCAGCTTCATGGAGGGGCTGCGGATCTCGATCATGTCGGAGCTGGGGATGGCGTTGACGCCCACGGCGGTCGGGGGTCAGCCGGTGAAGGCCGGGATGCTCTACCAGCGGGGAGTGTCCCTGGGCGAGGCGACCTCCCTCACGACGATACAGACGGTCGAAGACCTTACGTTCTACGCCATCGGGCTTCCGCTGGCGCTTACCCTGGCATCGCTTCGGGCGAGAGCGGCACTGAATCGTGTCATGGAACAGGACGTGATGGGAACCGGCGGCTGGCTGATCACCGCCGGCGTGGTGGTGGCGGTGGTGGTGGCTGCGCTGCTCCTCGCGCGCGCCTTCGGCGTGTTTCCGAAACTCCGGCGCAAGCTTCGTTCCTTCGGCACCGAGTTCAAGCGGTTGTACGCCGAAATCATCAGGCGGGGTAAACAGCGCTTTGCCCTGAACGTGGCGGTGGCGGCTGTCCACTGGGTCAGTCGCTACTCCGTCGTCGCGATGCTTACGCTCAGCCTGGGCTACGAGGTCAATTTCCTGAACTTTCTGGTCCTTCAGTGGGTGCTCTTCGCGATCATGGCGTTCGTGCCCACGCCCGGCGCAACGGGCGGGGCGGAAGGGCTGTTCGTGCTTCTGTTCACCGGCGTGCTCCCGCGTCAGGCGCTGGGGACGATCCTCATCGGCTGGCGCTTTCTGGATTTCTACTTCACTACGATACTTGCACTGGCCGTGCTGGGCCTCGGGGGGCTCGGGGCACGATCCCCGGGCGTGCTGAAAGACTGAGGAGGGAAACCGCATGCGCGGAACATCGACGCTCTCACGACTCGGGCTGCTCATCTCGGCATTCGCGCGTCACGGTCGCCTGATCAGTGTCACGACCTGGTTTCTCTTCGCGACCCCGTTGATTGCGCTCACCCGGCTTACGCTTCGACTCGACGAGCTGATCTACCCGGAGCTGCGAACGCTACCGGTCGAGAAACCGGTGTTCATCATGGGTCACCCGCGCAGCGGAACGAGCTTTTTCCAGCGCCGTGTCTTCCGCAGCGGCGCCGCGGCCATGTTTACTACCTGGGAGCTCTTTGTTCCCTCGGTTGTCCTGCGGCGCGTGCTGCGCCCCGTGGTTCGCCTCCTCACGCGCAATGACGTGGACGTCGTCCAGTCCTCCGATTACGGGCACGAGGTCCGCATTGCTGATGTGGAGGAGGATGAAGGTCTGTTCCTCCATCGCCTCGACAGTGAGATGATGACCTTCCTCTGTCCCCGGTTGCTCATCGACGAGAGGTCGGCCGACCTCGGATTCCGGCTCGGGTGGGTGAACGATCGCGAGCTGCGTCGCTCGATGGAGTTCTACCGACGCTGTCTGAGAAGAAACCTCTTTCACTCCGGGAAGGCACGGGTGGTGGCGAAGTGCAACCCCTCGGTATTCCGGCTCCCGGCACTTCTCGAAGCCTTCCCCGATGCGCAGATCGTGTACGTGGTGCGCCGCCCGGAGGACAGCATCCGCTCCTTCCTTGCGTTTACCGAGCGGTTCGTCGCCCCGTTGCTCAAAGACAGCGAGCTGCCCGTGTACTTTCGCCGGAAGTATCGGTGGGGCGTCGAGCTCTACAGGCGGTTCGAGGAGCTGCGGCCCCGCATCCCGCCGGAGCAGCTTCTCGTCCTGCGGTTCGACGAGATCACCACAGCCCCGGAGGGGGCTCTGCGGCGTTTCTTCGAGTTCACTGCGATCGATCCCGAAGAGGAGACTATCGAGCGGATTTCCGCGAAGCGCAACTCGCGGCCCGCAAAGCGGCATGTAAACGACGCCCTCGCCGCGTTCGGCATCAGCGAGGAGGAGGTTCGGCGCGATCTCGCGTTCGTGCGCGAGCGGTATTTTCCCGAAGACTTCGATGATGAGCCGGAGACGACCGCTGAGCTCGGGGGTGTGGGATCCTGAGCGTTTGGTTTAGAATGAGGCCATGAGCGAACAAAGTGTGGCGGTTCTCTGGGACGCGGAGAACGTCAATCCGAAATCCCTGAAATCGCTGGTAGAGGCGGTTCTCGAGTTTGCAAACCGATTCGGCCGGGTGTCGGTGGCCTATGCCTTCGGCGACTGGAAGCGATCCCGCCTCACCGGCGCCGACTCGGTGCTTGCCGGAGAGTCCTTCCAGCTGATGCACGTGCCGGCGGCCCGAAAGAACAGCGCGGACATCTCGATGGTGACGAGTGCCATGGAGCTGCTCTTCCTCTATCCGCACGTGCAGACCTACGTCCTCGTCACCGGCGACTCCGACTTTCGGCCGCTGCTGGTGAGCATCCGCCGCCGCGGCGCGCAGACCGCCGTCGTCTGCGATGCGAGAAGCGCAAGCGAGGATCTCCTGGCCCTTGCCGATGAGTATCGTGACTATCGGGATCTTCTTGCTGATGAGGAGACCACGAGCGCCGAAACCGAAGAGGACGGCACCACCCTCAGCAAGGAGCAGGCCTTCCAGCTTCTCTCCGAGGCGACGGCCATGATGCGGCAGAACAAAAAGACGCCGGGTCTCGGCCCCGTCAAGATTCGCATGAAGCTGCTCCACGAGGGCTTCGACGAGTCGAAGCTCGGATACCGCTCCTGGAAATCCTTCGTGCAGGACGCGCAGAAAGAGGGCTACGTAACCGTGGAGACGAAGGGCTCCGATCTGATTCTGGCCCTTCCCAAGTCGAAGGAACGAAGCACGGAGCGCCTCGCTGAGCCCTTCCATACCTTCCTCGAGACGGTGAAGCAGTGCGGTGGGGGAGAGAATGCCTCCGACGGGATAGCGCTTGCCCGTGTCGGCAACGCCCTGAATGACCGCAACTTCGACTACCGCAAGTACGGCTACAAGAAGCTCAGTAAGCTTGCCGAGGCGGCGGGAAAGCGCGGTCTTGCCGACACCTCGAATCGCAACCTGGAGTGGACCATCAAGCTCACCGACGAGGGTGCGAAGTACCTGCGGTAGCCGTCGCTACAAATCGGGATCCCTGCGGCGCCGCTTCTTCTCACCGCGGTGCTTCTTTCGCCTCAGTCGCTCCTCCTCGGCGCCCCGCGGCCGCCTGGTCGGGCGCCGTGGCCGCGGCCGCCGCAGCGCGTGTCTCAACAGCTCCACGGCGCGCTCTTCGGCAATCTCGCGGTTTCGGCTCTGACTGCGAGTTTCCGTGCACTGAACGAGGAGCTCGTCTCCCTCGGTGATACGGGAGCCGAGGACGTGACGCACACGCGCGGTGTGCGCCTCGTCCACCGGAAGCTCGGCGATCGGGAGTCGCAGGGTGACTTTGGTGTTGACCTTGTTGACGTTCTGTCCGCCGGGACCCCCGGAGCGGGCAAACTCGGTGCGCCCGTTTCGGTGAACCCATCGCCTGAGCTCCGCATCGTCCATACTCTTAAAAAGTACGGCTTCCCGGGTTTGCCGCTCAAGCACATAAGCAATACCTTTGACGAAATGCTGTACGAAATCCGGAACGTTCGGCAGGTCCCGGGAGAAGGATACCGTCGCTGGTTCACAGATCCGGACCATGACCTCGTAGTGTGGTACCCGCAACAGGGGTCGGGGCGGATAGAAGGCTTTCAGTTCTCCTACGACAAACAGGGCGATGAGCACGCGCTCACCTGGACACGGGAGCGGGGTTTCGAGCATCACCGGATTGATGCCGGCGACGTTCCCTTCTCCAGCAAGATGAGCCCCGTGCTCGTGGCCGACGGGCTTCCGGATGTCAAACGTCTCTCGGAGCGTTTTCGCGAGATATCGGCGAATGTCGATGCACGCATCGTCTCGTTCGTACGGCAGAAACTCGAATCGGAAGGCGCCTGAAGCGCGCCTTGTATGCATGGGGGCGGCGTGTTACCGTGCCCCGAGGAGGATCAGATGACCATTCAGAATGACGCGGTGGTGACCATCGCCTACACCCTGAAAGACGACGACGGGCAGGTGCTCGATACATCGGAAGACCACGGCGATCTTGCCTATCTCCACGGCCACCAGAACATTGTTCCGGGGCTCGAGGAAGCTCTCGAAGGCAAAGGCCCCGGGGAGTCCGTTCAGGCTACGATTCCGCCCGAGAAGGCCTACGGGGTGCGGGACGAGCAGCTGATATTCCAGGTGCCCCGCGAGCGCATGCCGGAAGAAACGGAGCTGCAGGTCGGCATGCAGTTCGAGGCGCAGACCTCCGGCGGTGAGCGCCAGATCGTGACCCTCGCCGACGTCGGTGACGCCGAAGTCACCCTTGATGCGAACCATCCACTTGCCGGCCAGACACTCCACTTCGACGTGACGGTCAACGATGTGCGCGAGGCAACATCGGAAGAGCTCGACCACGGCCACGTCCACTGAGTACATCCGGTGCAGACCGGTCACCGACGGGGAGATTCCCGCGGTGCACCGGTTGATCCGTGAGGTTTTCAACACTCAGGTAGCACCCCTGTATAGCGAAGAAGGAGTTCGCGCGTTCCTCGACTACGTCGACCCCGATCAGCTCGCGCGGCGGGCCGGACAAGATCATGAGCTCATAGCCGCGGAGGACGAAGGGACGGGTGACATTCTCGGGGTAGCGGAGATCCGACGCTGCACGCACATCGCGCTCCTGTTCGTAGGCGCAGATGTTCAGCGGCGGGGTGTCGGACGGCGGTTGCTCGAGTACGTGTGCTCACAGTGCCGCAGCCGGGGGCGGCGCATACTGACGGTGAATGCCGCCCCGAACGCGGTGTCGGCGTATGAGCACCTCGGCTTCACTGCGCAGGGCCCCGAACGCGAGGAGTCGGGGATCCGCTCGGTCCCGATGATGCGAGCTGTGGAAGAATCGCCATGAGCCATGATCACCACCACCATCACCACCATCACGTACCCGAGGCACAGGAGGGCGACGAAGGCGCCTTTCGGATCGCCTTTTTTCTGAATCTCACCTTTACGGTGGTGGAGCTCATCGGAGGGCTTCTCACCAACAGTGTCGCCATTCTCTCCGATGCCGTTCACGACCTCGGCGATTCCATCTCGCTTCTCTTTTCCTGGGCGATGGAACGAATCGCCGGCCGCCGACGGACACCCAAACAGACCTTCGGCTACAAGCGCTACTCCGTGCTCGGTGCAATCGTAAGCGCGGCGGTGCTTCTCGTGGGCTCGATCTTCGTCATGATGGAGGCCGTCCCGCGCCTCTTTGCGCCGGAAACCGTGCATCCGGAAGGCATGCTTCCGCTTGCGGTCGCCGGAATTGCCTTCAACCTGCTTGCCGTACTCAGACTGCGCGGCGGGGAGAAGCTGAGTCGCCGGGTGGTGGTGCTGCATCTCATGGAGGATGTACTCGGGTGGATCGGTGTGCTCGTGGTCAGCATCGTGCTCCTGTTTGCCGATCTTCCGATCCTCGATCCGATTCTCTCGGTTGCCGTCACGCTGTTCGTGCTCTCGCGTATCGTCCCGCGCCTCAAGCATGCCCTCGGTGTGTTCATGCAGTACGCGCCGGCGGAGATCGACATCGACCGCATCGAGTCGCAGCTGACGGAGATGGATCACGTGGAGGGCCTGCATGACGTGCACGCGTGGTCCCTCGACGGGAGCTATCACCTCTTCTCCTCCCATGTGGTGATCGACGAGGATCTGAGCCTGAGCGAGCTCGAGGAGCTGAAAGCGGGCATCAAGTCGACGCTGGCGCAGTGGGGCATCCACCACGTGACGCTCGAGTTCGAGAGCGGAGCCGCCGGCTGCGCAGAGTGCGACCTGTGAGCGGCGACCCGCCGACCCGGCTCCGGCCCCCGGCCCGACGGGCTTGAGCGAGTGCCGCAGTCCCGTACATACTGTACCCAATCATGAAACGTCATCAGGATCAGGTAAGTGTCCGGTCGTACGACGCGGATCAGGCCGGACGTCTGAAGCCCAGCTCACTCTTCAACTACTTCCAGGAGGCCGCATGGCGGCACGCGGAGATGCTGGGCTTCGGATATGCGGCATTGCTGGAGCAGAATCTGTTCTGGGTCCTTTCTCGGGTTCAGCTGGAATGGACGGATGAGCTGCGATGGGGCGACGAGGTCACGGTGGAGACCTGGCCGAAGGGTGTGACAAAGCTCTTCGCGCTGCGTGATTTCATCGTGCGGAGGGCCGACGGCAGGGAGGCCGTCCGCGCAACGAGCGCCTGGCTCACCCTCGACCTCGAAAGCAAGAGACCGCGCCGTCCCGAGAACATCATGGACCCGGCCGTCATGCTCGAGGATGATCACGCGATCGAGCAGTTCCCCGGTAAGATCGCCATGCCGACCGACCTCTACCACGCGGCAAACCGCATCGCCCGATACTCCGATCTGGATGTGAACCGACATGTGAACAATGCGCGCTACGTCGACTGGCTCTTCGACGCGCTGCCCCCGCGATCGGATATGCCCGTTCCCTTCAGCCGGTTGAATGTGCAGTTCATCGGCGAGGCCCGATGGAACGAAGAGCTCGACGTTCTCACCGAAGTGCACGACTCGATCGGAACCGCCTACGCCTCCATCGTCAATCGGGCCGACGACCGCCACGTCTGTGACGCGGTGCTTGCGTTTCCCGGCACCTGAACTCCGGCGTTACTCGTCGGAGGAGCCGCGCGCTCTGTCCTGAACACGCTGTTTGAGGATGGTGATGAGCGGGTCGAAGTCCGACTGTAACGCGGGCTCCGCCTCCACGATATCCTGGTGCGCCGAGAGGACGTACTCGTCGGTGATGAACTTCTTGTCCGAGGGAGAGATGCGTTGGAGTACATGCTCGCGCAGCTTCTCCAGCGCGGCGTCGTGGTCGACCTCGAAATAGTCGAGCAGGTGCATCCCCGACAGGATCCGCCGTGAGTCGGAGGAAAGATTCCACAGGCACATCGCGCCGTTGTGGCGCTCGAATGTCTTGCGGATCTTGATGAAGGTTCCGACCGTGGTGCTGTCCATGTAGGAGACACGACTGAGGTCGATGTGCACGTGATCTATGTCCTCGGCGTTGGCGTGCGGCTGCAGATGCTCGTAGAGCGCGATGGCCAGCGGCGCGGTTATTTCCCCGGAAAGATACAGAACGAGCTCCCGGTCGCGCCTGATGTAGTGGATATCGCCCTTGCTGGTATCTTCCATACTCTGTTCAAGGTACGCGTGCGACACTCACGAATCAATGACACTCTCGAAGAATTGCCACAGCGGCTCATCGGGCACGGGCGCGGTGATGGTTACCGAATCGCCCGTGAGCGGATGCGCGAAGCTTATGCGGCGCGCGTGGAGGTGAATGCCGCCGCCCCTGTTCGACCGGGGAAAGCCGTACTTGAGGTCCCCCTTTATGTGGCAGCCGATGCGGTGCAGCTGTGCACGGATTTGGTGATGGCGCCCGGTCAGCAGATCGATCTCTATCAGGTGATAGCGATCGCTCGAGGAGATGTGACGATAGACGAGGGACGCCGGCCTCGCTCCGGGACGCGGCCCGGTGAGGGCATAGGACTTGTTGAGGTCGCGTTCGTGGAGGATGTAGTGATCGAGCCGCGCCTGTTCCTCCGGCGGCGGGGTGTCGACCACCGCCCAGTAAGTTTTCTCGATGGCCCCTTCCCGCAGCATTGCATTGAGGCGGCGCAGACAGGCTTCAGTCCTCGCGAAGATGACCGCCCCGCTCGTCGGCCTGTCGAGGCGATGGACGATACCCACGAACGTCTCCTCGGTCCCACCGAGGTAGCGTCGCAGATCCGCGGCAAGAGGCGTATCGCCGGATTCGTTCCATTCGACCAGTTCGGTGGGCAACTTGTTGACGCAGGCAAAACAGTCGTCGAGGTAGAGCACGCGGTCTTCGGTCATTGCATCAGTATGCGCACACACGCGCGGATGTAAAGCGTGGCTTGACGAAGGCCGCGTACATGGGGAAGGGTAGGTCTGCCATGAGACTCTACATCGTGCGCCACGCAGACCCCGACTACTTCGAGAACACCATCACCGTTCACGGCCACGCGGAGTCGGCGGCCCTGGCACGACGCCTGGAGCGGGAAGGGATCACAAAGCTCTACTCATCGCCGGTCAACCGCGCCATCCACACCGCCGAATATACCGAGCACCGTCTGGGCCTCCGTCCCGTCATCCTCCCCTGGGCCGAAGAGTTGCGAGGCCTCTGGGTGCCGAGCGAGGCGCGCGGTCACATCCCGGCCTGGGACCTGGCCGGGGAGCAGCTTCTGGAGCCCGAGCACATGCGTGCACATGAGGATGACCTCGACTATCCCGAGTTCGCCGGTCTTCCGCTCGCGGAGACGGTAGAATGCATTCGTGTCCACTCAGACCGCTTTCTGGCAGGACTGGGGTATCGGCGGGAGGGGCATCGGTATCGAGTGGAGAACGCAAACACCGACCGGGTGGCCGTCTTCTGTCACGGCGGGTTCGGGATGACCTGGCTCGCCTTGCTCCTTCAGATTCCCCTGCCGCTCGCGTGGGCGGGGTTCTGGCTTGCGCCGAGCTCGGTGACGACGGTGCTTTTCGACCGGCGCTCGCAGGAATACGCCGTGCCCCGCTGTCTCAACGTCTCCGACATCTCGCACCTGTACGCCTCGGGCTGCGCCCCGCGGCCCCGCGGCATCGTGGCGAACTTCGACTGAACACCGCGTGGTTACTGTCGAGCTCGCGGCGTCATGAACCGGATCTTCTCGAAGATCCGCCGCACATAGTCGATTTCGAACCTGCGAAGTCCTGCACGAACAAAGATGTCACGAAAGACGCGGGCGCTTTCGCTGCCGTCGGTGTTGCGGTAGAAGCCGAGCTCGTCGAGCGTCGTCCAGACGGTGTTCACGAGCTCGTTCACGTCGCGGATGCGGGCCACGGCACGACGGGGTTTGAGGTGGCCATGGTGGGCGAAGAGCTCATAGGTAATGATCTGCACCGCGTGAGAAAGATTGAGAGAGGGGAAGTCGGGCGAGGTGGGGATGGAGACCATGGTGGAGCAGGATGCCACCTCGCCGGTTGTCAGCCCGTGCTGCTCGCTGCCGAATACGACCGCCACGGCCTCGTCGCCCCTCTCCTCGATATAGGACGGGAGCTCACGCGGCGAGAGGTGGAGCTTGTTGCGCCTCGCACCGATGCGGCGGGTGGCGGCGACCGATAGTGAGACGTCGGCCAGAGCATCCGGGAGACTCGCGTAGAAAACAGCCCTCTCGTATACGTCTCCGGCGTGAACCGCCACGGTCAGTATCTCCTGTTCGTCCAGATCCTCGGGGCTCCCCACGATGGAAAGACGGGTTACTCCCATTGTTTTCATCGCGCGACAGACCGAGCCCACGTTTGCTGAGGTCTTCGGGTGCACGAGCACCACTCGTACGGCATCGAGATTCATGACAGGCGGGCATTATTGCGAATTGCTCGCGGTATGTGAAGCCCGCTTGCTGTCATCGCCCCCCGCCATGTGCTATAGTCGAGGGCATGCAGAACGGAATCTTCTACGTACAGGTCAAGAAGGATCTCAAGAAGGCGTTCGAGGACTTCTTCCCGCATATGTCTTCCCACTACATCGGGATGAGCAAACTCTTCCGCAAAGACAAGCTCTATCCGGTGCTTGCAACGGAGAAGGTGACGGTGTTCACCAAAGACGGGGACGAGTCCGAATCCGCCCGATTCCTCGTTCCCTCGGAGAACGGAAACTTCATCTGGATCCAGTGCGAACTTTTTACGTTTGCAGGATTCGATCCGGACTCCCAGGCAAAGTAGCCTCCCGGCTGCGCCGGCACAGACGGCAAAACGGCGGCTTCGCCGACGGTGGGCACAGAATGCCCGAAAGGAGAACGTACATGTTGACGCTGCCTGTGAAGGGGGGCGATGAGGTCTACAATGTGGACCCCCGGAAGATCATCTGCCTCGGTCTGAACTACCACGAACACATCGAGGAGAGCCTGTCCATTCAGGTGCAGGGACTCGACAAAGAGGCGCCGAAAGAGCCTGTCCTGTTCTCCAAGACGCCGAACGCTCTGCAGGGCCCGGAGCAGCCGATCGTTCTCCCTCGGATTCTCGAGTCGTACGCTTTCGAGGACGAGCGCACCGACTATGAGGCGGAATTGGCCATCATCATCGGTCGCGAGGCGAAAGATGTGGCGATGGAGGACGCAGCGGAGTACATTTTCGGATACACCTGTGCAAACGATGTCAGCCAGCGCAACATTCAGAACGGGGACCGCTCCGGCTGGTTTCGGGGAAAATCCTTCGACGGCTTTGCGCCGATCGGACCACGGATCGTCAAAGCCTCAGACATCGGGAACGTACTCGACCTGCACGTCGAAACGCGACTCAACGGGGCCGTGGTGCAGAGCTCGTCCACGAAGCTGATGGTTTTCAACGTGTACGAAATCGTAAGCTTCATCTCCCGAAACCTCACGCTGTCCCCGGGAGATCTCATCCTCACGGGTACGCCCGGTGGGGTCGGCCCTATCGCGCATGGCGACGTTGTGGAGGTCGAGATCGAGGAAATCGGTGTGCTGAGAAACCCGGTCGTCGACCCGCGGCGGGCGTAGCGCCTGAGTCAGCTCAGCGCCGCGAGCTCCTGCACGAGCTCCCGAACCTTGTCGGGCGACTCGAGGAAGTAGTTCGCGCTCGAGATATCGACACCTACCTTGATGGAGAAATGCTCCTCGGAGAGCATGCTGAAGATATCCTCATCGGTCCAGTCGTCGCCCACCGCGAGCACGAAGTCCCACTCACCGCCGTCGAGCCACCGAGCTGCGGCGCGCCCCTTGCTGACATCGCTGTTCTTCACCTCGATCATCTTGTTGCCCTCGAGCAGGGAGAGATCGAGGTTGGAAATGAGGCTCAGAAGCGCGTCCTTGAGCTCCGAGAGTCGTACGGCGGCCAGCTCGGGCTCCGCGCGACGGTAATGCCACACGAGTGAGTAGTCATTCTCTTCCACGGCCGAGCCCGGCGTGCGGTCGCGGTAGAGCTCGAGGATGGGCAGTATCTCTTCCTTCCAGCCGGGAGTAACCTGCTCCATGAGCTCCCAGTCGCCGTCCTTCTCTTTCACCCACACCCCGTGGCCGGCGACGATGCTCACCGGGATATCGCCCAGGGTACGATCCAGGAAGTCTTTCTGTCGGCCGCTGAGGATGACGAGGTGATTCCGCGCGTCGGAGGCAAGGCGCCGCAGCGCATCCCTGGTCGGCGTATCGAGCACGCCGGGCGTCTCGCCGTAGGCAATGAGCGTCCCGTCGTAATCGAGAAAGATGATGCGACGTTCGCCGTTTCGGTAGCGCTCGTGTATGCGGCCACGGGTCTCGGAGCTGAGGCGCTTGACCCGCAATGAGTTCTGCACTTCTGCAATGCCCTCGAGCTTGTGCATGAAGTCCCGTGCCCAGTAGTGGATGTCGTAGCGCTTGAGGCGCATGTGCATCCGGTCGTTCTTCTCGATCTGCCGACTCTCGGGAAGCTCGAGTCCTTCCTTGATCGTGTCGGCGATCTCGTCGATGTTGTTGGGATTCACCGTCAGCGCCTCGCCGAGCTCCCTGGCCGAGCCGGCGGTTTCGCTCAGCACCACCACGCCGAGGCGGTCACTGCGGGCGGCGAGATACTCCTTGGAGATCAGATTCATACCGTCACGCAGCGGTGTGACGAGAAGCATGTCCGATTCCGCGTAGATCGCCGAGAGCTGATGAAACGGGGCAGGGCGGAAGTAGTACCAGACCGGGTTCCAGCCGATCGTGCCGAAGTCACCGTTGATGATGCTCGTGAGCTCGTCGATCTCGCGCTTGAGCTCCCGGTACTGCGGAACTTCCGTCCGCGACGGCGCCACGATGAGCATCAGGGTCACGTGCTCACGGTACTCGGGATAGCGCTCGAGAAAGCGGTGAAAGGCCTTGAGGCGGAGCGGGATCCCCTTCGAGTAGTCGAGGCGGTCAACCGACAGGATGAGCTTCGGGGTGGTGACCTCCTGCCTCACCCGGTCGCGCTCTTTCTGTACCTCCGGCAGCTCGACGGCGCTCGAGTACTTCTGGTAGTCGATGCCCATGGGGAAGGCATCCACCTTGATCATCCGGTTGTCGAATCGCACCTGTGCCATGTGATGCTCGGCGGCGAGGATGCGCCGGACACTCGAGAGGAAGTGCCGCGCGTAGTCATAGGTGTGGAATCCCACGAGGTCGGCGCCGAGAAGTCCCCTGAGAAGCTCCGTGCGCCAGGGGAGAAGCCGGAAGACCTCGTAGGAGGGAAAGGGGATATGGAGGAAGAAGCCGATGTGCGAGTGCGGCAGAGCCTCTTTCAGCATCTGCGGCAGGAGCATCAGGTGGTAGTCGTGCACCCAGATGTAGTCGTGCTCGTCGGCCACCTCCATGACACGGTTGAAAAACTTTCGGTTCACCTCCTCGTATGCATCCCATGTCTCGTTCTCGTACTCGGTCATCGTGGGAAAGTAGTGGAACAGCGGCCAGATGGTGCGGTTGCAGAACCCGTAGTAGAACAGGTCGAGATCTTCACTCGTGAGGTCCACGGCGACGCTCTTGTGGTCCCGCTTGAGCGTGTCGGCAATCTGAGCCGACTCATCCTCGGTGAGCTCATCGGCGGCGAGGCCGCTCCATCCCACCCACAGGCTGCCTTCCCTCTCATGCATCGATTTCAGCCCCGTTGCAAGGCCGCCCATGCTCTGTTTGAACTCGAAGCCGTCGGTAGTACGTGCCACTGATGTTGACATGCGGTTGGAAACGAGAATTGTCTTCGCCATATAAATTCAGTATACGCGCCCGGGGACTCACGGGTAAAGCCGAGGTCGGTTGCGACACCGACCGGGCCTGCGATATAACGGGCGAATGATTCATGGACACGACGCCGACACGGCGAACTTTCTCAAGAGCCTCGGATTCCCCGCTGTCCGCATCCATCACGCCTTCAATCACTTCGACTTCGTCCGCCCGTCCCGGCGGATTCTCGTCATCGGTCCCATGGGCTCGGGCAAGACGGAGTACTCCTCGCGCGTGTGGCGGGATTCCCGCATCGTCCTGCGCAAAGCGGAGGAGCTCGCCGAGATGACGAAGACCGACGGAGCCGACCGGCGGCATGTGTTTTTCATTCGCTCGGCTCTCGACAGAAAGCGATTTCCCGATTACCCGGATGATGCACTTGCCTACCGCGGCGGCTACGAGCGGTGCGGCGACAACATCGCCGAGATACAGGACTCCTTCGGCCTGGAGGAGGTCATCCGCGATCATCCGGAGGTGGGCACATGGATCATCGACGAGGCCTCCTTCTATGATGAGCGACTTGCCTACGTCGTGCGACGGGAGTCGGAGGCGCGGGGGCTCATCTTCATCTTCCCGTCGCTCATCCTCAATTTCAGGCGATCCATCTTCAACTCCACCGCAAATATGCTGCTCGAAGTCGCCACCGACGTCTTCCCGCTGACGGCGTACTGTGAGCACGACCACTGTCTGAAAGACTCCTTCTACACCTACCGCTACTACGTGGTGGATGGAGAGGAGTGTCCGGCCCTCTACTTCGACCCCCTGATCATCGTCGGAGGTGACACAGAGACCGACAGCCCCACCGAGCCGAACTACTGTACCCGCTGCGACGAGCATCACTACCTGCCCGGCAAGGAGTACACCTACCTCGTGCTCAAGCCGCTCGGTGTGGAGGCCTCGTACGGTCACACCGGTGCGCTCGAGGCGGAACTGCGGGCGCTCAACGAGAACCTCGAGAGCTCCCGACTCTACGAAAGCTTTCGCGAGCTCTACGGAGATGCCGAGCCGACGATGACCAATGCCCTGCGCGTTCCCTGTATCGCCGAGAAGGCCCTGGTGTTTCTCTTCGCGGAGGAGAACCTGCTTGCCGAGGAACAGGTCCGTCGCCTGACGGACAGCCTGGGCCTGGACACCGACTATCTCTCTACACGGCTGGCAGATAACCATCGCCCAATCCGGTTCTGAGGCGGTCGCGGGCCGACTGTTGGCGTTTCGCGCCCGATCGAGTTTGCTTGACAACCCGCCGGTCGGCCGGGTACGGTGAAGGCCATAGTTCTGTGACATTCAAAGGGGGTAGAAATGAAAAGGACGGCAGTTCTTATCGCTGTTCTGACTGTGCTCGCTGTGCTGCTCGTAGGCTGCGGCCCGGCCGAAGAAGAGGCCGCCGAAGCCGAGGAGCAGGAGACCGAGTTCCGCATCGGCATTGTCTTCGACGTCGGTGGACGCGGTGACAATTCCTTCAACGATTCCGCATACCGCGGGCTGCGGCAGGTAGCCGAGGAGTACGATGGCTACATCGCAGACGATCCGGATGACGTCGATTACGGCAACCGTATCGAGCTGAAGTACCTCGAACCGCGCGAAGGCGGCCAGGACCGCGAGCAGCTGATGCGGGTGATGGCCGAGGACGGCTATGGCCTGATCTTCGGCGTGGGCTTCGCCTTCACCGACGTCATCGAAAAGGTCGCGGCTGATTTTCCCGAGACGCACTTCGGCCTCATCGACGGTTTCGTTCCTGACCTCACCGAGGAGTCGAACATCACGTCGATCTCCTTCGCCGAGCACGAGGGGTCCTTCCTCGTCGGTGCACTTGCCGGCATGTTCGTCGAGGACATGGACGTCGAGAATCCGAAGATCGGCTACATCGGCGGTATGGACATCCCGCTGATCCACAAGTTCCACGCCGGCTACATGGCCGGGGCGATGTACGTCAACGAGGACCTGCGTGGGGACGACATGACGATGGCTCAGTACATCGGTCAGGACCCGACGGCATTCAGTGATCCACAGACGGCCAACAGCATTGCTCTCGACATGTACGACGACGGCGCGGAGATCATCTACCACGCAGCCGGCGCTTCGGGCTCGGGCCTGTTCAACGCCGCCGCCGAGGAGGACAAGTGGGCCATCGGTGTCGACTCCGCTCAGGGCCTGATTCTCGCCGAGTCGGACTCCGCGGAGGATCGGGCGATCGCCGAGCACATTCTCACCTCGATGCTGAAGCAGGTCGACAACTCGGTGTTCCTGCTTTCGCAGTCCTACATCGAGAACGGCGGAGAGGTATCCGGCGGATACAACACCTACGGCCTCGATGACGACGGCGTGGGCTACGCGGTGCACGAGTACAACGAAGACCTCGTGGCGCCGTACCAGGACGAGCTCGAAGAGATCAAGCAGCAGATCATCGACGGAGAGATCAGCGTGCCCGATCACGACGACAAGCTCGAAGACTGGGCGGACGAGACCTTCTAGCAAGGCGCATCGACAGGAAGGCATTCGATTGGCGGGGCCCGTCCGGGCCCCGCATAGTTTTCCGCGAACAAAAGGGGAAGCGCATGGCGCTGCTTCGTATGGACGGGATCACCAAGGTGTTCCCGGGCGTGGTGGCAAACGATTCGATCTCGTTCGACCTGCAGCGAGGCGAGATCCACGCGCTCGTCGGTGAGAACGGCGCGGGGAAAACCACCCTCATGAAGATCCTCTACGGCCTCTACAGTCCGGATGGTGGTGACATCTACATCCGGGATGAGAAGGTTCGGATCCACAACCCCAGGGACGCCATCAAGAAGGGCGTAGGTATGGTGCACCAGCACTTCATGCTCGTGCGTCCCTTCACCGTGACTGAAAACATCATACTCGGGGAGGAGAACACCGAGGTCGCCGAGGCGGAGCGCGACGAGCCCTCCCTGCTGCGGCGCATCCTCAGCCGGATTCGGCGTCTCGTTTCCCTCGATACCGCCGGACCGATGAAGCGCATTGCCGCGCTGATGGAGAACAACCGGATCACCGTGGACCAGCGGGCACGCATCGAAGATATCCCGGTCGGTCTTCAACAGCGCGTCGAGATCCTGAAGATCCTCTACCGGGGAGCGGAGATACTCGTGTTCGACGAGCCGACCGCCGTGCTCACGCCGCAGGAGGTGGAGGAGCTCTTCAACACCTTCCGGCAGCTCACCGAGCAGGGCAAGGGTATCATCTTCATCACCCATAAGCTCGACGAAGTACTGAACGTTGCCGATCGCATTACGGTCATCCGTCGGGGGAAGATCGTGGAGACCATGCCGAAGTCCGAGGCGGACAAGCAGAAGCTCGCCGAGCTCATGGTCGGCAAGCCCGTGCTCCTCAGCGTCGAAAACCCGCCGCCGCACCCCGGCGAGGTCGTCCTCGAGGTCGAGAACGTGACGTTCCGCAACGAGGAGGGCATCGTCGTTCTCGACGACATCGGTTTCGAGATCCGGGAAGGCGAGATCTACGGAATTGCCGGTGTGGAGGGAAACGGACAGAACGAGCTTGCTCGTGTCCTCATGGAGCGGGTCGATCTCGAGTCCGGGGCCGTGCGCCTCTACGGTGAGGACCTCCATCCCTACGATATCCGCGAACGCCGCGATCAGGGCATCGGGTTCATCCCGGACGATCGCAGTCGTTTCGGCCTCATTCTTCCGTTCAGCCTCGCGGACAATCTGATTCTCGGGCGCCACCACCGCGCGCCCTTCGTCAACAATCTGGAGTTCATTCAGAAACAGGACATCCGTCGCTTTGCCCGGCAGGCTATCGACGACTACGATATCCGAACGCCCTCAGAAGCCATACCCGCCCACGCTCTCTCGGGTGGAAACCAGCAGAAGGTCATTATCGCGCGAGAGCTCAGCTCCGAGCCGAAGCTGCTCGTGGCAAGCCAGCCGACCCGCGGCGTGGATGTGGGGGCAATGGAGTTCATCTACCGACAGCTCGTTTCGGCAAAGGAGCAGAAGAAAGCGGTGCTTCTCATTTCGGCCGATCTCGATGAGGTGATGTCGATGTCGGACCGCATCGGGGTCATCTACAAGGGACGCATCATCAAGACCTTCGACCGGGAGTCCGCGAACAAGGAAGAGGTCGGGTTCTACATGATGGGCGAGAAGGGAGAGAGCGCATGATCCGCCGCATAAGCCGCCTCGACCTTCTGGCCATTGCCGCCCCCTTCATCGGTTTTCTTGCGGCACTGGTCATCCTGCTCCTCATCGTGCTTGCCGTGGGAGAAAGTCCGGCAAAGGCGGTGGAAGCCATCATCCGTATGACGACCGGGAACCCGTCACGGTTGGGGACGGTGTTGTCCCAGGCGATTCCGCTCTTTCTCGCCGGTATCGCGGTTGCCATCGCGTTCCGCGCGAGCGTGTTCAATATCGGCGCCGAGGGGCAGTATTTCTTCGGCGGCTTCATCGGGGCGCTCGCGGGTATCTACTTTCAGCTTCCGGCGTTTCTCCACGTTCCGGTGGTAGTCCTGTTCAGCATGATCGGCGGCGCCATGTGGGCCGCGATTCCCGCGATACTGAAGGTCAAGCGCGGGGTTCACGAGGTCATCACGACCATCATGTTCAACAACATCGCCGTGTTGCTCATCAACTACCTCGTGAACAACGTCTTCTCGGGCATAGAGGCCGGGGAGAGCCTGGAGCCGCAGACCGCGCCCATTCGCGAAACGGCGTTATTCGGACGCTTCAACCCGCTCTTCCGGGCACTCGGCTGGGACGTCGGTGATCACGTATACCTCGATTACAGCCTTCTCGTGGCCATCATCATGGGTTTTCTGCTGTGGTTTTTCATTTTCAAGACCCGCTACGGCTTCGAGGTCCGCTCGGTGGGCACGGCCATGGATGCCTCCCGGTACTCCGGTATCAAGGTGGAGCGCGTGCAGGTCGGTTCCTTTCTTCTCAGCGGCGGACTCGCGGGTCTCATCGGATTGCAGGAGATATTCGCCATTCGCGGGTTCTATACCTATGAGATCGCCCGTGGACTCGGGTTCGACGGTATCGCCATTGCGCTGATCGGACGGAACAATCCCATCGGGGTGGTGTTCGGGGCGCTCCTGTTCAGCTTCCTCAAGCAGGCCGGCTACGGATTGCAGCTCTACACCTCCGTGCCCAATTCGGTTACCGATGTTATCACCGGTGCGATGATCATCATCATCGTCGTCACGAATGAAATCATCGCCCGCTACATAAAGCGTGTGCGCCAGAGGGAGGCCGGTTAGATGGAAGTTCTCGGAGAGTTTCTGGTCCGCGGGCTGCAGGTCTCGGCACCGATCGCCTTTGCCTCCATCGGCGGGGTGTTCTCCGAGCGAAGCGGTATCATCAATATCGCCCTCGAGGGCATCATGATCGTAACCACCTTCGCCATCGTCTGGGGCGCGCTGGTGTTCCAGAGCTTCTTCATGGGCCTGCTCGTCGCGATCCTTGCGGGCATCCTCATGGCGCTCATCCACGCGATTGCCACCGTGACCTATCGGGTCAACCAGATCGTCTCCGGCGTCGCCATAAACATACTCGCGGTGGGGATCTCCCGCTTTCTCTCCCAGCGCATCTTCGGGCAGGAAACCCAGTCGCCGAGCAACCCCTTCACGGCACCGGACCTCTTCGGTACGAACGTGGTGGCTCTTGCCCTCATCCCGATCGCCGTGATCGCCTGGTACGTGCTCTTCAAAACGCCCTTCGGCTTGCGGTTGCGTTCCGTTGGCGAGAATCCGGAATCGGCGGATACCGTCGGCATCGACGTCTACCTGATGCGGTACGCCGGCGTGCTCATCTCGGGGGCAATGGTCGGCTTCTCGGCGGCAACCCTCTATCCGGCCCAGTGGGTGAGCGGGATGACCGGCGGCCGCGGCTACATCGCCCTTGCGGCGATGATATTCGGACGCTTTCATCCGATCGGGGCGGTGCTGGCGGCACTTCTGTTCGGCTTCGCGGAGTCCTTCCGGATCATGTTCGAAACCCAGATTCCCATACCGGGTCAGTTCGTGCAGATGCTTCCCTACGTGCTCGCCGTGGTCGTCCTCGCCGGGTTCGTCGGGCGGGCCCGCCCGCCGGCGGCCGAAGGTCAGCCCTACGAGAAGGGCGGGGCGTGAACGAGCTCTACTGGGGCATCCTGCTGCTGGTGAACTTTGCGGTCATCCTCCTCATGTTCCGCTTCTTCGGGCGTGAGGGGCTGGCCGTATGGATGGGCGTCTGTGTCATTGCCGCGAATATCCAGGTGATGAAGACCATCGAGATCCTCGGCGTCACCGCCACCCTCGGCAATATCGTCTACGCGAGCTCGTTTCTCATCACCGACATTCTCTCGGAGAACTACGGAAAGCAGGCGGCGCGCCGGGTCGTGTACTTCGGCCTCGCGGTCATTATCGGGTTCACGCTGCTGATGAACCTGGCGCTTCTTTTCGAGCCCGCCGCGGGCGACTTCGCCCATGAGAGCCTCGAGGTCATTTTCGGCTTCCTGCCGCGCATCGCGGTGGCGAGCCTGGCGGCGTATCTGGTCTCGCAGCTTCACGATGTATGGGCATACGCGTTCTGGAAGCAGCGTTTCGGCGGAGTCCGCAGCATCTGGATACGGAACAATCTCAGCACGATGGTGAGCCAGCTCGTGGACTCCCTCGTCTTCACCACAGGGGCATTCGCCGGGGTGTTCTCGTTCCCCATCTTTGCGGAGATCGTTCTGACCACTTACCTTCTGAAGGTCGTAGTAGCTGCGGCCGATACGCCGTTCGTCTATTTGGCTACCTGGTGGGTGCGGCGGGGGAGGGTTGCCGGCGGCGACGCCGGCGATCGTCGGGCTCCCTCCAGCAGGTGAACGCCACCGCGGCGTATCACTCTTTCCAGGGAAAAATCATGCCCTTGAAGGTTCGCTTCCCCACTCGCTCGCGATCCTCCACGAGAAGGCGGTCCCACGGAATCTTTCGTCTATCGGCGTCCGGATGTTCCTCGAGATAGTCATACTTGAGGAGTCTGAGCTTGAAACCGGCCTGCAGCCATATGATGGCACCCGCCGGGCCGGGGAGCAGAAAGGCGGTGAACACCGAGACGCCGACAATGAACACGAAGCCGACGGCGCTGCCGAGCGCGTAGAGCGGATTGTCGAACAGAAGTATGAAGCTCTTCTTGAGGATCTTCTTGAAGCTGCGGTCGAGTCGCGTTCTGACCGGAAAGAAGAACTGAAGCCCGACGTACCAGATGACCGCGGCCCAGAACAGCAGGGCCAGCGCCGCCGTCCCGAGGAGATTGTTCATGGCCGCGTAGGTGGGGATGGCGATGGTTAGCAGAAAGAAAGAGCCGATCATCATCGCAGCGTAGACGAGGCCCGCCGGCCACAGCTCCCGCAGGTACTCGATAATCGAGCTCCACTGCGGATTTCGGTAGTCGGTAATGTCGCGGGCAATCATGGCAACCCCTGCGGCATACACGAAGAGCAGGGCCACCCCCGCAATGAGAATTACCACCCCGAGCACCGGCGCCGCCGGCTGAATCTCCGGTGCGAGGACGAAGGACACCGCCGCGACGGCGATGAATCCCAGATTCAACAGGATCGATACGAGGAAATGATCCCAGAAATCGAAGAATGCTTTCTTAATCCAGAAGAGGGCCACGGGGCTGTTGTAACGGAAACCCCCGGCTTTCGCAAGCAGCGGCCCGGTTTCTGCGGCCCGGTTTCTGCGGGCCGGTTTCGCCTGTACAGGGGGGCATGCTACGATCGAAGTAAATAGTGTTGGGAGTAGATCATGAAGTACAGACGACTGGGAAAAACGGACTTCGAGGTGTCGGAGGTCTCCCTCGGCACCTGGCAGGTGGGCGGAGGCTGGGGCTCGGAGTTCGACGACGAGACGGCCGAGGAGATTCTGAACACCGCGGTGGACCGCGGCATCAACTTTCTCGACACCGCTGATGTCTACGATGACCGCGCGAGCGAGGCGGCCGTGGGCCGAATCGTGCGGGCTCGGTCGGAGCCCCTGCGTGTGGCAACCAAATGCGGACGGCGCCTGCAGCCGCATGTGGCGGACAGCTACACCCCGGCGGCAATGCGGGAGTTCGTGGAGCAGAGCCTCGAGAATACGGGCCTCGAGACCCTGGATCTCATTCAGCTCCATTGCCCCCCGACGGAGGTGTACTATCGCCCGGAGGTGTTCGAAATCTTCGATCGCCTGAAAGAGGAGGGCAAGATCCGCAACCTGGGCGTGTCGGTTGAGAAGGTGGAGGAAGGGCTCAAGGCGATCGAGTATCGGAACGTGGCCACCGTACAGATCATCTTCAACATGTTCCGCCATCGTCCCGCCGAGCTCTTCTTCTCCGAGGCGCGCCGTCGTGACGTGGGCATTATCGTGCGTGTTCCCCTTGCAAGCGGGCTTCTTTCGGGAAAGCTCACCCGCAGCAGCACCTTCGAGGAGGGAGACCACCGCAACTTCAACCGGGAGGGAGCGGCTTTCGATAAGGGAGAAACCTTCGCCGGTGTTCCCTTCGAGACCGGACTCGACGCGGTGGAATCGCTCAAAATGCGACTCGACGATGAGCGTCCACTGCCGATGCTGGCGCTGAAGTGGATCCTCATGCACGACGAGGTGAGTACGGTCATTCCCGGTGCATCACGGCCGAGCCAGGTCGAGCAGAACGTGGAAGCGTCGGACACGAAGGATCTCACGCCCGAACAGGTCGAGGTGGTCGACGACGTCTACGAGCGCTACATCAGGGACTACGTTCACCACCGCTGGTAGCGGCAAACCACGCACGGATTTCCTCCGCAACGCGCCCGCGGTCGACGTCGTTCACGACGACGTGGCCGCTTTCCACGAGGTGTACCCTGTGAGTACGCCGAGCGTTCGTGCGGCGCTCGATGAGGTCCGTTACTGCGGTAGGCACCGTTCTATCGGCTTCGGAGACGATGGTGAGGGTCGGCGCGGTGATCTCGGGCAGGCGCCGCCTCGCGCTCCGTATGAGGCGATACAGCTCGCCTGCCGGGCGCACCCACTGAAAGGCGTAATACTCGAGCTCGAGCTCCCGCTCGACCGGGTCCTCACTGTCCGGCTCGTAGGGAACCCGCCATCGGGGGATTATGCGCCCGAGCAGGGGGGCAAGCCACAGGTTCCACTTGCGTACCCGCAGGGCGGGGGCACACAGGGCCAGGGCGTCGGGCTCGAAGCTTGCGGCAAGCAGCGCGGCGAGCACGCCTCCCATCGAGAGGCCGACGATGTAGACGCGCTCATAGTCGGTGCGAAGTTGGAGAAACGCGTCGGTGACGTGGCGCAGCCACTGATCGCCGTCGCTCTGGAGGAAGTCGCGCCCGTTGGTTCCGTGCCCGGGAAGGCGCGGCACCCACACGGTGTACCCGTGATTGTTGAGCTCCGTGGCGAGATAGACCATCTCGCTCGTGCGCCCCGTGAATCCATGGATGACGAGTACTGCCTCGCGGCCTCCGGAGAAGAACCGGTCACGCCCGAAGGGATTGACGCGCGTATCGCTGGGGATGTGATGGACCTTCATAGATACTTCCAGAAATCACGCCGGGGGGTGGCGTGTCAATCGCCCGGTGCGGCTCCACGGTGCGCGGCCGGCCGGCAGTCGGCTGCACGCCGGGGGTCGACCGCATCCCACGCCGGGGACACCTTGCAGGGCGACAGAGCTCCCGCAAAGATGTTTTCCCGAGATGACACGCGTACAACAGGTGATCGCGCGGAACGTGAAGCAGGCGCGCAAACGCGCCGGGCTCTCGCAGGCGGATGTCGCAAAGCGCGCGGGCTTTTCCGACAGCTATCTGAGCGAGATCGAGCGTGCCCGCAGGAATCCGTCCGCCGAGGCCCTTGAGCGCATCGCCGAGACCCTGGGACTGCGACCCTACCAGCTGCTGCTCGAAGAGGACGATTGGGAGCTGCGGGATCGGCTCGAGACCGTCACCAGCATGTACCGGGATCTCAAGGACGGGCTGAACTCGATGCTCGACGAGGCCCTGCGTCGCCACTTGAAGTGAGTTAAGCCCGTGCACGACAACTCCGATCATCGTAAGCAGTGAAAGTAGGACTCTTTGCAAACGCCTCGGATACATTGCCCATCGAGCCCCTTCTGCGCGCGCTTTCGGACAACGGCATCGACGCATCGGTGTACCGTGTCCGCGAGAGTTGGCGGGGGATGACTACGGAGGAGATCCGGCGAAATCTCGGCGGGGTGTCGCACCTCGTGCTGTGGGCGAAGGATCAATTGCCTCCTCAGACATGGAGCTCGCTTCTCGCCGGTTACGCGATCGGCACGGACAAAGGTTTGTATGTGCTCGCTCCGGCCGATGTGGACGTCGGAGAGTACCTCGAGGGCTTCCGGCGCTTCGAGGAGCCGGATCGACTCGCCGAGGAGTTGATCGCGGACAGATCGGAGTATGAGCGTGTCCGTCGAATCGCGGAGGCGCGCGAGGAGCTCATCTCGTCCGGTTTTGCGCTCACCGAGCGCACCTTTCTCGAGGCCGTGGGACAGGGAAACGAGCGTGCCGCTCGCGGCTTTCTGCTTCTCGGTTATTCGCCCGATGTCCGTGACGAGTCGGGGCTCCCGGCACTGTTTCTCGCGGTGCGCAGCGGGAACCCGCACCTCGTGCGGCTACTCGTGGACTACGGTGCCCATGTCGACGAGCAGAGTGGGGACCGCGGCACGAGCCCCCTCATGGAGGCCGCCGGCACCGGTCAGGTCGCGATTACGCGGCAGCTTCTCGAGGCGGGCGCGGATCCGGATATGGTCAGCACCTACGGACAGAGCGCGGCAATTCTCGCCGCAAGCGAAGGTCACGCCGACACGTTGAAGCTTCTCCTCGAATGGAATGCACGCACCGATCTCGTGGATCATCTCGGCATGACTGCGCTGAAGTACGCGAAGCTGTTTCACCACGACGAGGCCGTGAGGGCGCTCGAGGGCGAGGCCTCCGGCGAGGGCTGAGCGCTTCCGCCACCCGGGATCAGCGCACGTGAGCTCCCGTGGCGAAGCGCAGGTAGGGAACGATCATTTCGTTCTTCGGGCTTCCGGTCCCGTCGTAGGTTATCGGAACCACCGGTACACCGGTAATGCGGCGGATCTTCTCGCTCATCGCCTCGGTGACCAGCGAGGGGCAGCAGAACGCCGGACTCGCCTGTACGAAAAGCGAGAGGTCGGGATTCTCGTCGAGCAAGCGGAAGATCTTCAGAACGTTATCCAGCGATTCGCCGGCATGATCAATATCGAGCCCGAAGGCATCGAGTTTCTCTCCGACGGCGTCGTCCCGTGAAGAAATGCGGGGGCCTACCCACTTCTCGAAGCGCTCGTAGTATCGCCGTTCGAGTAGCTCAATAACCGACAACAGCGTCCGATACATGGCCCAGTCCGCGTACTTCCCCTGGTGGCGCAGACGCCGAAAGTGCGCCGAGGCAATGATCTTCGTGTAGTCGGTATAGGGCGTAGTGACGACCTCGCCTCCGGACGCCTCGATCGTCCGAATGAGATCCTGGTTGAAGATGTCATTGTCGCGCACGTAGAGATCACCGAAAATCGCAACCTTCGGCTTCCGGCCTCCCGCCCGCGGAATGGCGTCGAACTGCGAGAGTGCCTCTTCGAGTCGCTCGTCGCGCCGCGCGTTGCCGAGAAAGGCATCCTCGAACAGCGAAACCGCCTGCGAAATCGCCTCGTCGGTTGCGCCCGGCACGATCTCGTACGGCCTGATCATGCATCCGATGCGACGCAGAAGTCCGCCGAAGAGGTAGGCGAAGTAGGCACCGAGTGTTGCCTGCGGGGAAATATCGACATAGGAGAAATCTCCGGCGAATACTGCAAGCTCGCCCGCGCCCTCTCGGGCCAGAAGCTGCTTGAGGAAGTGCGGATACATGGCAAGATTGCAGGCCCAGTCCGTGCGCGGCATCCACAATGCGGTCTCCTCGGGTTTGAGGCCATGTATCTCGAGGGCCTCGAGCGTCTCCTCGGCTATGACATTGAGCGGCACGCACTGTCCGGTGTTGAGCCGCATGCTTCGTCGGATGGTTTCCGGCGTTTCCGGCAGCACTCGGGCGTCGACTCCGTGGCGCACGAGATTCGCCGCGAGGAGCGGCGCGGTTATGGGATCCCAGGTCGGAAGCAGGAGCGTCCGGTCTCCGATATCCGTCGAGAGTGGCGCCGGATCCTCGGCCGGGGGAGCATGACCGTCTCCGCTCGGTGACGCAGCGGCCGGCTCCTCTGCTCGCGCCGCCGCGGCCGCGCGGACCCGGGTGCGATGGTGATTACGGAATGCCCGTATCCCGGCCTCGATCCGAGTCTGGTAGCCGACACTCGAGTCGTGCTCGTCCACCTGCAGTATCAGGTAGGGTTTGTCGTGCTGGTCCATGATCCGCGTGAAGAAATCGATGATTATGGAGTCCGGTGAACACTTGAAGGAGGTCACGAGCACCGGATAGAGCCCATCGGTGGTGGCGCAGCTGCGCGCCGTCTCGAGAATATCGCGGGCGTGGCGCCACGCGGTCTCATCGAGTATGGACTCGTACTCGGAGCCGGGGTACTCCGGCAGCATATCGTGATAAAAGGCCTGAACGCCCTGCTCGGCGATGACCCGCGGGATATTCTTGTTCATGGCCGGGTCGAGCACGGTATATGGTCTGCCCGTGAGCACGACGGTGATGTCCTCCTCCGGCGGCACGCGCCGGCGATGGAACTCGGCGACGAGCTCGGATCGGGCGCGCGCCAGGTGCTCGCGCGCCTCGGTCCATGCCGCCCGAACCCGGGCGGGTGTGACATCGGTGGAAACGGCGGAGAGTCTGTTCGCGAGCTCCTCGGCCACGCCTCGGGGTATGGCGCCGTTTCCGGCGCGGACTCGTTCCGTCGGTCCCACCGGACCGAGCGAGGGCGTAAGGAGTGCCGCATTGTGCTCCTCGCCCACGGTGCTCCGCAACACCGGCCCGGCGAACTGCGTGTAGTAACAGTAGCCCTGGGACTCGGCGAGACCGACGTACATGGGGCAGAACACGTAGTCGGCTTGTTCGAGGAGCTCGGCGACCTGACCGTGGAGATTCGCCATCGGCGCGCAGAACTCGGCCTGCTCGAGCTCCTTGCCCCGGGTGAAAGCGCCGCTGTGGGGCCGACCTTCGACGACCGGGATGCCGAGTCGGGAGAAGAAGGTTCGCCAGAAGGGCAGATCCGCTGTGAGGTGAAGGGCGTAGGGAAGGCCGACGGTCACGGGATTCTCGCGCGGTGCGGCGCCGGCAGTCTCCGTGTCGGCAAAGATGCGCCTGCGGGCAGCGAGCAGGTCGAATCCGGTGTCCTTCCGGGGCACGTAGTGGTCGGTGTCGTAGTCACGTCCGCAGAGAAAACCGAACGCAACCACCTCTTCACCGACCTCGGCCACGCGCAGCTTGCAATGGTTCGAGCAGAGCTCGCATCGCTCACTTCGCACGGGGATGTCGAGCTTATACACGTCGAGGCCCCTGAAGCGGCCGGCACCGCTGTGTTCCTCCGCGAGCACGAGTGCCACACCGATCGCACCGGTGACATGGCAGTAGCGGGAGACGAAGATGGGGCGCTCGAGCTTCTGTTGGAAGGACGCAACGAGGGCCGGGTTCTTCGCCGTCGCGCCCTGAAAGCAGACACGCGAGCCGATGGCGGCACCCGAGGCGACCTTCTGCAGGTAGTTTTCCCGCACCGAATGGAGCACGGCAGCGAGGATCTCGGAGGTCTCGTACTCTTTGTTCAGATAGTGGTTTATGTCCCGCTCCATGAACACCGTGCACCGATCGCTGGCAAGGGGTGAGGGGGCTCCGGCTGCGCGCTCGGCATATTCGGAAAGCGGTACGCCGAGCTTTGCCGCCTGCTCCTCGATGAAGCTGCCGGTACCCGCCGCGCAGACGGAGTTCATCTGAGAGAAGGTAACCCGCCCGTTTCTCAAAGTCGTGAACTTGGCATCCTGCCCCCCGATTTCGATGATCGTGTCCACGTCCGGATCGAGTTCGACTGCGGCCCGGGCGTGTGCGGTTATCTCATCGAGGATGAGATCGGCCCCGAAAACCCCGCCGGCGAATGAGCGTCCCGATCCGGTCGTTCCGGCGGCAACGATATCGAACTCTGCTCCCTCTTCGGCCTCCACCTCACGCACGGTCCGGAACAGCGCACCGCAGGCCTCGAGTGGCCGTCCGGCGGTACGCGTGTAGAGAGCCATCAGCACCTCGCCGTCGGGCCGCAGCAGCACGGCCTTGGTACTCGTTGACCCGATGTCAATGCCGAGGTACGCGGGAATGCTCCCGGAAAGCGGCAGGTAGAGGTCCGTCTCGACCGGGTTCCCCTCACGTCCCTCGTGGGTACGTTCCGAACGGCGGTAGCTGTCGAAGTCGGGATAGTCCGGATCGAGCTCGAGCGGGGGAAAGTGATAGGAACGCTCGGGGCGCTCCGCGGCCAGAATCGTAGCCGGATCGACGTGGACGGGGTGTCCATCCTCGTACTCGTCCGTCCGCTCGGAGGCTTCCGAGGCGAGATACTCGAGCCCGGCGCCCACCGCCCCGTAGCTGTGGCTGAGCTCGTCCACGACCACGCGACGATCGAGCAACTGCGAAACGTATTCGACGACTTTGGCATTGAGGGAGACCCCGCCGGCGAAAATCACCGGCTCGCCGATCGGTTCCCCGTCGGAAAGGGTGTCCACGAGATTGCGCGCAAGGCCGTAGCAGAGTCCGTCGCAGATCTCTTCGATCTCGAAGCCCTCCTGCTGTGCGTGAATGAGATCGGTCTTGGCAAACACCGAGCACCGGGATGCGATCGTCGGGCGACGGCCGGTGGCGGCTGCCGCCCGGGTGCTGAGCTCCGCGCTTCCCGAAAGCCCGAGCCGGCGTGCCTGCTCGTCGAGAAAGCTACCGGTCCCGGCCGCGCACGAGGTGTTGCCCCGCACACTGCGATAGCTTCCCTCGGCGTCGAAGCGGGCCAGGAAGAAGCGCTCCCCGCCGACGCTGATAACGGCACCTACCGCGGGATGAAGGTGTCGTGCTGCGTGGATGGTGCACACGGTGTCGTTGTAGCGGTGGTCGGTGCGAACAGACTCCGGGGTACCAGAGGTGCAGGCGACCGCCTCGACGGGACCGTCGGAGACCTCGGACAGGAGTTCCTGAAGGCGGTTTCGCGGCTGTCCGTTGTGTTCGGCGTACCTGGTCTCGATCACCTCGCCGCGCCGATTGATGAGCGCAAGCGAAATCATGATCGATCCTACATCCAGACCGAGAATCATATGTTGTGTCCTTTGTTAAAGTATAGGGCCCGGGCCGACGCAGCATCAAGCTTGACTACGTGGGGGACCGGCAGTATCGTTACGCGCGATGAGCGACAAGGCTCCGCTCCACATCTTCCATATCTCCCGCGAAGACGGAACGTCCCTCTTTCTTCATCCCTTCCTCGATCGTGAGCGGGTCATGGAGCGCATGGAATCCCATCCGCTCGAGGGACTCTACGGCCGGGAACCGAGGGTGGAGGCTATTACCGGGTTCAGGAACGAGCTCTATCGCCTGATCGAGGAAGAGGTGCGGAACTGGATCGGAGAGTCACGTTTCATCCCCCGCTTTCTCATCGCTGCCGGTGTATTTCTGGTGGTGTACGTCGTTCTCTCACTCGCCGTTCGCGACCCGCTGCCCGTTGTTGACGAGATCGCGCTGGCGCTGGGCGCGGCACTGGCGGCGTTTCTGCTGCGTCGCCGATGGGATATGCGATCCGACGCGGCGCTTTCCAAGCGGATGAAGCTGCGGAGCAAAGTCGATGGGATCGTCTTCAGCGAATCGGAACTCGTGAAGCGGCTCGAGAACCTCCTCCATGAAGAGGAACGAGCTTCGGCGGAATCGATCGCGGCCCGCCTATCCGGCGATGAAGAGCCGGTGGTCAATCCCGGGGGGGAAGCGGAAGCGGAGGAAGTTCTTTCCTATCTGGGAGCTCGATTCGCCTCCCGCGAGTATCGCAGGCAGGAGAAACGCCTGCTTGCCGCCGAGCGCGGTGGACTGAAGGACCGGGACCTGGAAAATCTGCAGAGGTGGGCGCTGAACGGGAAGGTGGATTTCCCGCTGTTTGCGCTCTATGTGAGACTGAAACGTCATTTCGCGAAGCGTCCGACCGGCTGAGCGGACTACTCGCCGCCGTTCCCGTCGGATTCGATCGAGCCCTCTTCCCCGAAGAACTCTTCCTCTTCTCCGAGTCGAATGGACTCCATCTGTTGCTGCAGGGTCAGCATCTTCCGGGCACTTACCAGCGTCTCCTGGGCAGGCTCGAAGGTCGGGTCGATCTCGAGTGCCTGCCGACACAACGCTACCGTGCGCTCGATATTGCCGTTTGCGTAGGCTTCGAGAGACGTCAGGTAGAGATCTTCGACGCGCGCCTGCCGCTCGGCCCTGCCTCTGTCACCCAGATCGAAGGAGGCCTGCACACTGAACCGGTCCACGCTTCCGACCTGCGTTGCCAGGTCGAGGGTGTAATTGAGCTGCAGGCTGACTGCGGGAAAGTCGATGCTGCTGCCCAGAGCAAAGCGGGGATTCCCCCCTCGCAGCTGGAATCCTGTCTGGGCGGCGAGAAAATTGGTGATCTGTACCGCCGCTCCTCCGGCATAGGAGGGAGGCTCGGCCGGGACGTCGGCGCCGATGACGAAGGGGTAGGTGTAGTCGAAGGCAAGCGTGAGCGGCTTCAGCGGCACGTAGGCAATGCCGCCGGTGGCGTGCGAGGGCAGCGGCTCCTCGAGCGCGGGCGGTCCCACGTTTCTGGCGACGAGGCCTACGGAAAAGTTCTTCTCGCGCGAGCGGTGGAACTTCGCGAAGTTGAACCGCGTGAGCAGTCCGACATCGCCCATTACGCCGGCCGCCGATTGTCCGGGGGCGATGACCTCCGGAATGCGACGATAGGCGGTCTTGAGGTTTGCCCCGACTGCGATACCATGGAAGTCGAAGCTATGAAGGAAGTTGTAGGAAATGTTCAGACCGGCTATGGTCTCGGTATATCTGACGGCGTTCTCCTGAAGGCCGTACCTGTCGTATTCGGTGAAAGGAACGTGCAGGAACTTGGTACCTGCGCCGATACCGAGATGCTCGAAGCGAGTGGTGTAGACCAGTCCTTCCATATTCGCATCTGCAATCAGGTTGTTGTGGGCAATACCGATTTCGGTGCGCTGCAGGCGCGAGCTCGCCGCGGGGTTGGCTTCGAAGAAACTGTAGTCGCGCGCGACCGCGGTATAGGCGGACGCCATGCCCTCCATTTCGCCGCCGAGAGGAATCTGAAGGGTGGGAAAGGTCGTGAGGCCGGTGTTCTGCGGGTTGCTCAAATCGCCCGACTCGGCGAAGTCGTACATGAAGTCGGGCCAGCCGATGGCGTAGACGGGAGCGGAGAGAACCGCAGCTATGATGATTACCGACGAGAACCGTTTCATCTTCGTGATATATAATATCTCGTGGAGGGGATTGTTTCAATTTGCATATATTCCATGCATTTCAAATGTCGACACTGTCAGGCCGAATCCGTAGCCTGTCGATACCCATTATAGGGTAGCTCGAGGAGGGGATTCCTGACGTACCCCCGGGTACCGACTCTACTGATCATTCTTCTCATACTGTATTCATTCGTCGGGACAGCTGTGCTCTCTGCCGCCGGCGGGCAGGAGGCGGCCGGCGCAGGCGCGCCGGACGGGGATCCGATAGAGGAGGCGAACCGCCTCGTGGAAGAGGGCCGGCTGAACGAGGCCATGCTGGTACTCGAAACGGCCGTTCGCAGGAATCCGGAGCTCATCGAGGAATCGGAGAAAGTCATGGACCGTATCCGAAGCCAGCGCGCGGAGTATAACGAGGAGTTCGAGCGACTCATCGACAATCTGATTAACAGTCCCGGCGAAATCGAGCGCACCCTCGCCATCATCGACCGGATGGAGGAGCTCGACCGCTTCCCCAACGAACGGGTGGTAGAGCAGGTCACCGAGGCGCGCGTCATCGCGCAGCTCGCCTACGACCGGAATCGCGCCGCCATTATCATGCGGGAGGCCGCAGAGCTGATCGAACAGGAGCGCTACGCCGATGCGGTGGCGCGCTATCTCTCCGGCTTCGATCTTCAGCGCGACCGGTTCGAAGAACGGGAGTACGGCAACATATTCGTGAACAGGGTGGATGACGCTCTTGCCCGGGTTCGGGTCAATGCGGAGGCGTTCATCGAAACCGCTCCCGAGTTCAGAGGAGACGTGACGGCTCTCGAGACCGCGGCGGCACGCGACGCAGTCGAGGAGCTCGAGGCACTCCTCGATGAATACGCCGACGTGTTTCGCCGTATCGGGGCGCGGCTCGCCGATATCGAGGAGGCCGCGGGAGAGCTGTCCGAACAGGGGGAGGAGGTCGCCGCCATCGACCCTGAGGATCCCGTGGACTGGCATATACGGCTCACCCACCAGTTTTCTGCAGGACGCCCGGATGCGGGGGAGCGTGAAGGGATTATCGGCGCACTTACCACCGCGCGAAGAAGGTCGCGGTTCGAGCTCGCCGGGACCTTTGCATCCCGCGCGGACACTCACCTCGACCGGGGCGTGACGTTCTCCGAGGAGCGCGCGTGGGAGGACGCCGGCGAGGAGTTTGAACTCGCCCGGATTCAGGCGGACGCAGGCGTGCGCCTCTCCGTTATCGGAACGGGGCTGGAGACGGATGCCGACTTCGAAGAGACTGTGGCCCAGCTTCCTGATGCGCTCGACGGCTTGTACGCGGGCGAGCACGTGCGGCGTGAGACGGCGGCGACCCGGGGAGCGCTCGCCGATACGATGGCGGAGGTCGACGCTGAGCGGGTGGAACCCGCAGACACTGAAGACCTCCAGGTTCTCGCCGACGCGAAAGCCGCCATGTCCGCTCGCGTCGCCGACATACGCGAGCTCGCCACGAACTGGCAACAGATGACGAATAGCTATCGCGCACTCACTGCCGATGCGTCGAGCGATCGCGTCGACGCCCTTCTCTCGAGCACGGAAGCGGCGGTTTCATCGCGCGAGGACGAAGTCGTGGAGTATGAGATTGCGACCCTCGACCGCACCGCCGATGTGCGACTCGCGCGCTTCACCGACCGGTTCGAAACGGGGCGTGAGGACTATCGCACAGGCATCGACCTGCTCGAAGGCGTGGAGGAGGTCGTGGAGCAGGAAGCCGGTGCCGACGGTGACGAGGAAGCCGTCACGGTTACCTATCGCTATCCGGATCGCGCCCTCGAGGAATTCCTGGATGCCCGGAGTGATGTGGATACCCTGCGTACCGATGTGGCGGATGCCCTCGAGTCCTACCGGAATGAGGACGAGTACGTATTGCTCGAGGAGCGCATACAGACACAGATCGCCGATGCCGAAGCTCTGCTCGCCGAGATCGACGAGCTTTCGAACGCAATTGCCTCCCGCACGACGAGCGCACGGGACCAGATTGCCCGTGCACAGGAGTTGCGAAACGAAGGCGACGGTCTCGTGGCGCAAACCCGGCAGGCCATCAACAGCCTGCAGGTTGAACGCGCACGTGAGCTGTGGGAGGAGGCGCGGCAACGGTACTTCGAGTCTCTCGAGCTGCAGCAGAACGCGGCATTCCGTGACGAGGCGGACGAGTTGATAACCGCCCTCGGAGCCGAGATTCAGGAGGCGCGAAACCGCCGCATTGTCCAGCAGGTTCGTGAGCAGATAGATCGGGCCGACACACTCTACGAGCAGGAGGACTACCAGCAGGCTTACGAGCTGTTGACCGAGGCGCGCGATCTGTGGCAACAGACCAACGTGCAGCCCAACCCGGAGATCGAGCGCCTCCTTCGCTTCGTCAATGCGGCGCTGAACCTCGAGAACACCCGCACCCTCGCCGAAACCGAGCCGCTCTATCCGGTGCTCTCGAGTTACCTCAACCTCGCGCGGCGCGACTACAACGAAGCCCAGGAGGCGGTGGAGGGCAGCGGGGATACAGCGGCGCAGCAGCTTCTCGCGCGCGCGGAAGAGAACGTAGATAACGTCACCTCGGTGCGCCCCTACAACTGGGAAGCACGCATTCTCAAGCTCCGTATTCTCAGGCTCCAAGACTCCGAGAACTTCGACGAGGTATTCGAGCGGCGCTTCGAGGAGGCCGTCGAGCGAAAGGATGATGAGCCGCAGGAAGCCCTCACCGCCTTCGAAACGCTTGCCGCCATCAATCCCGATTATCCCGGCCTTCAGGATCAGATCGTGGAGCTCGAGATCGAGCTCGGGATCCGGCCCGACCCGGTTACCCAGGCGCAGATCGCCGAGTCGAATCGGCTCCTCAACCAGGCGCGGGAGGTTGCCGCCGGTGCCGGCGAGGCGCAGCGGCAGGCGGCCATGTCGATTCTCGAAGAGGCGGTCACTCTCAACCCCGAGAACCGTGAGGCGCAGATTCTCCTCGACCGGTTGCGGATCCAGAGCGGTGGTCAGGCAACAGTTGCCCTCTCTTCCGCGGAGGAACAGCAACTGCGCCGTGCCGAAACCCTCTTCATCCAGGACAACGCCGCCCAGGCCTATGCCATTGTCCAGCAGCTCCTGCGCGACGAGGACAATCAGCGCTACCCGCCGCTTCTCGATCTCGAGCAGCGCATAGCGGCGAGGCTCGGCCTATGATGTCCCGACCGAATCGGGCGCCGGGCCGCGAGCGACCGCGAGGCGGCGCCCGCGCCGGCCGAGGCGTCGTCGTCCTCCTGCTGTCGTGCGTCCTGGGCCTGTGGGCGGCGCCGGTACTCTCCGCACAGGATCTCTCGACGGAGGCGAGCGGACTGTTTTTCGAGAACCCGCGGTTTCTCGTTGACCAGAACGCGTACTTCCCGCTCGCCCTCACCGGTGATGACAACCTCTACGTGATCTACCAGGAGGTCGAACGGAACGATGAGGAGGAGGAGGGCGGGGAAATCCATATCTCAGTTGCCGTATCCGAGCGTGGTCGGGAGTGGGAGTATCGCCGCCGCGTCGTGGGGCCCATTGAGTATGACCGCGAGAGCCCGCCGGTGGTGTTCACCGCCGAGGTTACCGCGAACGGCGACATCCACATGGCTCTGGTCGAGTCGGCCTCCCAAACCCGTGTGCTCGTCTCCTCCAACCAGGGACGCAGTTTCCGGGAAACGGCGACGCTGGAAACCGAGGTCACCAGCGTCGCCCCGCGGTTGTTCGTCACGAGCGACGGAGGTCTTCTTCTGTTCGTCAACCAGAATGTCGGAACCACGCAGAGCATTCTCTACTCCTACTCGGCGGAGGGCCGGCGGTGGTCGGAATTCGACGAGATCGTCGACGATCCCGATATCGGATTCAATTTTCTTCCCGATCACGCCACTTTGAACGGGCGCGACTACGTGGTGTTCCAGAGTGTGAATCCCAATCAGGCGCCGACCTATCAGCTCTATCTGAAGACCAGTGATGACGGGGGACGCAGCTGGAGCGATGCACGCCTCATTTCGGACTTCGAGCCGGAGGACACGGATGCCGCGTACCTGGACTACGACAATCAGCGGCCCTTCATTGAGCTGGTCGACGGCGAGCTGGGCCTCGTATGGGAGCGCCAGACCGGCGCCAGGCCGCGGCAGATCTACTACGCCGCCATCAACTCGGACGGTGAGATATCGGGCAGGCCCGAGGCGGTTAGTCGGGGGCTCGATAACACCAGCTATCCGCAGATCGTGCGCCACGACGATGAGATCTTCACGATGTGGTTCACCAATCCCTCCGGACAATCGCAGATTCGCATTGCGGCCCGAATTCGCGGGCTGTGGCGGAGTCGAAACATCAGCTCCGTAGACGGGTCCTCCACCTTCGGCAGTCCGATCGTGCACCGCGACCGGCTGCACGTGTTCTGGCAGAATCGTCGCGACGACGGTGCTCCCTCTCTCGTATACCTCGAGCCCGACCAGCGTGCGCAGCCGCCTGATCTGCGCGCGGCGAACTACGTGCCGGGCCGGCGGTCTTCGCGTGAGCGGGCCGAGTTCACCTGGAGCCCGCCGGACGACCCCTCCGGAATAGCCGGCTACAGCGCGCGGTGGTCACAGAATCCCGATGCCTTCGTTCCACGACGGGTGGAATACGAGCCTACCACGCAGTCCGCGAGCTTTCTGGCCGAAGAGGACGGCGAGTGGTACCTGAGAATCCGTGCGGTGGACCGCGCCGGAAACTGGTCTGAGCCCACCTCGCTGCGCTTCTTCCGAGACACCACACCGCCGCCTCCGATCACCTTCGAGGAGCCGGCCACCGACGAGGAAGGCTATCTTGCCTCGAACACCTTCACCCTGCGCTGGGAGCCGCCCGAAGAGGCGGAGGACGTCGCGGGGTATAGCGTGACGCTTCGCAGGCTCGGGGCTGCCGGCGCGGATGAGCCCGAGGAATTCAACGCGTCGGTGCAGCTTCCGCAGCGGGTGGTCACGAGCTCGCCGGCGATCTCGCGGGAAAACATCGATAACGGCCTCTGGGCGTTGAGTGTGGCCCCCGTCGACACAGTCGGAAACGTCGGTGAGGCGCGGACACAGTTTCTGCGCCTCAACAAGTACATTCCCGTCACCGAGGTATACCGGATCGCGAGCAGCCGGGACATGCTCAATCGCTACAATTTGAGCATTGACGGGCGAGGATTCACGGCAAACGGAGTGATCGACCGCATCATCCTCGATGCGGACGGCGAGGAACCCTACGATCATGTGTTCCGCCGTGCCGACGGCGATTTCCGGATCGTGGATAACCGAAACATCGAGGGGCTGCGGATCGACATCATCGATACCGGCAGCTACAGGATCATTCTGAGCCACACCGAGCGCGGCTTGCACACAGTGGACCGCAGGTTGTCCTTCGATGCACCGGGAACCGTTACGTTCGGCGATTTTCGGATCGCGAGCTCCCCGTCATTTGCCGTCCGGGACGGGGCTGCCTGGCAGTTCGACGGATGGGAACCCCTGATGTGGGTCGCGGCAGCGCTGCTCGGACTTCTGGGCCTGTTTTCCGCCACGCGGCTGGTGGGCATAGTTCAGGAGGGACGAGAGCTGGAACTCGAGGTGAAGGCGCTCATAGAGAGTCGGCCCATGCCACGGGAGCAGAAACAACGAAGGTTGGAAGCAATGAGTCGTAAACGAACCAGTCTGAGAGTGAAGTTCAGCGTCTTCGTCGTGGTACTTATCGTGTCGGTCATCCTTGCGCTGGCACTCATCCTCGGAAACACGGCACTCGAGCGTCAGGAGCGAACCCTCGCCCGCGGTCTCGAGCAACGGGTGCAGGTGCTCCTCGACAGCGTCACAAATCAGGCCGAGGATCTTCTGACGAGTCCGGCCGATAACCGTGTCGATCTGGCAACGCTCGCCCAGCAGGCCGACGTCATGGCCGAGGGCCTCTATATCACCATCACCGGCCCGGCGCGGGATGGTGCCGGATTCGATGCCGTATGGGCGACGAGCGACACGGTGCTGACCTCCGATGCCGAGGCTGGCGGTATGGTGCCGAGAAGCCTCGATACCGAGAGCTTTGTTCCCGGCGAGTCACGACTGCAGGACCCGGTGGTCGAGCGCCGCGAAGAGCTCGAGGAGGAGATTAACGAGGAGGCCCGGTCGCGTCTCGGCGACATTCCCTCCCAGCTTGCGGAAGTCCGGCGCGAGCTGACGAACCTTCTCCGGCAGGGCGTGGCGCCCGATGACCCGGAGCTGGTCGACCTCGATAACACCCA
Source organism: uncultured Spirochaetaceae bacterium (assembly GCA_964402885.1). Taxonomy (GTDB): domain Bacteria; phylum Spirochaetota; class Spirochaetia; order DSM-27196; family PWMO01; genus JAAAOH01. The sequence goes on from CAYOFA010000004.1 coordinate 37,174, forward strand.
GCGGGAGCTTCAGCAGCGACAGTCGCAAATCCTGCAGGAGGTGGGGAGCATTTTCCGCAGCGTTCCCCCCTTCGAGCCGGAGGAGCTCTCCACCGACATCACCGAATACGTGTTCTATCAGCCGGTAGTGTTTGCGCGAGCCCAGGAGGACCCCGAGACTGCACGCTACTTCCGCGGCCTGATACGCCTTGGTATTTCCACCGACATCATCCTCGAGGAGATCGACACCGCCCGCCGGCAGCTCATCATCAGTACCGCCATCGTGGCGCTCGGCGCTCTCGCGGGCGGTATCGGCGGGGCGCTGCTGCTTGCGACGATCGTCGTCATTCCGATCCGACGACTCGTGGAAGGGGTCGCGGTCATCCGCGACACCGAACAGAAGGAGAAGCTCAAGAATCACGTGATAGACGTCCGCACGCGCGATGAGCTCTCCGAGCTCGCCGAGACGGTGAACTCCATGACACAGGGGCTGGTCAGGGCGGCAGAAGCCAACAAGGACCTTACCATCGGTAAGGAAGTGCAGAAGAAGTTCATTCCGCTTATGGAGGACAGCGAGCGGAGAAAACTCACGATGGCGCGCGAGGATACCGCCCAGGCGGAGTTTGCCGGTTACTACGAGGGCGCGAAAGGCGTTTCGGGTGACTACTTCCGCTACCAGAAGCTCGATGACCGGCACTACGCGGTGATCAAGTGCGATATTTCCGGCAAGGGCGTCCCGGCGGCTCTTATCATGGTGCAGGTTGCCACACTGTTCACGAACTATTTCCAGGACTGGACACTGAAAAAGAAGGGCCTCGCCCTCGGAGGCTTCGTTACCCAGGTCAACGACATCATCGCCAGTATCGGATTCGAGGGACGCTTCGCAGCGTTTACCGCCGGCATCCTCAACATCGAGACGGGCTCGGTGCGACTCTGCAACGCGGGCGACACGAAGATCCACCTCTACGATCAGGCCTCACGGAAGGCCGTCGAGCGTGATCTCCCGCGGGCCCCCGCCGCCGGCGTGTTCTCGAGCGACATGATCCCCACGGGCTTCCCGGAGAACGATCTGGTACTTCACGCCGGGGACATCATGCTGCTGTTCACCGATGGTATCGAGGAGGCAAAGCGTGGTCTGCGGACCGAGAACTACGCGCCCATGGTTCTCTCCGAAGAGGATATCGCAAAGGAACGCACCCCGGAGTGGCTGGAGCCGCTGCTCGAAAAGAAGTCGGTTACGCGCAAGCAGAGCGGGGAGCTCGAGGAGGAGCTCGGGATCCCGCGTATCCACGAGATCGTGACCGCATTCCAGAACCGCCGGCGGTACCGGCTGGAGAAGGTTGCAGACCCCGACGGCGATGATGAGCTGTTGTTCGACTTCTCCGACGTTGGAGAGAGCCTCGAGGAGCTCGTACTCGCGCTGGTCGCCGTCGAGAAGATCTTTCGAATGTACCGGCCGAATGACGTCACGCCGGATGACCGTGTGCAGGTGGATGTCCGCATCGACGACTTCCTCAGAAAGCACTTCCGCCAGTATGACCGCTTCTTCCGCTATCCGTTGGACTCGGACGACGACTCCCAGTACCGCTACTATGGACGCGTTCGCGAGGAGGAACAGTACGACGACCTTACCATCCTTACGATCAGAAAACGATGAGGCATGTAGCGGGGCGGAGCACGGCGGCGCCGGGCGCCGGCGCCCGGACTCGAGCATGTGGCGCCGGCGCCGCCGCGCGGCCGGACCATGGGGCGCCGGCATCGGGAGTCGAGCAGTCAGGGCCCAAGGTTCGCCGCGTCGTGCCGATACTAGCAGCATGAAACGATTCGTCGCCAGTGTGCTCGTATTCGCGCTTGCGCCGCTCCTCTACGCGCAGACAGTGACGGTGGACAACGCCGAGGACGAGCTTCTCGTGTTCACCGTTGTCACCGCGACCTCGATGCCGGACCGTGAGGAGGTGCAAGCCGCCGTTGATGCGGGGGAGGTGGAGCTTCGCTACGTGCCGCCGCAGGGAGCCGTCACGGCTGTCCCCGTTTCGCCGGGTGCGGCCGTCGTGGGTGCTTTCGTCTCGCCGGCGCGGGACAGCCACCCGGTGGTGTTCACCGGCCCACTCGAAGATGAGTATGTAACCGTCTCCCGGGCCGACACCGTCAGTGAGGCCGGCCGCGCGGTGACGGTCGACGACGCCCTTGTCGGGCGTGCATTCGCCGGTCACCCCGTCATCATCGACAACGACTACGTGGACTGGGACGATTTTGAGCCTTCGGCCGCCTTCTCTCGCGCGGGGAGGCCGACGGAGGCCGAGCAGACGCGGGCCGGCACAACGCGAACCCGCACGGTTGATGACTCGCTCTACTGGGGGAAAGGGGGCACTGTCGTCGAAGCGATCAAGCTCGTTTTCTCGTCGGAGTACGCCTACGCCATGATCGAGAGCGGGAGCGCGATAGAGCAGGGCGCCGCCTACGTGCTCTACGCCTATGACGACCGCAGTCGCTCCCGGGCGCGCTACACGGTGGAGATCCCCGTCACCGACGGCAAGACCGGTTTTGTGTTTCTGTGGACGCCCGACCGTGACCGGCCGGCAATCGTCGGTGAGTTCGTTCGAGAGTCCTACTACCTGGAGGCCCGGATCGATCTCTCGCGGGTGCCTGGGGGCTTGCCGATGGACGAGGGCAGCCTGAGTTTCGACTTTTCGTCGGTGTACTCGGGAGCCCGTGTGACCGAGGAGTTCTTCTACACAACGCTCTATGCACGTGATATCGTATATCGAAGCCCAACCGGGCGATAACGAGAAACTTGACCATGACCCGCAGCCGCTTCTTCTGCGAAAACTGTGGCACCGAAGTACGCCCTCATGCGAAGGTATGCCCGAAGTGCGGCCGTTTCTTCTCGGCCGTGCGCTGTCCGCAGTGTGGCTATACCGGCGAGGGAAAAGAGTTCCTCCACGGGTGCCCGAACTGCGGCTACAGTGGCGGCGGCATACGCGGCGCGGGACGGGGAACGGCTCGCGAGGAGTGGTACGACGCGGCCGAGCTGGAAACGGGCGAGGACGAATCGGCCATGTCGCGTACGGCGAGAGGCCGGGTGGGCAAAAAGCGCAATCCGCCGCCGGGGTGGGTCTACTGGCTGGCGCTGGGGCTGGTGACGCTGGTCTTCATCATCATGGTGATCATCTACGTGAGCATCTCGTGAGTGCAAGGGCAGTGAAAGCGACCCTCGCAGGACTGTTGATCGCCGTGGCGATGCTCGTTGCCGCGCCCGCACTGGTGCCGGCGCAGGAACCCGTTATCGACGAGCCGGTCACGGATGAAGTGCCTGGCGACGAGCCGGCCGCCACCGACGCGGCAGACGGCGCCGCCGGGGAAGCTGCCGCC
>CAYOFA010000004.1:40624-43435 GCA_964402885.1 uncultured Spirochaetaceae bacterium
GCCGCCGGCGAGCAGCCCGCCGCGCTTCCCGCCGGGTTCAGCTCGGTCGAGCTCGGAATGCCTGTGGACACCGTCAAGGATCGCCTTCGCGCGGATCCCAACTTTTTCTACCGCGGAGATCCGGACGTCACCCTGACGCCTGATCGTGAACAACAACTGATCGAAGTCGAGGGAACCTTCTTTGTCGAGCGCGCTTTCTTTCAGTTCCAGGACGAGGAGCTCTACATCATCATCCTGCAGCTCAACCGGAGCCGTCTCGACTACTTCACCATGTACACGGAGCTCGAGGGCAAGTACGGGGAGCCCGTGTTCTTCGAGCCGTCGCAGGTCGTCTGGGAGTCGGACGATGTACGCATGTCTCTCGAGAAGCCGCTGACGGTGAAGTATGTCTCGCGCCCCGTGTTCGAGTCTCTCGTCGCCTCCGGCGAGATGGAGCGCTCGCAACGTGATCTTTCACGGGAGGACTTTCTTGAGCAGTTCTGACATTCGCAACCGCAGCCGCAGCGGCAGCCACGAACTACGGGGCGGCCGGTCGGCGCACGCTGCCTGTCGCCGGGTTCGGCACCGGCCACGGCGCCCGGTCGTGCTGGTCCTCGTGGCAGCCGTTGTGCTCGTGGTTTCCTGCCAGGCTGATGAGGGCTCGGCGAGCGGACTCCCGACTGCGGAGATTCGCCTCGGCGGCACGAGCATGACCGTGGAGGTTGCGGCAACCCCTGAGAGTCGCCGCGAGGGTCTTATGAATCGGGACGAGCTTGCACGTGATCGGGGGATGCTCTTCGTGTTTGCGGAATCGGACTATCGGTCCTTCTGGATGAAGAACACCTCGATACCGCTGTCACTCGCATACATTCGGGAAGACGGGGCGATTACCGGGATCTACGAGCTCGAGCCGTTTTCCCTGGAGTCGGTTGATTCACGCGCCGAGGTGAAGTACGCCCTGGAGGTGAACCGGGGCACCTTCGAGCGACTCGGCGTGGGCGCGGGCGACCGCGTGCTCCTTCCGTCGAGCCTCCCGGAGGCCTCAGACGGGAGGTGAGCCCGGCTGCGCCACGCCCGCCGGCCGCTCAGCTGTCCTGTGAATCGCCGCCGGACTTCTTTCCCTCGCCGGCCAGCTCGCTCAGCTCGGGAAACAGCTCAAGCACCGGCTCCTCGTCGGGCTCATCAGGCTCGTTGACGAGGATCTCCACCTTCCGCTCGACCTTCGAGAGATCCTTTTCGAGCTGTTTCGCGAGGCGCATTCCCTCTTCGAAGGTCTGCACCGCCTCGTCGAGCCCGAGGTCACCCGTTCGAATCTTCTCGGAGAGCGTTTCCAGACGCTCCAGTCGTTCCTCGAATGTCTGCATCGCTGTGCTGCTCCTGTACTTCAGTGGTAATGGCTGAATGCGCGAACCGCGCCACGACCCGCGATCCCACGGGGGCCTCCGCGGCGTCGGTGACGACCGAATCGTCCTCCGCGCGGGTCACGATGGCAAAGCCGCGCTCGAGCACCGCCTGCGGAGAGAGCGTCTCGAGCTCTTTGACCGCCACGGTGAGCCGATGGCGGGTGGCGGTGATGCGCTCGGTGGTGTTTCGCAGCAGTGACTCTTTGGCGTCGTCGAATCGCTGATGGATCGGCTGCACGAACTGCTGGAAATTCCGGTGCATACGGTCGGGACTGAACTGCTCCACTACGAACCGCGTGCGCTCGACTTTCTGTTTGAGCCCGGCGATGATGGTGCGCCCGAGCCCGAGGATATGCCTGCGGTACTCGCCGCGATCGATTGATACGAGCTCGGCCGCAGCCGAGGGGGTGGGAGCACGCCGATCAGCTGCAAGCTCCACGAGAGAAATATCGATCTCGTGGCCGACGGCGGCGATGACCGGCGTCTGTGCCTCGGCGACCGCCCGGACAACTGCTTCGTCGGAGAAGGGGAGGAGATCCTCGAGTGATCCACCCCCGCGGGTGACGATGATGACGTCGCCGAGACGATGCCGGTCGGCACGGCGCACCTGTGCCGCAATTCCCGAAGCAGCTCCATCTCCCTGCACGAGGGTTGGCAGTACGACGAGGTTGATGCCCGAATGCCGCCGTCCGAGCACCTGCAGGATGTCGCGAATAGCCGCCCCCGTCGGGGAGGTGACCACTGCAACGCGCTCGGGAAAGGCCGGGATGGGGCGCTTTCGCTCCTCGTCGAAGAGCCCTTCCGCGGCGAGGCGTTGCTTTCGTTCCTCGAGCATTGCAAGGATGCTGCCGACTCCCGCAAGACGCATCGACTCGCAGATGATCTGATAGTTCCCGCGTCGGGCGTACACCGACACGTTGCCGGTGACCACCACGAGCTTTCCATCAGCCGGCTCGAAGGCGAGGGTGTTCGTGCGGTTGCGAAACATGACCGCCTGGATGACGGCTTCCTCGTCCTTGAGGGTAAAGTAGAGGTGGCCGGCCGCTGAGGCCTTGAAGTTCGACACCTCACCCTCGAGGACGATGTTGGGAAAACGCTCTTCGAGGGCGTACTTGATTTTGCGGGTGAGCTCGCCGACGCTGAGCGGTTTCTGTGCGCCGCCGTCCATGCTTTGAGCTTACACGTTCGCTATGATAAACTCAATCGCCATGAAGCTGAGCGTGTGTATCGACGCCACGGCGTTGAGCAAATATGCGGTCACCCCGCTTGCTGAGGGACCGAGCGCCGCCGAGCGTGTAGGCCGGTTTGCAGCGACCCTCCCGAATGTCGTAGGGATGACGATTCTTGCGGATCCGGAGACGCCCGATGCGGCAGTCGCGGCCGCTCGCGCGGGCGGCGGAGCTGCGGGTGGCGGCGGAGGCCCGGCGGG
>CAYOFA010000004.1:43535-52708 GCA_964402885.1 uncultured Spirochaetaceae bacterium
GCCGTCATCACCCGCGAGTCCTGGGATACGGTGGAACTCATCACCGCGCTCAAGGAGGCTGCCGAGGGCGCCGACGCGCTGCTTCTTTGCCGCGCGGACGCCCCATTCCTCGACCCGACTGTGGCGCGGCGCATGCTCGAGAGCCACGATACCTACGTTGCTGAGTTCACCTTCGCCGACGGCTATCCCGGCGGTATGACGCCGGAGATAGTCGATCCTCGCATTCTCGATCAGCTGCGCACGCTGGCCGAGACGTCGCCCGGGCCCGTCAGACGGGATGCGCTTTTCGCCGTTGTGCAAAAGGACATCAACGCCTTCGACGTTGAAACGGAGCTCTCGCCGGTGGACCTGAGGATACTGCGGGCGACGCTCGCCTGCGATACGGCGCGCAACTACCTTCTGTGCTCCCGCGTGGCGGCGGAGCTTGAGACCGGCGATGCCGCGGACGGCGGCTCCGGTGTCGGCGATTCCGCGGGCGAGGGCGGCGGCACCGAGAGCCGTGAGGGCGAGGGGCAGGCTGCCCGGGTCGCCGAGCTCCTTCAGCGTCGCGCGGAGATCCTGCGCACGCTGCCGGCCTACACCTCGATACAGGTGGTCGAGGGCGACGTGCAGACTCCCATCCACAGTCCCTACCGACTCATGCGCCCGGATGCCCTGCAGGTACGGGAGGAGATGCCGCTCGAGCGCTTCGAGACTCTGATCGGTGAGCTTGCGAGCTTCGCTCCGGACGGTATGGTGCACATCTCCCTGTGGGGCGAGGTCGGCCTCCACACGCGCCTTCCCGAGCTCATTCGAACGGTGGAGGACGCTGCGGGGCTCGAGCTCCTCGTGGAGACCTCCGGTGTCGGATGGAGCGCCCAGCATCTGAGCGAGGTTGCTGCAATGAAGCTGAGCTCGACCCGCTTCATCATCGATCTCGACACTGATGATGAAGAGAGTTACGCACGGGTGCGGGGGCAGGGGTTTCAGGAGGCCCGGCAAACCGCCGATACACTTCTAGAGGCGCATGGAGACCGCGTCTACGTGCAGACGATACGGATGGGCGAAACGGAGCAGCAGGTCGAAGCCTTCTACCGGGCGTGGAAGGATCGCGGCGTGCAGGTGATCGTGCAGAAGTACGACCACTACTGCGAAAGGCTGCCTGACAGGCGCGTCACCGATATCTCGCCGCTGAGCCGGTTTCCCTGTCGCCATACGCAGCGCGATCTGAACATTCTCATAGACGGCAGCGTGCCGATGTGCAGAGAGGACCTGGATCGCGAGCATATGATGGGGAACGTGTTTGAAGACGGCATTGACTCAGTCTGGCAGAACGGCAGCGCGGCCCATCTCCGTCAGGTACGCGCGGAGTATCCGGAGCTCTGCCGGCGGTGTGATGAGTACTACACATTCAACTACTGAGGAAAGCTTACCGTATACAGTCGTCGGGGGCCGACACGTCGATCGCGGAATGACCTCTTCGACCAACCTGACTCTCGTGGTGCTCAACCGCGGGCGAAGCATCAACCGCGGCGGCTTCTTCGAGCGGCTGTTGGATCTCGGCTTCGCCGATGTGTTGTCGGTGGAGAATGCCGGGTCGCATTACGACGTGGAGTCGCTGTCGCAGGCGCACCGCGATGTACGGTTCCTCCTGCTGAGGCGTCAGACGAGCCTCGGAGAGCAGGTGAACGTCTCCATGCAGGAGGCGCGCGGGCGCTTCGTCTATGTCATCTGGAACGACATGAAGGTATCGGGACTGAGCGATGCGACACAGAACGCGTTGCGCGCGCGAAACTATTTGTGTACGGCGCCGCTGGTTCGCAATCAGAAGTCGGAGCTCCTTCCGACGGCGATGGCGCCGGCTTTCTATCGTTCCAGACTGAAGGTGCTGCCGCTGGTTCCCGCCTATACCGGAACACCTACGCTCTACCCCTACGACTATGTGGGCATATACAACAGGGAACAATTTGTTTTCTCGGGAGGCTACGACCACCGCATCCCCTCTCCGTACTGGCAGAAGCTCGACTTCGGCTTTCGGGCGCATATGTGGGGCTATACGATTCACGTCGACCCGCAGCTTCTGGTTTCCAGTGCTCACGCGCCCGTCGAGGATGCCACTCCCGACGAGAGCTACAGGCGATTCTTCCTGAAGAACCTCTCGGTTCGATTCAGTGCCGACCAGGCGGACCTGCCGGTTTCGCGGTTCCCTGCATTCGCGCTGAAAACCGGCGGCGGCCTGTACCGGAGCTGGCGCCTGTTCCGCGAGGTGCAGAACTGGGTGCGGGAGAACCGCTACCGCTTCAAGCAGGACGCCCGCCGCGTGACCGAGCTCTGGGAGGCGGAACGATGACTGCGATATTCCTGCAGGTACGCCTCGGCTCCAGCCGTTTCCCCCGAAAAGCGTTGGCCGAGCTCGCCGGGCGCACCGTGATCGAGCATGCCATGCACGCTCTCAGGGAGGTTCCCGTTGACCGTCACGTGCTGCTGACCGACGAGGAAAGCGCAGGACAGCTCGCGCCCTATGCCTCGCGCTCGGGCTTCGGCCTCTTCGTCGGTGATCCCCACGACGTGCTTGCGCGTTTCGCCGCGGCCGTCGAGTGGTACGAGCCCGCGACCGTGGTGCGCGCCACCGGCGACAATCCCCTGGTATCCGCCGATGTCACGCGAGCGGCACTGGAGGCGCATGGAGAAAGCGGCGCCGACTACACCGCGTTGACCGAAGGGCCGCTCGGGACGGGCGTGGAGGTCATAAGAGCGCAGGCTCTGCTTCAGGCGGCAGGTGAGGCACGTGATCCCTACGAAAGGGAGCACGTCACCCCCTTCCTCTACCGCCGCCCCGAGCGCTTTCGCCTGCGTATTGAGCCGGTGCGCGAGACATGGCGACATGAGGACGCGTCGGTAACGCTCGATACGCCCGCGGACTACGCGCGACTGAAAGAGATCTTCGGTGAGCTCTACGCGGGCGCCCCCATCGATATCGGAACCCTCGTCGCGCACCTCTCGCAGTCGGCGCGCGAGGAACAGGGGTCCCGCAGACACAGCGCATGAGTCCGCCGGTCATTTTCATTCCCGAGCACAGACGTGGACATGGTCTCGGTCACTTCTCGCGGGCAACGTCGCTTGCGGCGAAGATCGGTGTCCGGGCCTTCATCTACCTGCCGGCTCACCTCGACCCCGAGCGGCGCGATGCGCTGCGGGCCATAGCGGCGGCCCGCAACGTGGAGGACCGTCTCCTCGATACCCTTCCCGGTGAGGCTACGGGCCGCCGGCGCCTCTTCGTGGTCGATAGGCGCGACGTCTCCGGTGACGAGCTCGAGCCGCTGCGCCGGACGGGATTCGTGGTTGCCCTCGACGCCGCCGGCTCAGGGCGACGGCACTGCGATTATCTCGTGGATGTGCTGCCCCGTGTTGATAATGCACCGGCAAATGTCCGCGATCTGCGACTTCTCGATCTGCCGGCCGTCGGGCCGTTGGCGAAGACCGGCGGGTCGGCGCCGCGCAGAGTCCTGGTCACCTTCGGCGGTGACGACCCCGGCGGGATCACCGCGCGGGTTGTGGCGGCCATTCTGTCGACAGGGCGATACACCGGCGAGGACATCGACGTGCTCCTTCCCCAGCTTTCGCCGCAGGCGGCGGCGAGCGTCGTCGACCCGGGGGGCGACGTTCGCCTCATCCACGGGCCGGTGGACCTGCGGGAGACAATCGCGGGATACGAGACGGTGATAACCTCCTTCGGACTTACCGCTTTCGAGGCTGCATGGGCCGGAGCCGAGGTTTTGCTTGTGAACGCAAGCCGGTATCACGAGCGGCTTGCCCGTAGAGCGGGATTTCGAAGTGTCGCAGTTGGTCGCCCGCGAGTGGGGCGTCTGTCCCGGCTGCTCGATCGCCGGATGAACACGGGGGGCGGAGCCGAGAGCGTACGAAAGAGACTCTCCGGTGCCCAATCGATCTCTCTCTCCTCCCTCATTTCATCCCTCGAGCTGCCGCGTGTGCACGACTGTCCGGCCTGCGGCGCGACCGAAGGGCGAATCGTTGCTCGCTTCGAGCACCGAACCTACGTCCGCTGTGCGGCCTGCGGGATGATCTACCTTCGGAGCTTCGAGGCGCCGCGCGATTATCCCGAAGATTACTTCTTCGAGGAGTACCGCCGACAGTACGGACGAACCTACCTCGAGGATGCCTGCCACATACGGCGCATGGGGCACAGACGGCTCGATGACGTCGCACGCGCGGCCGCACACTCCGGCGCCGGGCGACTCATCGATATCGGGTGTGCCTACGGTCCCTTCCTCTCTGCGGCCGCCGAGCGTGGCTATGAGCCGGTCGGCGTTGACGTAAGCGGGGCGGCGGTGTCCTACGTGGTCTCGGAGCTCGGATTCCCGGCCTTTCGCATGAGTCTCGAGGAGCTTGCAGCCGCAGAAGACCGGCCGCGGGAGCTCGAACGCGGCGCAGCGGCCGTGGTCACGATGTGGTACGTCATCGAGCATCTTCCGGATATTGAGCTGGCCCTCTCGGCGGTGTCGGATCTTCTCGAGCCCGGCGGTGTGTTCGCTTTCTCGACTCCGAATGCGACGGGTGTTTCGGCACGTCGAAGCCTTCGTGATTTTCTGCAGAGAAGCCCCCCGGATCATTTCACGGTCTGGTCTCCGCGCACCGCCCGGCGCGTGCTCGCGCGATACGGCTTCGACGTTACCCGCGTCCGCGTTACCGGCCACCATCCGGAGCGTTTCCCCGGCGCATCACGCCTCCGCGACGGTGGGCCCGGGCGGCGCATGCTTCTCTCGTTCAGCCGTGTGCTGGGACTCGGGGACACCTTCGAGGTCTACGCGGTCAAACGGAAGGGGAACAATGAGTAGATACGGAATACTCGTCCTCGGGGCGGGGGTTATGCAGCTTCCCGCGCTCGAGGCGGCGAGGCGAAACGGGTGGTATCTCGTGGTGGCGGACGGGAATCCCGAGGCGCTCGGACGGGATCTTGCGGACGCCTTTCACGTGGTCGATCTCAAGGATATCGACGGTCTCCTCGCCTTAGCGCGCAGCTATCACGACGCAGGAAGGCTGCACGGCGTGTTCACTGCCGGAACGGACTTCTCCGCCTCCGTTGCCTATGTGGCCGAAGCCCTCGAGCTTCCCGGGATCCCTTACGAGGCCGCGCTCAATGCCACCGACAAGGTTCGCATGCGCCGTGTACTCGCCGACGCCGGGGTTCCGTCGCCACGGTTCTGCGAGGTTTCTCACGCCGAGGGCCTCGACGCGGCCGCCGTACCTCCGCTGCCGGTTGTCGTGAAGCCGGTCGACAATATGGGCGCCCGCGGGGTGCGACGGGTGGAAGAGGAGACTGCGCTTCGTGACGCCGTGGCGGATGCAATCGCGTTTTCCCGCAGTGGACGGGCCATAATCGAAGAGTTCATCGACGGGCCGGAGTTCAGTATCGACGCGCTCATCGTCGACGGTCGGATGCATGTATGTGGTATCGCCGACCGCGACATCCGGTTTCCGCCCCATTTCATCGAAGTGGGCCACACTATGCCGACCGCCTACGGCGAGCGCGAACAGAGCGAGGTTGCTACGGCGCTCGCGACGGCCGCCCGCGCACTTGGCATTCGAAACGGAGCGGCGAAGGGCGATATATTTCTCACCGACCAGGGCGCGGTCGTGGGGGAGGTGGCCGCCCGGCTCTCCGGCGGCTACATGTCGGGGTGGACCTATCCCTACGCGAGCGGTGTTCCCCTCACTGAGGCCGGCATGCGAATCGCGCTGGGCCTCGACCCCGGTGATCTCTCGCCGCGGCGCCGGTGGACCTCAGCCGAGCGGGCATCAGTGTCCATTCCGGGGCGGGTGATGGAGGTGACCGGCTTCGAAGACGCGCGCGCGCTTTCGCGCGTCGAGAAGGTGTTCGAACGATGCGGACCCGGGGATGCGGTAGTCTTTCCGCGAAACAACACGGAGAAGACGGCAAACGTAATCTCCGCTGCGCCCTCACGTGATGAGGCTACGAGCGCGGCCGAAGAAGCGATTGCGCGCATCGTGGTCCGCCTGGTACCGGGTGATGAGGCCACCGGCGGCTTTCTCACGGACCCCCGCCTCCCGGTAGCCTTCGATTTGCGTTCCCGAGTAAACCGTGCGGCGCTGGATGCCATGCCGGATGAAAGTCCCGGATCCGGGTGCGCTGTGTACCGACCTCTTCCTGAGATAGCCGCCGAGCACGGACGCGATTGGAACTACCGCACGATCGCACACAGTCTCTCGTTGCTCGCGGAACTGACCGGCGCGAGGCCCGCGCGGGCTGAGGAAGCAGCGCATGGTCGCTCCTTCTGGCGGGCTCTGTTGAAAGGGGGGCTACAGGGCGCGCTCTTCTATCTCGATACTGTAAATGGGAGGAGCCGATGACAGTAAAGCGTGTCCTGATTCTGTTCGTGGCGATCCAGTTTGCCTCGTTGCTTCCCGCGGCCGACGCCGTGCCGCTGTCGCAGCTCCTCGACAGAACCGGCGCGCGACTGGCGTGGGACTCATATCGCGATCACGGTACTCTTTCTCGCGGGACGACGATTGTGAGCTTCGCCCCCGGGCGTCGCTCGGCGGTGCTGAACAGTACGGAGAACCTCTTCATCGGAGAGGTCAGCATGGAGGACGGTGCGCTGTACTTCAGCGAGGAGGCCGCCTCCAGGCTGGAGGCCGTGTTCGCTCCGCCCGAGCGGGCGAGTGACGGTCGCTACGTTACCGCGATTTTTATCGATCCCGGTCACGGGGGCAAGGATCCGGGAACCATCGGCCGGCACCGGATAAACGGCGAGGTGATCGAGTTGCACGAGAAGGACATCGTTCTCGACGTGTCCCGGCGTCTGCGCGAGATGCTCGCCCAGCGTTACCCGGAGAAGGAGGTTATGCTTTCCCGGGACGAGGACATCTACCTGACGCTCGAAGAGCGGACAGCCCTCGCGAACGAGGTGGAGGTAGCAAAGAACGAGGCCATCATCTACCTCTCGATCCACGCAAATGCATCACTCAATAGCAAGGCTACCGGTTTCGAAGTGTGGTACCTCCCACCGGAGTACCGGCGCAGGAATCTGATCGATGCCAGAACGGCGGGCGTTGACGACCCGGATGTCCTGAACATCCTCAATACTATTCGCGAGGAAGAGTTCACCATCGAAAGCGTGCTGCTCGCGCAGAACATCGTCGACTCCCTCGACACGCAGGTCGGCGCAGTCTCGACCAACCGCGGCATCAAGGAGGAGTCCTGGTACGTCGTGCGCAACGCAAAGATGCCGTCGGTCCTCGTCGAGCTCGGTTTCGTGACGAATCCGGATGAGATCATGCGATTACGTGACAGCGATTACTTGAACAAGCTCGCACTCGGCATATACAATGGTATTTCGACGTTCATCACGAGCTTTGAGGAGTAGATGCGGAGCGCCAGACGATTGTACGCAACGGACAAGACTCTTTTCATAGCCGCAATCATGCTGGTCGCTACGTTCGTGATCTCTCTGGTGTTCTACCTCACGCTGCATGCGGACAACGCCGAGCGTGTGCTGTTTTTCCCCGGGAATATCAGTGACGAAATATCAGGGGAGCGCCGCGTCGTGACGAACTTCCCCGAGCTCGAACGTGATATGGAGGTTCTCACGGAGGAAGTGATTCTCGGGCCCACCTCACTGTACCGCTCGCGGGTGCTTCCGAAGGATACGGTGATCCGGGTCTTCATGTTGCGCGACAACATCCTCTACGTCGACCTGAGCCGGGAAGCGCTGCTCGGCGACGACTCCGTTCGTCTCGATTTTGTCGAATCCGCCGCTGTCCTGCGGCGATCCCTGCGCTTCAACTTCCGGTCTCTCGAGGACGTCGTGATCACCGTAGAGGGGCAATTACCGAATCAACCGTATTTCGAGCAGCAAAATCGCCAAAATGGGGCATAGGTGTAATCCACAAAAAAGTTGACAAACGCTTTCGCTTTCGTATAATTGGGTTAATGTAGATGACCTCGCGTCAAACCGAAGAAAAGGAGCTGGGAATGAAACGGTCCTTGATGCTAATTGTTGTGGTCCTCATGTGCTTTACCGTACCGGTGTTTGCCGAGCAGCAGACGCTGATCAACTTTTCGGAGTTGATTGCGGACTATCCCGCCGAGGCGCCGGTAAACGACCGGGACACGCTTCTTGATTTCAGTGACCAGGCAAGCACCGTTTTCACTGAAGAAGAAAAGGCCGAGATGAAAACCTCCCTCGCCATCGAGCAATGGGAAGTCGATCTTGCCTCGTCCTCTACCTTCACGGAAACGCTGAGAAACTCGACCATCCGTCAGGCATTCGTCAGAGACGACGCCAACCAATTCGCCGGTGAAGCGGTGATGGGCGTACGCGTCTTCTTCCCGGAGGCTCCGTACAACGGTTGGGCGATGGTACGGCCTCCCTTTGAGATCCCGGCCTACGCCGATCCGACCGAAGTACAGGACGACGGTAGCCTCGCGACCCCGCAGGATCAGCAGGGAACCGGTGACAAGTACCTGAACCGAGGTGTGGTCAAGAACGTCGGCACCGTGAAGTCACTCTCCATGAACGTCCACGGGCTGAACTTCCCTCACGGCGTAAGCGTGATTCTTCAGGATCAGAACAACGAGACCCACGAGATCTTCCTCGGCTACACGAATTTCCAGGGCTGGCGCCGGCTCGAGTGGGAGAACCCGAACTACATCAGTGAGGTCCGCGATCGCGAGCTTCGCACCTTCCCGCTGTATCCGAACCTGCAGCCCATGCGCAAGCTTGTCGGTATCCGAATCTACCGTGACGCAGAAATGGAGGGCGGTGACTTCATCGGATACTTCAGGGACATCACTCTCACCTACGACCTCGCGACCCTTGATCTGCAGGGTGACATCGATAACGAGCAGGTCTGGGGCATTCTCCAGGAGCGTGAAGCGGAGCGCCGACGGGCAGAGCTTCGCCGCCTTGGTAACACCCAGATTCTTCGCTACCTCGAACGTCTGAAGCAGGATCAGAGCGAGGCACAGGCCGAGCAGGAACAGGCGCAGGGCCAGGAAGAAGAGTAAGTCCGGTTCCGAGTGAATAGAGTTCTCGCCTAGTGGCTTCGTGAGCCGCGGTATACCTGCCATCACCGGCAGGGACGCCGCGGCTTATGTAGTATCAAGCAGCCTGTTGGCCCGCCTCGGCCAGATCGGCCACCGCGTAGGCCGG
>CAYOFA010000005.1:0-2512 GCA_964402885.1 uncultured Spirochaetaceae bacterium
GTATCGGATCCGCCGAGTGAGCAGGAGCTCGAAATCCTGCGGGGCGCGATGCCGCTCATAAAGGAACGGATGAAGACCCTCGGAGATGCGCCGGATCTGCTTCGGTTCCTCTATCGGGATGTGCACGATTACGACATCACCCAGGCCATCCCCAAGAAGCACGACGCGACCCGGACGCTTGCGCTGCTCGAGGAGGCTGAGAAGCTGCTCGACGGCTTTGACGGGCGAGATGACGAGGAGAACGAGGAGCGCTTTCGGGTGCGGGCGGAGGAGCTCGACACGAAGATCGGCAACCTCCTCATGCCGCTGCGGGTTGCGTTGACGGGGTCGCGGGTGTCGCCGCCGCTTTTCGGTTCCATCCGGCTGGTGGGCGCGGAGACCGCGAAACAGAGGGTGGCCCGGGCGAAAGAATTGCTGCGCGAGCACATGGCGACCACCGAATAGCGAAGATGACGGAATACCGAAACAGAAACTGAGTGAGGAAGGACAGACATGGCTGATCAGACCGTAGACCAGAAGCGAATGGAAGCAATCGTATCACTTGCGAAACGACGGGGATTCATTTTCCAGTCCTCCGACATCTACGGCGGGCTGAGCTCCGCCTGGGACTACGGTCCGATGGGTGTGGAGCTGAAGAATCGGCTCTCGGGCTTCTGGTGGAGGGAGATGA
This sequence comes from uncultured Spirochaetaceae bacterium, assembly GCA_964402885.1. Classification (GTDB taxonomy): domain Bacteria; phylum Spirochaetota; class Spirochaetia; order DSM-27196; family PWMO01; genus JAAAOH01. Next base: position 671 of record CAYOFA010000005.1, read on the forward strand.
CGCAGCTTCACGACGATATCGTGGGCCTCGATGCGGCGATCATGATGCATCCGCGGGTGTGGGAGGCCTCCGGGCACGTGGAGAGCTTCGTCGACCTCATGGTCGAGGACACGGTGACCAACGAACGGTTCCGCTTCGATCACCTTCCCGAAGAGAACCAGAAGTCGATGACGAGCCCGAAGGGGAATCCGCTCTCCGAGCCCCGGCGCTTCAACCTGATGTTCCAGACTCACCTCGGTCCGGTGGAGGACGAGGGCTCCCTGGTGTACCTGCGCCCAGAGACGGCCCAGGGCATCTACGTCAACTACAAGAACGTGGTGCAGACCTCGCGGGTGAAAATTCCCTTCGGCATCGCCCAGGTGGGCAAGGCCTTCCGAAACGAGATCGTCACCAAGAACTTCATTTTCCGCACCTGCGAGTTCGAGCAGATGGAGATGCAGTTTTTCGTCCATCCGTCGGAGGATGAGAAGTGGTTCGAGTACTGGAAGGATCAGCGCATCAAGTACTACGAGAAGCTGGGTATCCGCCCGGAAAAGCTGCGCTTCAAGCAGCACGGCCCCGACGAGCTTGCCCACTACGCCAAGGACGCCTTCGACATCGAGTACGAGTTTCCCTTCGGCTGGAACGAGCTGGAAGGTATTCACAACCGCACCGACTTCGACCTCAAGCGCCACTCCGAGTACTCGGGGAAGGACCTGACCTATCTCGATGATCAGTCGAAGGAACGCTACATTCCCTATATCATCGAGACCTCGGCAGGCCTGACGCGGAGCCTCCTCATGGTGCTCTCCGACGCCTACGAGGAGGAGCAGATCGATGAGAACGACACGCGCACGGTGCTCCGCTTCCACCCGAAGGTGGCACCGGTTACCGTGGGTGTCTTCCCCCTGGTCAAGAAGGACGGCCTCGCCGAGCTCGCCCGCGAAATCGAGCATGATCTTCGCGAGGACTTCACCACCTTCTACGACCAGGGTGGGGCGATCGGTCGACGCTACCGGCGGATGGACGAGATCGGCACACCCTACGGCATCACGGTCGACTATCAGACCAAAGAGGACAAGACGGTTACGCTGCGCTTCCGCGACACCATGGAGCAGGTGCGCGTCCCCATTGCGGAGCTTCCCACGCGCATCCACGAGGCGACGAGAAACTACAAGCGGGTGGGCTCATGAGCGGGGCACGCAACGGATTCGAGATCCTCGAGGAGCGCGGGTTCGTGCAGCAGTGCACGGACTGGGAGGCGCTGAAGGCGCTCTCTGAGAAAGAGCCGGTGACATTCTACGTCGGGCTCGATCCTACCGGAGGGAGCCTCCATGTGGGCCACATGGTTCCGATCATGGCGGTGGCCCACCTCGCAAAGGCCGGACACAATCCCATCATCATCATCGGGGGCGGGACGGCACGCATCGGCGACCCGTCCGGCAAGACCGATATGCGAAAGATGCTCTCGGTGGAGAAGATCAATGAATACGGGGAGAACTTCCGTCGCCAGATTGGCACCTTTCTCGCCACGCAGAACGTAGAGCCACGCTTCGTCGACAACGCCGAATGGCTGGCCGAGCTCAACTACATCGACTTTCTCAGAGAAATCGGCCGGCATTTCTCGGTGAACCGGATGCTGAGCTTCGAAGCCTACAAAAAGCGCCTCGAGACGGGTCTGACCTTCATCGAGTTCAACTACCAGCTGCTGCAGTCCTACGACTTTCTGGTGCTCAATGAGCGCTACAACTGCAAGCTCCAGATCGGCGGTGACGATCAGTGGGGAAATATCGTCGCGGGAACGGACCTCATCCGGCGCGTACGGGGCGAGGACGCCTACGGGCTGACCTTTCCGCTGGTGAC
>CAYOFA010000005.1:2612-24876 GCA_964402885.1 uncultured Spirochaetaceae bacterium
ACACGTCTCGTCCACGGCGAGGCGGAGACGCAGAAGGCCATAGAGTCCTCGAAGGCGGCTTTCGGCGGCGCCGAGGCGGGCGATACCTCGGCCATACCGCAGATGGAGATTTCCGCGGCCGACCTCCAGGCCGGAATGGATGCCGTTGAGCTCTTCAGCCGCACCGATCTCTGCAGCTCCCGGGGAGAGGCCCGCCGGCTCATCCAGCAGGGCGGCGCGCGGGTGAACGATCGAAAGGTGGAGAGCATCGAGGAGCCGGTGGACGCCGGCTGGTTCGAGGACGGCGAGGCGCTTCTGAAGGCCGGCAAGAAGCGCTATTTCCGCGTGGTACTCAGAGACGACGGCTGATGGCGGAACGGCGGAGACGGGGCAGGGACTACCTCTCCATCGTCGCGGCCGCCGCGGTCCTCATTGGTGTCTGGAAGCTTGTTGCCGCCGCGGTCGGCCTGGAAATCATCCTCCCGTCGCCCGAAGTGACCCTCGAGCGGCTCATAGCGATTGCAGGTAGCCGCTCGTTCTCCGTTTCGGTCGGGGCGACGGTGGCCCGCGGGCTGACCGGTTTCGCCATCGCTGCGGGGGCGGGCCTCGCAGCGGGAGCTCTCGCCGGACTGCGGCCGACGTTCGAGCGCGTTTTCCTGCCGCTCGTCACCGTTATCCGCTCCACGCCCGTCGTTGCCTTCATCCTCATTGCGCTCATCTGGTTCGACACCGATTTCGTGCCCGTGTTCGTCACGGTGCTCATGACCTTTCCGGTGATCTACGAGAACATCGTCCAGGGTATCCGCTCGGTGGATCCCCGACTGACCGAGCTCGCCCGTGCCTATCGTGTTTCGCGCTGGCGTACGTGGTTCCGTGTTTACCTGCCGTCACTCTTTCCGTTTCTCGCGTCGGCGGGGCGGACCGCGCTCGGGCTCACCTGGAAGGTGGTGGTTGCCGCGGAGGTGCTCAGCATCCCCGCGCATGGTGTGGGCGCCGAGCTTCAGCAGGCGCGCGTTCTGCTCGAAACTCCGCTGGTGTTTGCATGGACGGCCGTGGCGATTCTTCTGAGCGCCGCGACGGACGTGGTGTTCTCGCTCATAACGCGCAGGCGGCGGCGTATCATGGAACGGGGGGCATCGGTATGAGTGGCGTCGGCAACCCCGGCCCCGGCGCCGCCGGAGCCGCGCTTTCGATTCGCGGGCTCGTCAAGCGCTTCGCCGATCTGCCGGTGCTCGACGGCCTCGACCTCGAGGTGCCGCCGCAGGGGGTGACCGCGGTGCTCGGTCCCTCAGGCTGCGGGAAGACGACGCTGCTTCGCATTCTCGCGGGGCTCGTGCGTGCGGATGGCGGGCGTGTCGAGGGGGCGCGGCCCGACCAGGTGACGATCCTCTTTCAGGAGCCGCGGCTGCTGCCCTGGGAGACGGTGCGCGCGAACGTCGAGTTCGTGCTGCCCCCGGAATGGGAGCCGGGCGAGCGGGCTGCTGCGGTGGAGGCCGTGCTCGCGGATGTGCAGATGGCGGAGTTCGCAGGGTACTATCCGGCCGAACTGTCGGGCGGCATGGCCCAGCGGGTGGCGCTGGCTCGCGCCTTCGTGTATCCGGGAGAGCTTCTGCTCCTCGATGAGCCCTTCCAGGGGCTCGATCTGTCTCTGCGCCTCTCGCTTATCGGAGTGTTCGAGCAGCTCCTTGCCTCGAGGCCGCGCACGAGTCTCTTTGTGACCCACAGCGTTCGGGAGGCCCTGCTGGTAGGGGAGGAGATCGCGCTTCTCTCGGCCAGGCCCGCACGCATCGTCGAAATCACGCGAAACGATCTGCCCCGCGCGGAGCGACGTCTCGACAGCGAGGCGTTCATCAGACGGGAGCGAGACCTCTACAGGGCTATCTCTGGGGAGTGACCGAAGGGCGGGCGAGAGGAAGGGCGGCCTTCAGACCTCGGCGTTCGCCGTCTGTGAATGCGTGAGGCGCATCTTCACCGAGAGCACCGCGTATCCGGAGGAGAGGTCTTCCTTTTGAACGATGACGTCTTCGGGGACCTTGAGCTTGATGTTCGTGAAGTTCCAGATGGCCTGAATGCCTGCACGAACGAGAAGGTCGGCGACAGCCTGTGCGTGGCCGGACGGAACCGTGAGGATGGCCATGTCGACGCCAATCTCTGCGATCTTCTCCGACATCTGTCCGAGCGAGTACACCGGCGTGCCGTGATGTGTGTTTCCGATCTTGTTCTTGTCGAGGTCGAACGCGGCAAGGATGTTCATGCCCCGTTTGTTGAACTCGCGGTAGCCCATGAGTGCGGTGCCGAGGTTACCCGCGCCGACGAGTATGGCTCGATGCTCTCTGTCCCATTCGAGAAAGGAGTAAATTGCGCGAATCAACTCATCAACCGGGAATCCGATCCGGGGTTTGCCCACGATGCCGGTGAGCGCGAGGTCCTTCCGGACCTGTATCGGCTCGAGCTTGAGCTCCTCGGCGATGACGGTGCCGGAGATGTACTCCTTGCCGTCACGCTGGGCACTCTCGATAATATGCAGGTAGGATGGGAGTCGCTTGATCGTGGGCTGATTGGTTACTTTAGGTGCGTGCATCGTGGACTCCTTCGTGGATGTAGTCATACATAGTCATAGCGATTCCCGTCAGACGTTTTGGTCGATGTGTGGTGCCGATTACCGTAACCGAATTATAACGCAGGCCGGGATTTTTTTGTAGGGAATACACCGTGGTGAATGGATATAAAAGGTCGACATTGCTTTTCGCGGTCCTGACTATGTGGCTCGGCGGCGGATTCATGACCCCGGCCGGTGCGGAGGAGCCTCTGTGGCGGGCAGTGACCGGCGGCTCTTCTCCCGGTCCGCCCCTCATAACGCAGGACGGGCGGACTTACGTTGCAAGTAACGACCGCTACCTCTATGCCTATTCCTCCCCGGGTGAGCTTCTGTGGCGGTACGATCTCCGCGCAAAACCCACGGGGCACGCCTGCGTGACCCCGGACGGGCTCACGCTGGTAGAGCGAAGCGACGGCACCCTCGTTGCCGTGAATCCCGCCGGCAAGACCGTCTGGAGCCGTCGTGAGGGCGCTGCGCCGGCGTGCGCCGGCGACGGCGTGATCTACCGTGTCGAAGACGACAATCGGCTTCTCGCGCTTTCGGCGAGGGGCAGTGTCTTGTGGCGGGTGGAGATTGGCGCCTTCCGCGTCACCGGACCGGTTGTGATCGGGCACGCCGTGGTCGTCGCCGATGCCGATGGGCTCTCGGCCTGGGACCGCTCCGGTGCCGAACTGTGGCGCGTGACACTGCCCGGCACGCCGACCGCCGTGGGAGCCTCCCTCGACGGCACCATCCACGTCGGCCTCGATGAAGGGGGCATCGTCGACGTCTCCGCCGGAGAGGTCATCGCGCGCCGGCAGGCCGGTACGGATGCCGTTACCGCGGTGGTGGTCGACGAGACCTCGGGCGTCGTCTATGCGCTCTCGGCCGGCGGTTCGGTGTTTGCGGCGGCCGCTGGGGTCCGCGCCGAGGATGACGTGGACCCGGCGGTGGCCGTCCACCGGGTCTCGGCCGACACCGAGAACGTGGCGGGCATCGTCTCGCGCAGCGCCGGAGGAATCTTCATGCTGATGACCTCGGGAGAGATCCGGGAGCTGGAGAGCGCAGACGCCGAGGCACGGCTGCTGGTTCCTGCTCCCGCGGTTGTCGGGGGGCGGCGGGATCCGGCAACCTTCGCGATCGGGCCGAGTGGCAGGGCCGTGGTTGCCGGTCCCGGCTGGACGGTTTCGGCCGTGCAGGCCGGTCGTCCTAGTGACGGATGGAGCCATGTCCGCGCGGGGGCGTACGGCAGGTCGGCTCTGGCCGGACCGCCGACCGCGTCGCATGTGTCGCAACGGGGTGCAAGCGAGGAGATCGACCGCATCTACCTTTCCCGGCTGCTTCTCTCCGGTAATGTCGCCGATCAGCGGCGGGCCCTCGACGACATCGCCGCACGCCTCGAGGAAGACGGCCTCGCGGGAAGTTACCGGCGCGTCGTCGAGGCCCTCCTGGCCTTCGTGAGCCAGAACGCCGGCGATGGCCGGGGGCCGGCGGAACGGATTCGGGCGGTGCGAATGCTTGCAGAGATCGGTGACTACGGTGTCCGGGACGCACTGTTGCGGATTGCCCGGAGATCAAACGACCGAACGCTCCGGATTGCCGTTCTCGAGTCCGTCCGGCATATGCCGGTGGACGCCGAAGGACGGACGGCCCGGATGATTCACATTGTGCTGCGGCAGGAAGCACGCAGGGGTGCAGACCGCCGACTCGGTCGCGCCGGGATCGATGCGATTAAAGGCTACGTATCCTACCGGGGCGCCGTGGACGACGCAGAGATCGGGGCTGCCATCGCGGTGCTTGCAACCGGGGGCTTTCCGCCCGAGATCCGCCGGGAGGTCGGGGGTCTCGCCGGCGAGCTGTATTGAGCGGCTCCGACGCCGCGGAGCGCCGGGAATCTCTCCGGCGTCCTTTGAAAAGCCGTGCGCGACCGCTATAATCGAAGTGTGACCGCACCTGAAGGGGGAGACGGATGAAGCGCACCCTGCTGCTACTGCTTGTTGGACTTTTTGCCGCCGGCGCGGCGACCGCCCTCGAGGTCGACCGTGAGGAGCTCGAGGACAACATCGATAGGGACGTAGAGTTTCAGAATTACGAGGGTCCGCTGCCGGAGGATGTCGATACGCTCGACGAAATCCTCGGAATCGGGAGAGCACTTGCAGCGGGTGATCTCGAACCGGGGAGTAGAGCGTCTTACTTCGATCGCTATCGTATCATTCACGCTGTGGGCCCCCGGAGTGAGGATGGGCTGGATGCGGACATCTTCATCATCCTCGACAATGCCGAGGTCAACCACATAGACAACGTACGACGGATTGTCTCCGCCTTCCTTCAGGAGGCCTACGACTACGCGCCCCGCGATGCGGCGACCATCGCGCGTTTTGTGACCGTCTACAACGCGATTTACCGCGGGAACATGGAGTTCTTCGACAGCCGCTACAAGCAGATAGTCATGGACAATATCTCGTCCGAGAACGCCGGTATTTCGACGCTCTACAGCGACTGGCCGGGTGCGACCCGGATGCTTATCCCCCTCACCCCCGACGCCGCGCCCGGAGAGCTCGGCGCGGTCGACTCGCTGCAGCTCACCGACGACGAAGTCACCGAACGCTTGCGTGAGGAAGAGGACCGGGCCATAGAGGAGCGCCAGGACATGGCCGACCTCATGGAGCGGGAGGCGGAGCAGCGTGAAGAGCGCGTCGAAGAGGAGCGTGAAGAAATAGCCGACGAGCGCGAGGACATAGCCCGCGAGGAGGAGCGTCTCGAGGAGGAGCGCGAGCAGCTCGAGGAGGAGCGCGAGACCACGCCGGCGGAAGACGAGGAGGCTCAGGCGGAGCTTGCCGAGCGGGAGGAAGAGCTCGAAACCGAAGAGGAGGATCTCGAGGACCGGCAGGCTGAGCTCGAGGAACGAGAAGAGGCTGCTCAGGCGGAGGAAGAGCGTGCGGCGGAGCTCCGTGAGGAAGCCCGCGAGCAGCGTGACGAGGTTGCCGAGGACACCCGCGACATGCTCGGCGAACCGGAAGAGCCGACAGCTGAGCAGGAGCCGCTTCCGCTCCTCTTCATGCGCGTGCGGTATGAAGACGGTGTTCCGGTCGGACGACCCGTGATCATCGATCGGCGCACCGGAGACGAGATCCGCCGCTCCGACATCCGCACCGTTACCTCACGGCAGTACGAGTCCCTCGACGGCGATGTCCTCGTGGTGGCCGAGTTCGAAGACCTCTCACGCCTGGTGCTCGTGGACGGCGAGAGCCTCGAGCCCGCCGTGACCGGCGAGGATCGCATCTATGCGCAGAGCAGCCTGGTAGTGCGCGGGAGAGACGAAATCTATGCCGTAGTCGAGGTGGAGGATTCCTGGCGGGTCGGACGCTTGGACGGCGCCCTTGAACTGCAGGCCTACTCCGCCGAGGTGGTGGAGCCTGCGACCTTCATCGTCATCGCCGACGAGACCATCTACGTGCAGAACCGCACGGGACGCATAGTTGATCTGGGGATGGACGAGCTCGAGGAGTAGGTGGCAGCCCGCAGCCCAATGCGTCCGCGGCCGCACGTCGCCCCGGGCCGACCGGTTACCGCCGCGGCGCCTTCTTGTTCCTGCCGCCGAAGATGCGCCGGAAGAATGCTTTGATGCGGTCGATGAGTCTGCGGAACCAGCCGGGGTTCCGAAGACGATCGAGGCGAATGTAGGCCTCGGCGAGCTCGTCACTCGTGAGATCCTTTCGCTGAGTGTTCTCGTCGATCTCCATTTCGACGAGGTCGGCCTCGTCTTCCTCGGAGATTACCCGAGCAGGTATCCGCGCCCAGCCGAGCTTCTTTGCCGCCTCGAGGCGTCGGTGCCCGGCGATGAGCTCGTTCTCATCGGTGACCACGATGGGGTTGAGCAGGCCGTGCTTTCTGAGGCTCTCCGAGAGCGCGGTTACGTCTCCGAGGTTCCGTCGTACCCGTCTGTGGATGACGACCTTGTCGACCGCCACTTCGGTTATGCTGCCGATTCGCCTGGTAGTTCTTCGTTCCTGCTCCATCATCGTCAGTCCAGGAAGGGATTGCCCTGAGCCGCACCCGAGGAATCCGTATCTGATTCCTCCTCGTCTTCGGGTTCGTCTTCTCTATTCTCGCCGAGGTCGAGCTCGAGGTCGAAGCTCGAGAGTTGCCGGCCGATATCCTCGGATGGGCCGCCATCGAGTGAAAAACTGCTGTTCTCGATGTTCTCACGCAGTCGGTCCACGAGCATCGGTCGCTGTTCCGACTCGAAGTCTTCGAGGGTGTCGAACTCCCGCGGCTCCGTGCCGCTGATGAAAATCTCCTCCCGTGTCGGACCGTCGTAGTCTTCAGTGGGGAGCTTTCCGGAGCGCTCGGTAACGGTTACCGTCTTCAATCCGTCGGCGGGACGGGGGAACTCACGGCGTGGAAGGCCCTGGTGGATGGCATTCATGTATCGGCCCCACACGGGACCCGTCGTCACGGCACCGGTCTGATTCGTGCCGAGTGAGTTCGTGCCGCCCTGGTCGAAACCGAACCACAATGCGGTCGTATAGTAGGGGGTGAAGCCCACGGTCCAGGCATCGGACCAGTTCTGTGTGGTCCCTGTTTTGCCACCTACGGGCTGGTCGAAGTCCTCGTCGAAGTAGTACCGCGGCAGATGCCGCAGCGTCCCGCTTTCCACCGTTGTCTTCAGCATGTCCGTCATTATGTATGCGGTCTGCGGAGAGATCACCTGCGTGTCCTCGCCCCGTTCCCGCTGCTCGAGGCGCATCTGTTTCTCGGGCTCGAGGATGATGCGGCCGTTGCGGTCCTCTATGTAGCGGATGCCGATGGGCACGACTTCCTCGCCCAGATTCGGGAAGGTTGCGAAGGCCTTCGCCATCTCTATCGGTGCAACCTCCACGATGCCCAGTCCGACGGGGTACCGCCGCACCAGATTGCGCTGCACGCGCTCATCTTCGGGAATACCGAGGAGTCGGCTCGCGGTATCGAGCGCGGCGTCGAAGCCGACACGATCGAGAATCCGAAGCGATGGTACGTTCATGGAGCGGGCCAGCGCAAAGCGCGCAAGCACCGGCCCCGACCACTCGCCGCGGTAGTTCTTCGGCGTATACGGCGTTCCGTCATCGTTCCAGAAAACTACCGGCGAGTCATAGATCATCGTTGCGGGCGTGATCACCTCTTCCTCGACGGCCGCCGCGTAGTACAGCGGCTTGAACGACGACCCGGGCTCCACCCGAGCGTCAACGGCGCGGTTGAATTGATTGCGACCTTCGAACCGGCTCCCGCCGATCATGGCCACGATGCGCCCGCTGCGGTTCTCGAGCGTAATCAGCGCTCCCTCTACGGTGGTGCGCTGCGCCTCCAGCTGGGCCTTCGTGTAAGACTGACGCGCGGCCTGGCGCAGCTGATCGCGTTCGTTTACACCGAACATGAGGGAGACGACATCCACGAGTGGGTTCATCTCCTCATGATAGATTTCCCGCGCATTCTGCCGTCGCTTCGCATCGGCCACCCGCAACTCGGGTAGATCCAGCGTCAGAGACAGGAGGTCGATCACCGGGACCAGGTCGTCACCGTAGTCGGCCCGCTCCCTGGTATTGCTGCGATATATGGAGTTGGCCGCCGCGAGACCCTGCTCCACGTACTGTCTGGCGGCCTCCTGAAACTCGAGGTCGAGGGTGGTGTGTACGACGAATCCGTCGCGGTTGATATCCGCGCTTCCGAGCAGGAGCTCGTTTTCGAGCCGATAGCGTACGTACTCGCTGAAGTACGGGGCACGGTCCTCGCGCTCGAAGAACGCCGTGGAGGTGTTCGATCGGGTGAAATCGTAATTGTTCCAGTACTGCTCGAACGCGACATCCACCTGATCCCGGGTGGCGTAGCCGTTCTCCACCATCTGATCGAGGATGCGCCGCTGCATCGTCCTAGCGTTGTTGGGGCGCCGGACGGGTGAGTACAGCGACGGATTTGCGAGCTGAATAACGAGCATCGCAGATTCCGCGACCGAGAGATCACGTGCGGAGTGGCCGAAGTAGTACTGCGAGGCCGTCTCAACACCGTAATTTCCGTGACCGAAGAACATCGTATTGAGGTATTTCTCGAGGATTTCGTACTTGGTCCAATGCCGCTCGATCTGCAATGCCCACCAGAGCTCCCGCAGTTTCCGCTGAATGGAGAACTCGCTACGGTCGGCGTACAGATGGCCGGCGAGCTGCTGGGTGAGCGTGCTCCCGCCGGAGACATAGCTGTTGGTCAGGAGGTTCCAGGCGGCGCGCGCGGTTCCCTGGAAACTGAAGCCGCCGTGTTCGAAGAAGTACTGATCCTCGCGCGTGATCAGCGCATAGATCAGATGGCGCGGCAGCTCATCGATCGATACGATGTCGCGGTTCTCATCTGAGAAGAACTCGGTGATCAGTTCGCCGTCGCGATCGAGAATCTGAGACGGAAGCGCGGTGGTCTGATTCCCGTACTTGTCGATGTCCGGAATGCTATATACTGCAGCGAGCGCGAATCCGGTGGCAATTCCCACTGTGACCGCCACGACCAGCGCCACGCCGATGAGAATTCGAATCGCGAGTCGCCGCCTGCCTGTCTCGCCCATGGGCATAGAGTATGTTTAGCCCGAGCCCTTTGTCAACATGGGGAAAAAAAGAGGCCGGTTCCGAAGAACCGGCCAGGTAGGTAATGTCGGTCGAATATAGCAACTGGGAGGGGAACTATATTAGGTGACCGACACTTCCATTATCGTCTCACGACGAAATTTCATTAGTCTTCATTTATCAATATATCGAGCGTGAGCGAAATTTCGTAGCTCTTTTTGGGTGCAACGGCAAACCTCTTGCTTACGGTATACTCGCCGATCTGGAACATCACGGTATGCTCACCTGCGGGCAGGCTGAAATCCGGGGCGTTGTGATCGACTTCCTCCCCGTCCACGAAAAGCGTCACGCCCTCCGGTGCATCGAAGCGGACAGCCGAGCGCGGCTCCTCGAGCTGTATGTCGATCCTCGAAACCGTACCGCGCTCCACCCCGAATGTCAGGCGCTGGTTCTCATACCGGGTCGATTCGAGTGACAGCTTATGCAGCCCCGGGGGGAGGGCGATCGGGGCCTCGTCGTAGTCGATGCGCTCTCCGTTGAGGAAGAGCTGAAACTCCCGCAGGCTCCCGGCAGACTCGAGAATCTCCGTGCCCGTCGGATCGGTGATGGTCAGTCGCGCCGCCCCGAGATCGAGAAGCAGGGGCTTCGCGGTGATGCGAAAGGTCGAGCGCATCGCAGCTTCGGGAATGCCCTTCATTACCGGAAGAATGGTGAGCAGCATCGGAAACCGCCCGGCGTCGATGACCTCGTCGACGAGATAGGTGTCGGCTGTTTGACGCAGGTTGTGGCCGGCGGACACCGGGATTGTGACGAAGAAACGGCGTGCAGCGGGCATGGGGCGGAAGAAGACCCGGCGACCGCGGTATTCGCTGCGACCGGGGTCGGGGGCGGGACGCACATCGTCGTAGAGGTAGATGGCGAAGCCGCCGCCGGTACTGCGAACCGCCTCGGGGACGCGTACCTCGAGCTGAATGCCCTCGAGGAAGTTGAGCTCCTGTTCGATGATGAGTGAGGCGAGCCGCTCAGCGCGCAGTTCAACAGTCACGCCTTCCGCCTGCGACGGCTCGACGAGGATTTCCGAGGTAACGGTGCCGTGCACCTGACTCTGTCCATAGCCGGCAGTCGCCGCGACCAGCGCGAAGAAGACCAGCGCGAGTGTCCTTGTCATCTGGTCAGCCCCGGAAGATGGTGTAAGGGGTCCCTGTGCTTCCCATGCTGCCGTATTTCGAAGTGCAAATGGGGCCCGGTAGAGCGCCCCGAGTTTCCAACAGTCCCGATCATCATACCCGAAGATACCTGATCGTTCAACCGTGACGTTATCTCGTGCAGATGCCCGTAGAAGGTTTCGTAGCCCCCGTCGTGGCGAATGAGCACGTACTTTCCGTACAGCGGATGGAAGCCGGTGTCGGTAACCCGTCCCTCCCGTGCAGCGATCACCGAGGTGCCGGTGGGGGCGGCGAAATCCACCCCGCCGTGGAACTGCGGCCGGGCGGTAATGGGGCTGTTTCGGTATCCGAAATGGGAGGAGATGACGGTGTTCGCCACGGGGCGCTGGAAGAGTAGGCGAAGGAATGCGAGCCGCTCCACGCGATCGAAATCGGAGCCGGGGAAGAAGCGGAAGCGCTGGACCCCGTCCTCGGCTTTGACCGTGACGCGTTGTCCCTCCTCTCGGCGCTCACCACGCAGGTCCCACATCAGATTCTCGAGCTCGCTCACCGGAGTCTCGGGAACGAAGATCCCCGGTACGCTCGGTATCAGCAGGTACTCGGTATCCTCGGGAATGTCACTGTGGTTCAGGCGATTGAGGCTTGCGAGGGAACTGTAGGGGACCATCAGGCGGGACGCCACCGTAATGAGGGTGTCGCTCTCGCGCGGCTTGTAGCGGTAGATGGCAAGGTCGGGAAGCTCACGGCCTGTTCGCGAGGTCTTGTAGTATTCGGCAACGTCGGCCTGATGCTGCCTGTAGATCACGTCGTTCGAGCCGAGGGTGGTCAGTCGGGGATACTGACCGAGAGCTTCCGTCGCCGCGAGCAACAGGATTGCGAGAGCAATTATGTGGAACTCAGGCCTGTGGAGCCTCGTCTGCATCATGCGCCGTCCTTCCTCCCGATGCGGCGTACCCGAGCCATGCGAGCCCGGCAATTGCCAGTGCAGCCGCGGGCACCACCAGTCCCCGCGCGAAGAGCACGATCATCGCGTAGAGGCCCGCACACACGAACAGAACACGGGCCGTTGTCTTGAGTATCGGAAGGAAGATAGCCGTCCTTTGCAGTCGGATTCGGCGAATAAGGCTCACGATGAGCGCCGCCGCGAGCAGGCCGAGAATCGCGGCGGTGTAAACGGCCGTCGCGCGGGTCGCGGCAAACCACAACGGAACAACGATAGCCGCACTGACAAGCCCCGCGCCGGCAATCATTGCAAGGGCCTGCAGAAGTGTGAGGGCGATGTTGCGATATCCCGAGGCGACACGCCTCAGCACCGACCGGAGATCCCGTGAACCGGTCACTGATCACCTCCCCCCGGGGCGCGCTCCCCGGACAGTGCGGCCTCTATGCGTTCGCGCTCGGCGGCATATGCCGCGGCACGCTCGGGGCTGCCCGCAGCGTTCGCCGTTTTCTCGAGCTCATCGAGCAGCCGGAGGGCGCCGTCAACGTCGTCACGCGTCACGTGCACCGCGAGGGAGCGCTCGAGGTAGTCGGCCGAGCGCTCGTGGTTGCCAAGCCTGCGCTCCACCACGCCGAGTGCCATGAGATCGCGGGCAATGCCGCCTGAGTTCTCCATGCGCTTGTCGTTCTCGAGTGCCGACACAAGAGTCCTGCGTGCGGATTCGAGGTCTCCGGAGCGCGCCTCAACCGACGCGAGCATGTAGTAGTTGGCTGCGAGCTCGCCGTAGCGCTCGAGGTCGGTGTTGATCTCACGTGCCTCCTCGAGATGGTCCCGCGCAGCGTCGAGGGAGCCGGTGCGAAGCCGTGCGGTGGCGAGGTTGTGCAGAACGATTGCCCGCTCACCCTCATCACCGCTTTCCTGAGCCATCGCGGCCGCCTCCTCGAAGAGCGGGGCTGCCTCCCCCGGCTCGCCGCGCCGCAGCGCAAGCTCGCCGAGGTTGTTGATGCATTGCAGGAGAGTGCCGTCCTCGCCGATGCGCCGGGAGATCTCGCGGCTTTCCTCGAACGCCTCCCGGGCTGCGTTCCATTCCTCGCGCTCGATATGGACTCTGCCGATTGAGTTGAGCGTGCTCGCCACACCCGGTTCGTTGTCCACAGAGCGGTGCCCATCGAGGGCGAGGCGGTAGAAATACATCGCCTGCGTATAGTTGCCCTGTCGGAAGTAGTCGTTACCGAACTGCACGTGCCGTGCGGCGAGGTTGCGGGTCTCGACCACGCGATCGGGGGCATCGGGGGCCGAGGAGCACCCGGCGATCAAAATAAGCAGCGCCGAGGCGAGAATGACAGGCGGGAAGAGGGGAGTGCGCCTCCGGGGCCGGATAGGTTTCATCATCAGAACTCGTTGTCCCTGTAACTTTCGAACGTGTCGGGCTGGTCGACCTGCTGCGGAATGCCCCCACGCAGCAGCGGATTATTCGCGAGCCCCTCGAGGACGTCCTGCCCGCTGCTCAGGGTCTCCCGGCCTTCCTCGAGAAGACCCGCGAGCTGCGGCGTGGAGTCGTTCGCGAACCGCGAGAGCTCCTCGAGCTGGGCTACGCTTTCGTTGAGACCCGCGAGTATCTGCTCGACCTCGTAATAGATGGCGTTTCCATCGTCGAGGAACGTTTCGATCGAGCCTTTCGGGTCGATGAGCCGGGTGGCGAGTCCCGTGGGATCGCGCATCTCCTCGCTGGCCACCGCGAGGTTTCCGGTAATGGTGTCGACATTCCCGAGGACCGCTTCGAGCTGCTGGAGAGCGATGTCGGCCTCGCGCAGGATGTCGCTCATGGGCCCCTCCGTATCTCCGGAGAGTGTGCCGGATATCTGCACCATCGCCGTGTCGAGCGACACGAGTACCCGGTTCGCATTCTCGAGGATCGGCGTGAGCTGGCTGAGGATGTCGTTTATGGGATCCTGGTTGCGCGGGACCACGACCTCGTTGCGCTCGACGAGAAAACGTGCCTCCTTGGTGTTCCAGGAGGGAATGTAGGAGTACTCGGGAATGGGCTCGGTGTCGATCCTGCCCTGGTGAAACAGCAGACCACCTCCGAGGCCGAGCGGGTTCGTCACCAGCTGGAGAATGGAGTTCTCGTTGACCTTGTCGATATAGCGGTCTTCAATGTAGAAGGTGGTGCGGACATCGTTATCTTCGGTGAGCTCGATGTCGGTTATCTTCCCGATCTGAAAGCCCTTGAACTGGATGGGCATGCCGACCGACAGCCCCCGGGCCGAGGCGAAAGTGCTGTAATAGTAGTAGTTCCGGGCGAACCATCGCTGGTTGGCACCCATGGAAATGAGAATGAAAACGAAGAGCCCGATCGCGATAAGGAGAAATGCGCCCACGATCTGGCTTGCGAAGCGAATTCGGAATCTCATGCGACGCTCACTCTAGTCCAGCTTATCACTCTCGTCAACGTATCCTCCATTCAGCCGTCGGGGTCGAGCAGGTCGAGAATGTCGGTATCGTAGCTCGCCGTCTCGCTCAGCACCTCGGAGAGGATCTCTTTCACCCGCCGGTCGGCGGCGTGCACGACGTCCTTGAACGCACCCTGCGCCACGACGCCGCCGGCGTCGAGCACGACCAGGTGGTCGGCAAGCTGAGAGCTGATCTTGGCGCTGTGCGTGCTGGCCACCATTGTCGTGCCCCGCTTCTTGAGCTCCCGCAGACGTCGAATGATGAGCTCCGAGCCGTGGTGATCGACAAAACTGGTCGGCTCGTCGAGAAACAGTACCTCCGGGTCGAGGATGATGGCCCGCAGGAACGATACCATTTTGCGCTCTCCCGCGGAGAGCTGCGCCGGTCTGAAGTCGATCCGACGCTGCATGCCGAACTCGCCGGTGAGAGCCCGGACCCGGCGTTCCACCTCGGAGGCACCCTCGGTGACCCCATGATACTGCAGGGGAAGGGCAAGATTCTGATAGACGGTCAGATTCTGCCACAACGCGGCATCCTGGAAGACGAAGCCGTTTCTGCGTCGGAGCTCGCGTTCCTCGGGTTTTGCGAGCGTACCGAGCCGCGAGCCGAGCAGTGTTACCGTGCCGCTGTCCGCAGGTATGAGTCCGGCGGCAACCTTCAGCAGCGCCGACTTGCCCGAGCCGCTCGGTCCCATGACCAGGGTCGTACTGCCGACGGGGAGGGAGATCGTAACGTCGCTGAACACCGCCCCGGTTCCCGAGAGCAGGCTCACCCCCCGGAGGCTGATGGCCGCGGCCGACTCGGGCGTCCTCGCAAGCTCGTCTGTGAGCGCGCTTTCGAAATCGCTCATAGGTAGTACACCGCCGTAATGATCGCGTTCGCCACGATCAGCAGCACGAAGCCCTGACCGACCGACTTGATGGCCATCTGCGGTATCTCGGTGGAGGAGCGCTCGACCTTGAAGCCGTAATAGGTTGCTACCACCGAGATGATCGCCCCGAAGACCACGCTCTTTATGAACGATGCGAGCACGTCGACCAGGCCGAGGGTGGCGAGCAGGCTCGTGAAGTAGTCCACGAACCCGATGGGGCGCACGAACTGCGTGACCATGTAGGACCCGAGCAGCCCGAAGGCGTTGAAGTACACGTTCAGGATGATGATGGAGATCGTCACGCCGAGAAAGCGGGGGACCACCAGAAACGAGATCGGATCAATTCCCGTTGCGACGTAGGCCTCTATCTCGTGGTTGATGGCCATGGTCCCGAGCTCCGTGGTTATGGCGGTTCCCGAGCGTGCCATGATGATGAACGCGGTGAGGATGGGGCCGAGCTCGCGGGTGATGACCGTGATAAGAATCTGGTAGATGAGCTGCCCCTGACCGAACTGGGGCAGCAGGCTGAGCCCCTGCACGATGATAACCGCACCGAGGGCCACCGAGAGGACGGCAATGACGGAGAGTGCCTCCACGCCGGTGAAGAGGATCTGCATGGTGAGAACCCGGATACCCACACTCTTGCGGCGCACGAAGAAGAGCGTTTCCTTCAGCACCTCGTAGAAGAATCCGAGCGCGTAGGCTATCCCGCCGAGCCGGACGAGCGCGCGCGAGCCGATGTGCTCGACAAAGGCTGCTGCACGCTTCATTTCGAGACCCCCTGTCGCTGCGCAGCTTCGGGCAGGAAGGGAGCGGCAAAGGCATCATCTATCTCCATTCCGACGCCGGTAATTCCCGGTCGGCCCCAGCGACCGTGATAGTCGCTGCCGGCGGTCACCAGCAGTCCGAGCCTGCGCGCGATCTCGGCGTAATGATGTGCGACGTCACGCGACGCGCCCGCAAAATATGCCTCGACGCCGTCGAGGCCGAGCGCCTTCCATCGGCTGAACGCGTCGGTGAGCTTCCGCCACGAGGACAGCCTGAGGGTGCGCGGATGCGCCACCACTGCCAGGCCCCCCGCATCGTGGATGAGGTTGATGCAATGGGCAATGCTCGGCGCCGTGCGCGGCTCGTGCGCCGGCCCGCCGTCGGCGAGGAAGCGGTCGAAGGCGTCCTGGTAGTGCTCGGCAACACCCCGGTCGACGAGGAGCTCGGCAAGGTGAGGTCGTCCGACCACACCCCCGTGCCCGTAGGAGACAAGCTCATCGTATCCGGCCTCGACGCCGAGCTCTGAAAGGCGGGCGAGCATCGCGAGATTTCTGCGGGTGCGCTCCTCGCGAATGATGTTGAGCCCGGCCTCGAGACGCGCGTCGAGCCGCGTGAGGCCGAGCCCGAGGATGTGGAGCGCGCCGATATCGAAATCCGCCTCGAGCTCGACACCGGCTATGACGGTGACATCGTGTTTGCGGCCGGCCTCGCGTGCCTCGGGGATGCCGGCAACGGTGTCGTGATCGGTGAGAGCAAGGGCTGTGACACCTACGGAAGCTGCGTATTCTACGAGCTCGGTCGGTGTCAGGAGTCCGTCGGATGCTGTAGAGTGCGTCTGGAGATCGACCATGCAGGGAAATCATTGCCCGAAAGAAAGCTACCGTCAACATGCGCCGGATCATTTACCTTGATTTTCCCGTCAGTGTTGTTTAGAGTAGCTTCGAGGAGGAATGGCCGTGCCCAAGGCGATGCACTACAAGGCCAACTCGGTCATCTACTTCAAGGGTGATACGGCGGACCGTATATTCATTCTGAAGGCCGGACGGGTCAGCCTGAACTCCAACGACATCGAGACCGGTCAGGAAGTGCATGACTACATCCAGACCGGCGAGTTCTTCGGCGTGAAGTCCGCCCTCGGCAAGTATCCGCGGGAGGAGAACGCCGTGGTGCTCTCAGACACTGATGTCCTCACCTTCTCGGTTTCCGAGTTCGAGCAGCTCGTCAGTCAGAACACCCGCATCATCATGAAGATGCTCAAGGTGTTTTCGAACCAGCTGCGGCGCATCCACGCCAAGGTATCGAATCTCCTCGCCGAAGAGCAGATGGAGCCCGAAGAGGGCCTCTTCCGAAACGGGCAGTATTTCATGAAGAAGAAGCAGTACCATCATGCCCTCTACGCCTTCAACAAGTATCTGACCTACTATCCCTCGGGGCGCTTCCACGAGGAGGCGAATCGTCTCGCACGGACCGCCGAGGAATATGCCCAGCGCTACGGAGAGGGAAAGGGACCGGCTCCGGAAGGCGTCGGCGGGGGCGAGGTTTCGAAGCCTCAAACCGGAAAGAGCCTCTCCGACTCCGCCCGACGCTACTATGAGGCGGTCAGCATGCTCGGCAGGCAGGAGTATCAGCAGGCTCTGGAGGCGTTCAAAGAGATCGTGAAGTCGGCCGACGAGCAGGAATACATCGTGAAGTCACTCTTCGAGATCGGCCGAAGCCTGTTCTACATGAAACACTACGACGCGGCGATAAAGCACTTCACGCAGTTTCTGCAGAAGTACCCCAAGGCCTCCGAATTGCCGGATGCCCTGTTCTATATCGGCCAGAGCTATCAGGAAAACGGGGACGGGGACCGCGCCGACACCTTCTACAAGAAAATCCTCTCGCTGCCCGACATCGACGCGGGGCTCAGGCGCAAGGTGAACAAAGCCATCCGTGCGCTGGAGGAAGTCTGAGCATGGAGCTGAACTCGCAGGCCTTCCAGCGCTTTGCCGTGAACTTCAGAAAGGGAGACCTCATCTTCTGTGAGTACGAGCCGGGAGACTCCTTCTACCTGATCCAGGAGGGGCGCGTTCAGATCTCGAAGATCATTGGCGATATCGAGAAGACCATCGACATCCTGCAGCCGGGAGAGATCTTCGGGGAGATGGCTATCCTCGAGGAGGCTCCCCGCTCGGCAAACGCGATGGCCCTCGATCCGGTCCGGGCTCTGGAGTTCAACCGCGAGAACTTCGAGATCCTGCTGCGCGGAAATCCGCAGATCGCTCTCAAGCTTCTGAAGCTGCTCACCAAGCGCATATACGACCAGCGGCGCCGGTTCATGATTCTCACCCTCGAGGATGAGCAGGCAAAGGTTGCCGATGTCTTCCTCATGCTCAACGAGTTGCAGGACGAGCAGCGGGTGACCGAGGCGGAAGAGGAAAGCGACGAGCGCAGGTTCTACACGACGGCCGATGATGTTGCTCACTGGGCGGGGATATCACCCGAGAAGAGCCGCGAGGTGTTGAATCACTTTGCCTCTCAGCGCCGGGTGGAGATCATGCAGGACCACATCGTGGTCAAGAACATAAACGACTTCGCCCGTTTCGTTCACTCGCGCCGCAAGCAGCAGTAACGGCCCGCGGCCCCGCCGGCGGCGATCGCGCCGATGAATAATTCCTCGCCTTCGGTCCGCTTCGGCGGCCGTTTTCGTATGAGTTTACGGTTTTCTGCCATCTTTTTGCATATATTCCTTGACTAATTCGTTAAAGATCCCTAGCGTTCACCAAATATCCTCATGGTGCGCCCCGTGGCGGCACCATAGGCACGACGAGAGGACAAGAGGAGGATCGTATGCGGAGGAAAGGCTCTCAGATCATCTGGGAAACACTCGTTCGCGAGGGTGTGGAAGTCGTATTCGGCTATCCAGGTGGCGCCATTCTACCCGCGTACGACGCCATGCTGGAGTATCCGATACGACACGTATTGGTGCGCCACGAGCAAGGGGCGGCCCACATGGCGGACGGGTACGCGCGCGCAACCGGAAAGGTCGGCGTTGCAATGGCGACATCGGGTCCGGGGGCCACGAATCTGGTCACCGGAATCGCAACGGCAATGATGGACTCTTCGCCCATGGTCTGCATCACGGGGCAGGTTCCGGGTGCGGCGATCGGTTCGGATGCATTTCAGGAAACGGACGTCACCGGCGTAACTCTGCCGATTACCAAGCATAACTACCTCGTAACGGACCCGGCGGACCTGGAATCCGCGCTGCGGGAAGCCTTCTACATCGCGCGCTCGGGGCGCCCGGGACCCGTGCTCGTGGACGTCACCAAGGACGCGCAGCAGGCGGAGATCGACTGGTCGCCGAACCTCGAGCCGGTGCGCATGCCCGGTTATCGGCCGGACCTCAGCGCTCCCGCGGCTGAGTTCGAGCGTGCCGCCCGCATGATCGACGAGGCAGAGCGCCCGGTCATACTCGCCGGCCACGGCATCATGATGTCCGGCGCCGAAGAGGCTCTGCGCAAGTTCGTGGAGAAGGCCAATGTGCCGGTCGGCATGACCCTTCTCGGACTCGGCGGATTTCCCATCGACCATCCGCTGAATCAGGGGATGATGGGTATGCACGGGGAGTCCTGGGTCAACCAGGCAATTCAGGAGGCGGACCT
The DNA here is from genome assembly GCA_964402885.1 of uncultured Spirochaetaceae bacterium. Classification (GTDB taxonomy): domain Bacteria; phylum Spirochaetota; class Spirochaetia; order DSM-27196; family PWMO01; genus JAAAOH01. The sequence continues at coordinate 21,594 of CAYOFA010000005.1, forward strand.
TCTGATCGCCCTCGGTATGCGCTTTGACGACCGGGTGACGGGTAATATCAAGACCTATGCGCAAGCCGCGCGAAAGATTCACATCGACATCGATCCCACCGAGATCAACAAGAACGTCCGTGCGGACGTGGGTATCGTCGGCGACCTGCGTGAAACCCTCGACAGGCTCACGCCCATGGTACAGGCCGGGCCGCGTGAGGACTGGATCTCGAGGCTGTCCGATCTGCGGGGCGAGGCCTCGGTGCGGGACATCCAGCGCCTGCCCGACAACGGCCACCTCTACGCCGCACATGTGATAAATGATCTGTCCTATTACACCGGCGGCAAGGCGGTGCTCGTCACCGACGTGGGCCAGCACCAGATGTGGGCTGCACAGTACTACTCGCATAACCTGCCCATGCACCACATCACCTCGGGCGGCCTCGGCACGATGGGCTTCGCGCTTCCCGCGGGTATCGGGGCCAAGTTCGGCCAGCCGAACAAGCAGGTCTGGGTCGTCGCCGGCGACGGTGGCTTCCAGATGACCGCCGCGGAGCTCTCCACCTGCGCGCAGGAGGGGCTCGACATCAACATTGCAATCATCAACAACAACTTCCTCGGAATGGTGCGGCAGTGGCAGGAGTTCTTCTACGACAAGCGCTACTCCGCCACGCCGATGAAAAACCCCGACTTCGTCAAGCTCGCCGAGGCCCACGGGCTCACCGGTCTGCGATGCGAGAGCCGGGGTGACGTGGAGGCGACGATCCGCAAAGCCGAGAGCACCAGCGGAACCGTCGTCGTCGATTTCCGCGTCGAGCAGGAAGACACCGTGTATCCCATGGTGCCCACCGGAAACGACCTCCAGAACATGATTCGCCGGCCGCAGTCGGAGAATCCGCTGGTGGAGACCGCCGGCGACGCGATCTGATGCGACGAGAGCCAGGAGGAAGACATGACTGACACCGTAATGAGAATGTTTGCCGTGTACGTCGAGGACAAGCCCGGCGTGCTCAACAGGGTCGCCTCGCTCTTTCGGCGACGAGGCTTCAATATCGATTCCCTCACCGTTGGCCACACCCACCAGGAGGGCGTCTCCCGGATGACCATCTGCCTCGAGGCCGATCACCTTACTGCGACGCGGATAGAGGCCAATCTCTACAAGCTGGTAAACGTCATTCGCGTGGAGGACGTCACACCGCATCCCTCCGTCGCGCGCGATCTGGCGCTGGTGAAGGTGGCAACGAGTCCGGACACGCGCTCGGAGCTCCTGCAGATCGTGGAGATCTACCGGGCGCAGGTGGTGGACTTCAACCCCGAATCCATCATCGTGGAGATAACCGGGGACGAGGGCAAGCTCGACAGCTTCATCGGCGCTGTTCGTCCCTACGGCATCATCGAGCTGGTGCGAACCGGTATCGTTGCCATGTCCCGCGGACCGAACGCGCCGCCGGTGAGCCCCGAGTTCGTGAGCGCCCGGGTTCCCGAGGAGCAGCAGGTATGAGCAGAGCGAGATATCTGGCACACGAGAGCATCATTATTCGATAGGGATGCCGCCGCCGCGATGCGGTGAGCATCCCAGGGCCGGGTTTGCAGAGTGTACACTCTCGACCCGGTTTTTTTGTGCCCTGGCGCAGACTCGCGCCGGGAAACACGACACGAGGGAGGACACGATGACGGATACGACGGCGACCATGACACGAAAAGTTGATATCTACGATACGACGCTTCGCGACGGTACGCAGCGGGAGGGGCTCTCACTGTCTCTCGACGACAAGCTGCGTATCGCGCAGCGCCTCGACGAGCTCGGCGTCGCCTTCATCGAGGGCGGGTGGCCGGGAAGTAATCCGAAGGACGCCGGGTTCTTCGACCGGGCCCGCGAGATGACATGGACGACCGCCGCGGTTGCGGCCTTCGGGTCGACCGCGCGTGTGGGCAAGCGGCCCGAGGAGGATGCAAACATTCATGCGCTCCTCGATGCCGAGACGCCGGTATGCACCGTCGTCGGCAAGAGCTGGACCCTCCACGTGAGCGACGTGCTGCGCACCGACGAGAGGGAGAACCTCCGGCTCATCGAGGAAAGCGTCGCCTACCTCCTCTCACAGGGGCGGCGCGTGGTCTACGATGCCGAGCATTTCTTCGACGGTTTCGCCGCTGATCCCGACTACGCCGTCGAGACCCTGGCCGCGGCGGCGCGCGCCGGGGCGGAGGTCCTGGTTCTTTGTGACACCAATGGCGGCGGGTTGCCCTGGGATATCGAGGAGGCATTCCGTTCGGTTCGCGCGCGGCTTCCGGAGACTCCCCTCGGTATGCACGCCCACAACGACGGGGAGCTCGGGGTGGCCAACTCGCTGGCCGCCGTGCGACAGGGTGCCGTGCACGTGCAGGGAACCATGAACGGATACGGCGAGCGCTGCGGGAATGCGAATCTCTGCTCCATCATGCCGGACCTCGAGCTCAAGATGGGGGCAAAGTGCCTGCCCGACGGGCACCTCTCGGAGGTGTTCGACACCGCACACTTCGTCGCCGAGGTTGCAAACCTCCCGCCCGACGATCATGCGGCATACGTCGGCCGCAGCGCCTTCGCCCACAAGGGCGGCATCCACGTGGCCGCGATGCGGCGGAACCCTCAGTCCTATCAGCACATCGATCCGGAATTGGTAGGGAACGAGATGCGCATCGTCGTGAGCGAGCTCTCCGGGCGCGGAAACCTGCTGAGCAAGGCGGAAGAGCTCGGTATGGAAGCCGGCGGCGACGTTGCCGATGTGCTTGCGCGCATCAAGGAGCTCGAGTCTCGCGGGTTCTCTTTCGAGGCCGCCGAAGCGTCGGTGGCAATGATGCTTCACCGCCGCGAGGAGGCATACGCAGCGCCCTTCGAACTCATCGACTACACCTCCATCGTAGAGCACCGACACGGCCGTGGCATGGTAACCGAAGCAACCATCAAGGTGAGGGTGGATGATGATGTCTACCACACCGCGAGCGAGGGAAACGGTCCCGTCGACGCCCTCTATCGCGCGCTCAGCAAAGCCCTCTCGCCGGTGCTCGCCGGCTTCGACGAGGTCAAGCTCGCCGACTACAAGGTGCGCATCCTCGACGGTGTAAACGGCACCGCCGCGACAACACGGGTGCTCGTCGATATGACCCTGGACGGCGAGCGCTGGAGCACCGTGGGGGCGTCGGCGAACATCATCGAGGCGTCCTGGCAGGCCGTATCGGACGGAATCGAGTACGGGCTTCTCGTGCACAAGCGTGGCGCGGGGACTGCCCGGGCACATGCCGAGGAGGCGCTTCAGCGGGCCCCGCG
>CAYOFA010000005.1:24976-44461 GCA_964402885.1 uncultured Spirochaetaceae bacterium
TCCCGATCGACTCGAGCCCTTCGTACTACGGAAGTGCGGGAATCGGTCTCGGAGCCGTGGTATCGCGCGGCCGGATCCATCTCGATGTGTCGCTCGCCGCTGCCCAGCCCTTCGAGCTCGGGCGGCTTCCGGTAGTCTATCTGCGGTCGACGCTCTTCAATTTCGAGCGCCGGCTGTAGGCGGCGTGACGGGCTCGAGCCGCCTGAGAATGTCGTAGTACTCGAGAATCCGGTTCACATAGCGAACGGGCTCGCGGCCGCGGGCATAGCCGTGGGGAAGCTCGCGGTAGTACTCGGGGTTGGAGAGTAGGGGGAGGGTCTCCTCCAGCGACTGCCAGCCTGTCGCATCGAGCCCCCGGCGTCTCGCCAGTTCCTGTGCGTCCCGCACGTGGCCATAGCCCACATTATAGGAGGCCATCGCAAAGAGCAGGCGCTCCCGCTCGTTCTCGACCTCGTCGAAGCGCTCATAGAGCCGATGCAGGTACGCCACGCCACCACGTATGCTCTGCTCAGGATCGAGGCGGTTCTCCACGCCGAGCTCCGCGGCGGTGACCGCTGTAATCTGCATGAGCCCGCGCACGCCGGTGTAGCTCGTTGCAAGCGGGTGATAGTGCGATTCCTGATAGGCCATCGCCGCGATTAATCGCCAGTCGAAGTCGTAGCGGGCAGCTTCCCGCTTGAATATCTCCTCGTAGCGGGGGAGGCGAGTCTCGAGCCGCGTGTGAAAGACTTTTATGTCGACGTAGTCGAACACTTCCGTTCCGCCGTAGTAGCGCTCGTAGATGCGGTCAAACGTACCGTCGGCTTTGATCGCCCTGAAAAAGCCGTCTATCTCCGCCCGGAGTGCCCTGTCACCCTGTCGCACGGCCCAGCCCAGCGGCTGCGGCCCCGAGAGCGCCAGGGCGATCCGTACATCGGGATAGTAACGGCGGTTGAGTTGAGCCACGTGTGTGTCCGCGACGGTCGCCTCGATCTCCTCCCGCGCCACCGCGCGTATCAGGTCCTCGGTGGGTCGGTCGCGATGCACGACGAGCTCTGCCTGGAGCCCTCCCGCGATGAGCTCGCGCAGGCGGTCTTCGTAACTCGTTCCCGCACGCACGTGCACGGTCATGCCGTTGACGTCCGCCAGTTCACGGACTCCGCGGCGGGACGCGTGGACGATCAACTGCTGCCTTACGATGAGATAGGGCTCTGAGAATGTGACGTGGTCCCGACGCTCCTCGGTACTGGTGAGAGAGGCGGCGATGAAGTCGCCGTCGCCGGCTTCCAGGGCGGGGATGAGCTCGGACCATGGGCGGGTCTGCACGAGTAGTTCAACGCCAAGATAGTCCGCGAACTCCGTGGCCAGCTCGTACTCGAAGCCCGCCGGCTCGCCGCGGAGCAGATAATACGCGTGCTGGGTATTCTGTGTGAGGACGGTGATGCTGCCACGCTCGCGCACCTCCTCGAGTGTTGTTGATGAGAGGAGTATCGCCAGGAAGCCCACCAGGGCGGCGATAAGGCCGGCGGCCGCTGCTGCCGCCATGAGCATTCGCCGGTTGCGCCGACGATCGAAGTGCATGGGCATAAAATGCCGAACAACTGCGAAAAAAGCCAGAACTCGGATTCGAACCGAGGACCTGCTCATTACGAGTGAGCTGCTCTGCCACTGAGCTATTCTGGCGCGTGTTCCCGCGTACTATAGCAAGGCCGCGGTCAAAAAGACAATCCCCGACGCGTGCGTATCAAGATCCCTCCGCCGCCTCCGATAATCACTATAGACGGCGGCTCGTGTATTCCGGCTGCCGCGGAGGATTGTGCATTGATTCGAGGATTGTATACAGGCGCAAGCGGGATGGTCGCCCAGCAGCACAGGCTGGACCAGATCTCCAACAACCTGGCAAACGTCGACACCGAGGGCTACAAGCGTGACATCTCTCTGCACAAGGCGTTTCCCGAGTTGCTCATACGTCGGATGAACGACGACGGGGTTATGCGCGTGCCGCACCGCGGTCAGTCACTGGGCTCGGTGGACAACGCGCCGATGGTCGGAAAGCTCGGCACCGGTGTTGCGCAGAACGAAGCCTACACGATTTTCGAGCAGGGTTCGCTCTCCGAAACGCAGAATCCCTTCGATGTCGCCCTGCAGGGCGAGGGTTTTCTCGCGGTTGATACGCCGGCCGGCGAGCGCTACACCCGAAACGGCAGTTTCCTGCTCGGACCGGAGAGCCTCCTCGTCACCAAGGACGGTTTCCCGGTGCTCTCTGAAGACGGCGAGCCCATTCAGATCCGAAAGAACAACTTCATCATCGACAAAGACGGCACCATATACGCAAGCGACAACTTCCCCGACGATCCGCGACGGCTCATCTCGATGTTCGAGAACGAGTGGGAGGATGTGGAGGAAGTCGGGCGCCTGAAGCTGGTGAACGTACGCGAGCCCCGCTACCTGCGCAAGCAGGGTGGGAGCATGTGGAACACGACGTGGGACTCCGGGGCTGCGGAGGTCGTCAACGGTGACGAACGGCCGGTGGTGCAGCAGGGCTTTCTCGAGAAGGCAAACGTGAATCCGGTCACCGAAATGGTCCGCATGATCGAGGTGAACCGCGCCTACGAGGCAAACCAGCGGGCAGTGCAGGCGCATGATGAGAGCACCGGCCGCCTGTTGAATCAGGTGCTGCGGCTGTAAGTCGCGCGATATGACTCGAGTGAGGTAGAACCTACATGATGCGCTCCCTGTGGACTGCGGCATCCGGCATGACCGGTCAGCAGTTCAACATCGATACCATCTCGAACAACCTGTCGAACGTGAACACCACCGGTTTCAAGAAGAACCGGCCGGACTTCGAGGATCTCCTCTATCAGACCATCCGCACCGCCGGAACGCCGGCCACCGAGCAGACGCTCACGCCGGTCGGCGTGCAGGTCGGCCACGGTGTAAAAGCGGGCGCCTCCCAGAAGATCTTCACGCAGGGCTCGCTGCAGAACACGGGAAACATCTCCGACATCGCCATCGAGGGCGAGGGTTTCTTCCGCGTACTCATGTACGACGGGTCTTTCGCGTATACCCGCGACGGCTCGTTCAAGATCGATTCCAACGGCCAGCTCGTGACCTCACAGGGCTATCGTGTGATGCCGGAGGTGATTCTGCCGGATAACTTCATCCGAAACTCCCTGACCGTCTCCAAAGACGGTCGAATCACGGTGAAGGTACCCGGAAGCGACGACCCGGTGGAAGTCGGTCAGATGCAGCTCTACCGATTCGTCAATCCGGCGGGTCTCAGCGCAATCGGGGAGAACCTCTTCAAGGTAACCGCCGCCTCCGGGGACGCGGTCACCGGAACCCCGGGGCTCGAGGGCATGGGGCGGACCCTGCACAAGTTTCTCGAGACGTCGAACGTGGAGATAGTGAGTGAGATGGTGAACATGATCGTCGCCCAGCGTGCGTACGAGCTCAACAGCAAGGCCATTCAGACGACCGACACGATGCTCGGCATCGCAAACAACCTGAAGCGATAGGAGCGTGATTAATGATTGACCCTGTCGGCGCAAACCTAGCCAGATTCCAGTCGGCCCGCACCGCAGCACCGGATGCCCGTGGTGCAGAAACAAACGACGCACGCATGAAGGAAGTTGCCGAGGAGTTCGAATCTCTGTTCGTGAAGCAGATGCTTTCGGCAATGCGTGATACATTGGATACCGACAATCGCATGCTCCATGGCGGTACCGGAGAAGAGTATTTCCAGGACATGCTCTACACCGAATACGCAAAAGTCATGTCGAAGCGCACGGATTTCGGTATTGCCGAGATGGTGCAGAAGAGTTTCGAGTCATAAAGCGTAACCTTTCGTGATAGCCTGAGAGGCCCGGGTGTATACAATATCGTACTACTCCGGGCCTTTTTCGTCGGCCCCGCCGGGGCAGTAACCGCTAATTAACTTCCAGCAAACGACTTATACGTATTCTTCTCGCGAAAAGGTGGTTGGCACGCAGATTGCTTCATTTTCCTGGAGGGCGAATTATGAAGAAGACTGCAGGCAACACCGGCTACCGCGACGACACCCTGAAGGCATACTTCGATCAGATAAAGAAGACCCCCCTGCTCACATCCGAGGAGGAGCACGACCTGAGCCGACGCATCCAGGACGGTGACGATGCGGCGAAGTCAAAGCTCATAGAATCGAATCTCCGACTGGTTGTGAAGATCGCAAAGAGCTACGTCACCTCGGACGTATCCTTCCTCGACCTTGTACAGGAAGGGAATCTCGGGCTCATCAAGGCCGCCTCGAAGTTCGACTACCGGCGTAATGTGCGTTTCAGCACGTATGCTTCGTGGTGGATCAAGCAGTCGATCACTCGTGCGCTCAGCAACAAGCGCCGGCAGATCCGCCTGCCCCATCGCAAAGAAGACGCGCTCCGTCGCATTCAGCGAACTTTCAACGTCCTGAGCCAGCGCCTTATGCGCACGCCCACTGTCGAAGAGGTGGGGGAGGAAGTGGGCCTCAAGCCCGAAGAGGTGACCGAGATTCTCAATATTTCGACAGCCGTGGTGTCCCTCGACTCCGACATCAACGAGGACTCGGGGACTTTCCACGATATCTTCGAGGACTACTCCTACGCGCCCGACACCGAGCTCATGAAGCGCTCCATGCGCGAGGAAACACTGCGCTTTCTCGAGCGCCTCAAGGACCGCGAGCGCCAGATACTGCTTTACCGCTTCGCCTTCTACGGAGGGAAGAAGTACACCCTCAAGCGCATCTCCGACGAGATGGGGATCTCGCCGGAGACGGTCCGACAGATCGAGATACGCGCTCTGCGAAAGCTCAAGGAGCAGGCCGGCGAGCTCCGAGAATATGTATACGGTTGACCACGAGGGCGATTCCCCGTAAGTTCAGCCGCAAGACGAAATGCCGGCGGCCCGCGGATCGAACAGCAAGAAACCACGCAGAACGCAGAAGCAGCGCCTTGTCCGGATGTACGCCGGGCTCGGCGCCGCCGCTGTGGTCCTGCTGCTGGTGGTGCTCCTGCTTCCCGGCACACGGGAGTCGCGCGAAAGCCCGGAGGTCACGTCATCCGGTGATCCCGTTGCCGGCGAGCAGCCGCCTGCCGAAGATCCCCAGGTAAGCGAGCGCTATCCCGAAGAGGAGAAACCCCCGCAAGAAGATCGGCCCGGCGGGATCACGCGCCCCGAGGAGACGCGTCCCCCGGACGAACCACGCCCCGAGGAGCCGCGCCGACCGGAGCCGGAGATCAGGGGTAGTCTGGCCGTGGTCATAGATGACGTGGGAAACAGTATCTCCGAGCTCGAGGCTTTTCTCGAGCTCGACATCCCTCTCACCTTCGCGGTGCTCCCCCGGCGCGAATTCTCCCGCGAGACTGCGGCGCTGGCTGCTGCCGAAGGGCATGAGGTGATATTACATTTACCCATGCAGCCGGTTTCCGATATGGATCCCGGTCCCGGAGCCATCCACGTGGGTATGTCGCCTGCGGACATTCAGGATGCCATCCGGACAAATCTCGAGACGGTGCCCGGTATTCGCGGCGTCAACAATCATATGGGCTCGCGGGCGACCGCGGACCCGGCAACTATGAATGTGGTCCTGCAGACGCTCAAGGAGGAAGGCCTGTTCTTCCTCGACAGCAGGACCTCGGCCCATACGGTCGGCCGCCCGACGGCTGAGCAGTACAACTTGCCCTACCTGGAGCGTGCAGTGTTCCTAGACAACGAAAGCAACAGAGATTACATACGAAATGCCGTCCGTGAGGGCATGGAGATCGCCGAGCGCAAGGGCCATGCCGTGATGATCGGTCACGTGATGGTCAACGAGCTCGTCGAGGTCCTCAACGAAATGTATCCCTTCATACAGGACGAGGGATTCGACCTGCGCTATCTCTCGGAGCTCGTGCTCACACCTGAGTTCGATGACGATCCTCGGAGTTGAGACCTCATGCGATGAGTGCTCGATCGCGCTCGTAGAGGACGGTCGGCGCCTCATCGCGCAGCAGATTGCATCCCAGATCGAGTTTCATGCCCCCTACAGCGGCGTGGTGCCGGAGATCGCCTCGCGGAAGCACACCGAGTGGATCCTCGACGTCTACAACCGAACCCTGGAGGATGCCGGGGCGAGCCCGGCAGACGTCGATGGTATCGCCGTAACGACGCGTCCGGGGCTCTCCGGGTCCCTCGTGGTGGGGTTGAGCTTTGCGAAGGCGCTTGCCCTCGGGCTCGGCGTGCCCATCGTCGGCGTGAACCACATTCTCGCCCACCTCTACGCCCCTCACCTGGAGTATGAGATCGAGTATCCGTATCTCGGGCTCCTGGTCTCGGGCGGGCACACCCTGATCTGTCTCGTACGCGGGGTGGAAGATATCGAGGTGCTTGGAACGACCGTCGACGACGCCTGCGGCGAGGCATTCGACAAGGTCGCGAAGTTCCTCGACCTAGGCTATCCCGGCGGGGTGGTGATAGACCGGCTGGCTCGCTCCGGTGATCCGCAGGCGTTTTCTTTTCCCGTCTCCACGGTGAACACCGGACCCGGGCGCTACGACGTCTCCTACTCCGGCCTCAAGACGGCGGTCGCCAATCAGATGGAGAAGTTCAGGACCCCGGGATACGAGCCAACCAACGAAAACATCGCAGCCTCCTTTCAGAAGGCTGCAATCGAAACCGTGCTCACCCAGCTCGAGCGTGTCGTCGCCGACACCGGTATCAGGACCGTGGTAGTGGGTGGCGGGGTTGCGGCCAACTCCTACCTCCGGGAGCGCCTCGGTGACAGGGGCGACCTGCGCGCGCTGTTCCCGTCGATGGAGCTGTGTACCGACAACGGTGCAATGATTGCGGGGATAGGCTATCACCTGCTGCGCAGCGGCGGCGGGGATGATCTCTCGCTCGGCGTGTCGGCGCGGGTTTCCGGCTATCGCCACCCCCGAGGCGGGCGGCCGGCCCGTCGGGCCTAGAAGGTCGCTTCCTCCGCCAGCTCGGCCAGGTCCTCATCGGCTTCGAAGAGCTTCGGAGATCTCGGAATCGGCTCGTGGATCAGGCGATTCGTCACCTGAACGAGGTTCCTCGCGAAGGCGGAGTCGGCATTGAGACTCAAGAGCGGACGTCGCTGCAGGATGGAGGTGCCGACCTCCTCATCATGCGGGAGGAAGCCGATGTACTGGACCTCGAGGTCGAGGTTCTTTCGGGCAACCTGCCGGAGCTTTGCGCCGAGGGGGACATCGCGCTGCGTGCGACCCATGTTGAGCACGACGCGGGGCAGAAACGTGCGCAGGCTCTCGCGAGCCGTCTCGGCGGCTTCCGCGGAGAGGCGCCCGAGTGCCTCGATGAGCGCGGCGGTGGAGCGCTCCGTGCCTTCGAGCCGCTCGGTGGTGAAACGGTATACGAGCGCGCGCTCGTCACTGCGGGCCGGAAAGCTCCGGTAGATCATGCGAAACAGTGCGGCCTTCACGAACGAGTAGGCGTTCAGGATGGATGTCGTCTCCGGTGTGACGACGAGGATGCCCGACGCCGAGGTCAGGAAGAAGTCTATGGTGTTGTAGGAGCTTCCCGAGCCGAGATCGAGTATGACGTAGTCGGCGACGAGCCCGGCGAGCTCTTTCAGGATTTTCACCTTCCGGAAATACGGAAGGTTCGCGGTGCCGGGCAGGAGGGAGTCGCCGGGAATGAAGTAGAGCCGGGGCTCGCGGGTCTCCACGAGCAGCGACTCGAGACTACGTTCCTGCTTGTAGATGTAATTCCCGATACCCGACTTGTCGTTCTTCTCGCCGAGGGCCGTATGGAGGTTGGAGCCTCCGAGGTCGAGGTCGGCGAGAATCACGGTCTTCCCCGCGCGGGCGAGCGACACGCCGATGTTTGCGGTAAACACCGTCTTGCCGACGCCGCCCTTTCCGCTGGCGACCGGGATGATGGTGGTCATTGCGCACATGATACTGTAACCTGCCCGCGGTATCAAGATTGACAGTCAGCGGGAACTCGGCTACGGTAATCGGCGGCTCGAAATTCACCGGGAAGGGTGTGTTATGGAAAACAGTTTTGATCTCGACTCGGTCATTCGCAAGGTGCCGGACTTTCCGAAGGAAGGCGTTCTGTTCTACGACGTCACCGGGATTCTCATGAACCCGAAGGCGTTCGAGTACTGCATTGACCGGGCGGGGGAGATTTTCGACGGGCAGGACCTGGACGCGATCGCGGCAATAGACGCACGGGGCTTCGTGTTTGCCGCCCCCCTTGCCTATGCGAAGGGATTGCCGCTCGTTCTCGTGCGAAAGAACGGTAAGCTCCCGGGCGAGACGTATCGGAAGAAGTTCGCACTCGAGTACGGTGAAGACGAGGTCGAGGTTCACAAGAGCGACGTGAAGGCGGGACAGCGCGTGGTCATCGTGGATGACCTGATTGCCACCGGCGGAACCCTGCGTGCAACGGCGGATATCCTCGTCGAGGCAGGGGCAACGGTGCAGGGAATCTTCGCCATTATCGGCCTCCCGTTTCTCAAGTATATGGACCAGCTCGACGGCTACACGGTCCACACGCTCATCGATTACCATGGTGAGTGAGGGTTGACACAGGCCGGCGGTTTGAGTAATCTTCGGCCTAACAATTGAAAGCCGATTCCCGGTGGTGTAATGGTAGCACAGCAGATTCTGGTTCTGCTTGTGGGGGTTCGAGTCCTCCCCGGGAAGCGTTGCGTGGCCCCTTCGTCTATCGGCTAGGACGGAAGATTCTCAGTCTTCAAAGAGGGGTTCGATTCCCCTAGGGGCTATCCCGAAACGAAGCCCGACCACCCTCGGGTGGTCGGGCTTCTGTGTGTGTGGCCACTGACGCGGGTTTCCCTCGGCTACGGAGCGACCATCATGCAAAGTGCGTGTCTCTTTCTTGCCGACGGCAGCGTGTTCCCCGGCATCTCATTCGGGGCCCCGCCGTTTCGACTGGATGAACTGGTTCCGGGTGAGGAGCGACCGAAAGGGGCGGGCGAGGTGGTGTTCAACACCGCGATGTCCGGCTACCACGAAGTTCTCACCGATCCATCATATACCGGACAAATCGTCACGATGACATATCCCCATATCGGGAACTACGGTACCACCGACGAGTGGAGCGAAACCGGCCCCGAGCCCGGCACCGACCGCCCCGGGGTGAAAGTCGCGGGCTTCGTCCTTCGCAGCCTCTACGAAGGCCCCGTGGGCCCCGGCCGGCGACCCCTGCCCGAGTTTCTCGCCGAGCAGGGAACGCCCGGCATCACCGACGTGGACACTCGCGGTCTGACCCTCCACCTGCGTGACGAGGGCAGCGTTTCCGGTGTCATCGTGGAAGCTCCGGAGGGGTTCGAGCGTTGGCGACCTCAGGAGACCATCCCCGAAGAGTTTCGTTCGCGGGTCATGGAGTTTCTCTCCGCCTTCCCCGAGATGGAAGGGCGGAACCTCGTCACCGAAGTGGGAACCACCGCTGAGGAAGTGATCAACTCCGAGGGCTCCCCCCACATCGCGCTCCTCGACTGCGGGGTGAAGGGGAACATCGTGCGGGAGCTCGTCGCCCGTGGCGCGAAGGTCTCGGTGTGGCCGAGCTCCGCGGACCCGAAGAACATCCTCGAAGAGGGCCCCGATGCCGTGGTCGTCTCCAACGGTCCCGGCGATCCCGCCGTTCTCGGCTATCAGATCGAGAGCGTTCAGCGCCTCATGAGCGAGAAACCCACCCTCGGCATCTGCCTCGGCCATCAGTTGATCTCCGAAGCGGTCGGGGCGAAAACCTACAAAATGAAGTTCGGTCATCACGGGGTGAACCATCCCGTGCGCGATGAGCAGAGCGGTCACGTCTTCGTGACCTCCCAGAACCATGGTTTCGCGGTTGAGGAGGATAGTCTCCCGAAGAACGTGACCGTGTGGCTGAAGAATGCCAACGACGGGAGCATCGAGGGGATAAAGCTATCTGACCGGCCCGTGATGAGCGCCCAGTTCCATCCCGAGGCGGCCCCGGGGCCACGTGACGCGAGATGGATTTTCGATGAGTTCATCGAGCTCGTCCGGTCCGCATCGACATCCGCAACAGGCTCGTAGACACAGCCCCGTAGATACCGGGATTCAGAGACCGGAGCAAGGAGAAACCAATGCCGGCACGGCGTGATATAGAGAGTATCCTCATAATCGGTTCCGGGCCGATTGTCATCGGACAGGCCTGCGAGTTCGACTATTCGGGAAATCAGGCGGTGCGTGCGCTTCGCGAGGAAGGCTATCGGGTGATCCTCGTGAATCCCAACCCGGCAACGGTCATGACGACTCCCGGCCTCGCGGATGCCATATACATGGACCCGCTCACCGTCCCCTATCTCGACCGCATCCTCGAGCGCGAGAAGCCCGATGCCCTGCTTCCCACGATGGGTGGGCAGACCGCGCTGAATCTCACGATCGATCTCGCCGAGGCGGGCGTAATCGACAAGCACGGGGTGAAGGTGCTCGGCGCTCCCATCGATTCGATCCGCATTGCCGAGGACCGCGGGAAGTTCAAGGAAGTCATCGCCGGAATCGGCCTCGAGAGTCCGCACTCGGCCTTCATCAGCAAAGTGTCCGAGGGGCATGCCTTCGTCTCGGAGGTAGGACTCCCCGTCATTATCCGACCGAGCTATACCCTCGGCGGGAAGGGCGGAAGCATCGCCGAGACCCGCGACGAGTTCGAGGAACTCCTGAAGTGGGCTCTCTCAGAGAGCCCCGTGCACACAGCCCTCGTGGAGGAGTCACTCCTCGGGTGGAAGGAGTTCGAGCTCGAGGTGATGCGGGACACCTTCGACAACGCGGTGGTGGTCTGCTCCATCGAGAACATCGACGGTATGGGCATTCACACCGGCGACAGCATCACCGTTGCACCCATCCAGACACTTTCCGACCGTGAGTATCAGGAGATGCGCACCGCCGCCATCGAGATACTCCGCGCGGTCGGCGTCGACTGCGGCGGCTCGAACGTGCAGTTCGCCACCCATCCCGAGACCGGGCGAATGGTGGTCATCGAGATGAACCCGCGTGTTTCGCGCTCCTCGGCGCTCGCCAGTAAGGCCACCGGATTCCCCATCGCCCGCTGTGCGGCCCGCCTCGCGGTGGACTTCACCCTCGACGAGGTCATAAACGACATCACCGGACAGACCGTCTCCTGCTTCGAGCCCTCGCTTGACTATACCGCCGTGAAGATTCCGCGGTTCGAGCTGGAGAAGTTCCCGCAGGGCTACGCGAGCCTCGGAACCGCCATGAAGTCGGTGGGGGAGTCGCTCGCGATCGGGCGCACCTACATTTCGGCTCTCAACAAGGCCATCCGTGCCGCGGAGATCGGCTTCGAAGGGATCGAGGATCTCGACCTCGACGAGGAGGAGCTGTGGTCGATGGCCGCAAAGCTCCATCCACGTCGCATTTTTGCCACCTACTCGCTATTGAAACGTCTCGGGAGAGAGAACATCGACCGCATCTCACGTCTCACCGGCTATGACCGCTGGGGCCTGCACGAGCTCGCGGAGCTCGCCGACCTCGAACATGAGATCGAGGCGGCCGGCGCGCAAATGCCGCTCGACCTCCTCTTTCGCGCGAAGCGGCAGGGAATCTCCGACCGCCGCATTGCGAAGCTCACCGGAGCGGATCCCCGTGACATCGAGGATCTGCGGATCGAGCAGCGGATGCACGCCTGCTATCACTTCGTAGATACATGTTCCGGCGAGTTTGCGGCGAAAACGCCGTACTTCTACTCCGCCTACGGAGAGATCGATGAAGGGGCTCCGCTCGGTGAGCGGGGCGTCATCATCCTCGGAAGCGGTCCCAACCGCATCGGACAGGGCCTGGAGTTCGACACCTGCTGTACCCTCTCCTCCATGGCATACAGGGAGCTCGATCGGGCCACGGTCATGGTGAACTCGAATCCCGAGACAGTCTCCACCGACTTCAACGTCTCCGATCGCCTCTACCTCGAGCCGCTCTCCGCCGAAGACGTGAAGGAGATCATGAGAAAAGAGGGCGCACGGGACGTCGTGGTGCAGCTCGGCGGGCAGACCGCGCTCAACATGGCGGAGGAGCTCGAGCGCGCCGGGGCGCGGATCGTGGGAACGCCCGTGAAGCGTATTCATGACGCTGAGGATCGGGGACTGTTCTACAACGTTATGCGCCGCATCGGCCTCGATCAGCCACAGAGTGCGATGGCTCCCTCCCGCGCGGAGGTGGAGCGGCTTGCCGGCGAGATAGGCTATCCGGTACTGCTGCGGCCGTCCTACGTGCTCGGAGGGCGCAGCATGGGCATTGCCTATACGCCCGAGGAGCTTCGTGAGTTTCTCGAGCGCGGCATCGAGGCCAGCGAGGCGCGCCCGGTGCTCGTCGATCAGTTCCTCGAGGATGCCTTCGAGTACGACCTCGACGCGCTGTCGGACGGGGAGAACGTTTACGTGGGCGGGATCATGCAGCACATCGAGGCGGCGGGCATCCACTCCGGTGACTCGGCATGCGTGTTTCCTCCCTACAAGGTGGACCGCACGGCCCTCACCAAGATGAAGGAAGCCGCCGCTGCCATCGCACGCGAGCTCGGGGTGGTGGGATTCCTCAACATACAGTTCGCCGTGCAGGGCGGTACGGTTTACGTTCTCGAGGTAAACCCCCGTGCCTCCCGCACCGTCCCCTATCTCTCGAAGTCTTCCGGGGTGAACCTCGTCGAGGTCGCGGTGAAGATCTGGCAGGGTTTCGACCTCAACATGCAGGGGCTGGTGACACCCGAAACGGAGGTTCTCCCGGGCGTCGCGGAAGGGCACTGCGCGGTCGGCTGGTCGGTAAAGGAGGCCGTGTTCTCCTTCGACCGCTTCCCGAACATCGATCCTCTTCTGGGGCCCGAGATGAGATCCACCGGCGAGGCCATCGGCATCGGCGGGAGTTTCGGTGAGGCCTTTGCCAAGGCGACGAGCTCGGCGGGCAGCGAGCTTCCCACCGGGGGGCGCGTGTTCGTCTCGATTCACGACTCGGACAAGGAGACCCTGCTTCCCGTCGTTCGCGAGCTCGCGGAGCTGGGATTCGAGATTACCGCGACACGCGGCACGGCAGACTTCCTGTTCCGAAACGGGATATTCACCGAGGTCATGCTGAAAGTGCACGAGGGACACCCCAATGTCGTGGATCACCTCGAGGCCGGACGGCTCGACCTGGTGATCAACACACCCCTCGGTCGCTTCACTCAGCGCGACGATGACTACATACGCATCCAGGCCCTGCGCCACCGCGTGCCCTATACGACCACGACCTCCGCAGCCGAGGCCGCGCTCGAGGGCATCAAGTACCTCAAGCGTGGCGAGGTATCCGTCGAGCCACTGCCTGCGCCCAGTTGAGCGCAGCGTCACCGCGTGGTAGACTGAGCGCCCACGGTGCGCTATGGCAACCAGCTCGACCTTTGACAGTCTTGTCTCCTCCCTGTCCTCCACCGAACGGCGCGAGATGCTCGAGCGCATTCGGGCAGGAATAGTAATTGACGAGGAGCCGGTGGAGCGGGAGCTGGAGCCCTCCGAGTCGGACGCCGAGTACGCCTATCTCACCATGGGAATGTGGCAGAAGCTGCTTGTGCTTCTGCGGATGGTGTTCGGCGCCCTGTCGAAAGACGAGGCGGTCGAGGAGCATCTCATGCGGGGGCTCGCCCGACGCCTTCGCAGTGAGGCCGCCAACTTCGTGGACGTTGCGGCCGCGCAGTTTCTGCCTGATTTCAAGGCTGAGATCGCAAAGCTCAAGAGCGCGGCAGGCTTCTTCCAGGGCCCGGTCGGCCGGATCCGCAGTGCCGGGCTCGACTCCTTTTACAGCTTCGTGCTCGGCCTCGAGAGCCCCGACATCCGGGACGAGCTCCTGGTGTACACCGACCCGTTCATTCTTTCGAGCCGCATGGAAGATGCCGATGAGCATACGATCCGCCGCGAGGCGGAAGGCCGCTTTTCCGAGCTCATGGGGTCCATCCCTTCGTGGGTGCGAAACAGCATGCAGACGAATGCGGCCTTCCTCGAATCGCTTACCGCGCTTGCCGAATTCGATTTTGATGAGATGCTCTCCTGCTTCGAGCCTGTGGGAGAAGAGGCCGGCGACGAGCGGTGCGAGGTGGACCACCTCAGGCCCCCGCTGCAGAATCTCGGCCGCATCCTCAAGGGCCTCGCACCGCCGCCGAGCGCTGCCTTCCTCGAGTCGCTGGTGCTCTTCAACGGCGACTTCGGTCGCGCGGATCAGGACCTCGAGTCGGTCCTGAACGAACGAACCGCCGGTGTGCAGCGGCGTCTCGACGTCGTTCGCGGCTTCGCACGGCGGGTGCCCTTCTTCGACATCATCCGCTACGCCGTCGGCGATCTCTCCTACCGCCTGCCGACTCCTGCCACGGGACAGGGGTGGAAAAGCAGGGTGGAGCGGTTCTGGTCGCGGCGCATGGAGTCTCTTTTTCAGCTCTACTCCTTCGAGCGCAAGAAGGAAGACCTGCTGGCCCAGGCGGGCGAGCTCATAAACGATGGCGAGGTGAGACCTCCGGCTCACTATCCGGCACGCCCGGGACGACGCAACGGCACTCATGCGACCAGCATTGCCCTCCTCGAGGCCCTCCTGCGTCAGGTTCGCGACCGGGAGCACGCCGCAACGCTGAAGACGCTTTTCGTGCAGGGGGCATTCTACAAGGAAGAGAACCGGGCGGAGTTCAATGAATACTACGGTGCGCTCGAAGATCTTCTGAACGCCGTCACCGCGTTCTTCGTGCGAATCGGTGAGGGCGGAGATCTGCAGGCGAGTGTCAAGGAAGCGCGTCGGGAGGAGGGAGACGTCGAGACGGCACTTGACCGGGTTGACGAGGCCGCCGACAGGCTGGTCCACCGCGGCGTGGAAACGCTGCACGGTCTCTCGGAGGTATTGCGTGGCGTGCTCTACGGAGAGGTCGGTGGTCGCTACGATACCCTCAGTAACCTCGACGAAGTGGCCGGACGGGACAACAAGGCGTTCAGGGCACGACTCGATGAAGTTCTCAGCTTCGTGAAATCCGCTGCGTCAGTGCTGAGCAGCATGTACGATGTGGAGCGCACGAGTGCCCGCCGCCGGGCCGCCCTTCGTCGACACGAACCTTGACGCCCCCCGATGCGGGTCGGTATGATCACGCGATGACCGGCACCTTCGAGCTTGACCTCAATTCCGGCAGCGTGGTTCGCATGCCGTTCAGTTTGCCCGTGCACCTCACGCTCCGCGACGCCGGCGATATGGGACCGAGCGGAGCGATCACCCAGCCGCGACGGGACGATGTTCTGCGGGACCTCGGCATCGACCCGGCCGGATACATCACCGTGAAGCAGGTGCACTCCCGGGAGGTGGCTGTTGTCGGTACCGCCAGTCGGCCGCATCCGGAGACCGAAGCAGACGGCGTCATGACCAACGATCCGCGTCTGGCCCTCGGCGTCACGGTAGCCGACTGCATGCCTATCTTTCTTCACGATCCGCAGACGGGCGCATTCGCTGCGCTGCACTCGGGGTGGCGAGGCACCGGTATCGTCTCGGATGCGGTGCGCCTCATGCAGAGTCGCTATGCAGTCGCTCCGGAGAACCTCGAGGCGCTGCTCGGCCCGTCGATCCGTTCCTGTTGCTATCGGGTCGATGAGGGGCGGGCCGCGCTCTTCAGCGATTTGTGGGGCGAGCGTGCGGTAATACGGCGGGAAGACGGGCCCCACCTCGACCTGCTGCAGCCGAACATCGACCTCCTCGAGTCCCACGGGGTGAACCGTATATCGGTTGCGGCCGAGTGCACGGCCTGCACCTGCTCGCTCGGCTCGTTTCGCCGAGAGGGTGCGGAGCGTTTCACACGAATGATGGCCGTCATACAAGGAGAATAGCGCCCATGCAGGCATACAGGACGGTGTGGAAACGCCGGATAGCCGATACACTTCGAGAGCTCGCCCGCGAGCGGGAGATCGACGAGTCTCAGATCGACGAGGCCGATGTGATCGTCGAGCGCCCGCCGAAGCCGGAGCTCGGAGACCTGGGTTTCCCCCTGTTTCCCTTTGCACGCGTGTTTCGAACGGCGCCCCAGGCCATCGCGGAGGCCGCGGCCGCGAGGCTGCAGGAAAGCGGTGCAGCCGGCAGCGATCGTATCGAGACGGCGGGCCCCTATGTCAACGTCCATATCGATCGGGATTCCTACGCCCGCAGCGTGTTTGACGCGGTTGAGGCCGAAGGCGATGGCTACGGGCGCGGTACCTCGCGCGGCGGACAGCGGGTGATGGTCGAGTTCTCGGCACCCAACACCAACAAGCCGCTGCATCTCGGACATCTGCGAAACGACGCCATCGGCGAGAGCGTTGCCCGCATCGTCGAGGCTTCCGGAGCGGAGGTGCGGAAGGTGAACCTCGTGAACGACCGCGGGATTCACATCTGCAAATCGATGCTCGCATACCGGGAGTTCGGCAACGGAGAAACCCCGGAGTCCACCGGTGAGAAGCCGGACAGGTTCGTGGGGGATTTCTACGTCAAGTTCGCCGAGTGGGCGAAGAGCGACCCTTCCGCGGAGGAGCGGGCCCAGGAAATGCTCCAGCAGTGGGAGAAGGGCGAGCCCGATACCCTCGAGCTGTGGAAAACGATGAACGACTGGGCGGTGCGAGGCATTCAACAGACCTATCGCCGCACCGGCGTCTCCTTCGACGACATCTACTACGAGAGTCGCACCTACGGTGCCGGTCGCGAGGAGGTTCTCAAGGGGCTCGAGCGCGGCGTGTTCTACACCGATGAGAAGGGAACCGTCTGGGTCGATCTCGAGGACATCGACCTCGACAAAAAGGTCCTTCTGCGCGGAGACGGCACGAGTCTCTATCTTACGCAGGACATCGGGACGGCCATCCGCCGTCATGCGGACTGGCCCTTCGACCGGCTGGTCTACGTCGTGGCCTCGGAGCAGCGCTATCATTTCACCGTGCTCTTCCACGTCCTCGAGCGGCTCGGTTTCGAGTGGGCGAAAAACCTCTTTCACCTTGCCTACGGGATGGTGAACCTCCCCGAGGGCAAGATGAAATCCCGCGAGGGCACCGTGGTCGACGCCGACGACCTCATCGATCAGCTCGCCGAGCTTGCGAAGGTGGAGATCCGCGAAAAGGAGCGCGAGAGCGAAGTCGAGGACATCGACGCAACGGCGGAGGCCATCGCTCTCGGGGCGCTTCATTACTACCTGCTTGCCGTGAATCCGATGAAGGACATCGTCTTCGATCCGGCGAAATCACTTTCGTTCAACGGCAACACCGGCCCGTACCTGCAGTACACCGGCGCCCGCATTCGCAGTATCGTACGGAAAGCGGAGACGGCGCTCCCCGGCGCGGCCGACGTGGATGCATCCGCCCTCGACTCCCAGGACGATTGGGAGCTCGTCAAGTTGCTCGGTGAGTTTCCCTCGCGAGTGGAGGAAGCGTCCCGGGAGTACAACCCGTCTCACATCACCGCATATTTATTCGACCTCGCGAAAACCTTCTCGAAGTACTATCACGAGTATCCCATCCTCGCTGCGCCGACCCCGGCGGCACGTGACGCAAGACTTCTCCTTGCAATTTCGACCGCACAGGTCTTGAAAAACGGCTTTCGTCTGATTAACATTCCCTTCCTGGAGTCTATGTAGGGAATTAGGACCATGAAAAACCCTCCGGCGATCGCCGGAAGACACATATACCGCCTTTTCATGGCACCGGATCGGGGCCGATGTCTCCACGTGACAATCTGATCGGGTAGGGCTCCTTCGAAGGAGAGATCGCATGAATATGCAGCAACGGCCGGGCAAGCAGGGACTCTACGATCCCGCGTTCGAACATGACGCGTGCGGTGTCGGTTTTGTCGGACACATAAAGGGCCGGGCCGGCCATGAAATCGTCGAGCAGGCGAAAACGGTTCTCATCAACATGACGCACCGCGGCGCGGTGGGGAGCGAGAAGAATACCGGTGACGGTGCCGGCATTCTGACCGCTCTCCCGCATCGGTTCCTCGAGAAGATCATGAAGCGGGACTTCGCAGTGGATCTGCCCCCGCGCGGGCGCTACGCCGCCGGCATGGTCTTCCTGCCCCGCGACTTCCGCGAGAGGTCGGCATGTAAGCGGATCTTCGAGCAGGTGGTTGCCGAGGAAGGGCAGACCTTTCTCGGATGGCGACCCGTGCCCCGCGACGAGAGTATGATCGGGCCGACGGCGAAGGCAGCACAGCCCGCAATGGAGCAGGCTTTCATTGCCGCGACCGTCACCGATCCTGCGGACTTCGATCGGAAGCTCTTCGTTATTCGAAAACAGGCCTCGAAGCGCCTGCGTGGCGAAGCCCACGACTCGAAGGGGATGTTCTACGTCTGCAGTCTCTCCACGCGTGTACTCGTCTACAAGGGTATGCTCATGCCGGAGCAGCTCTTTGCGTACTATCCCGATCTCAGCGACGCGGACTACGAAACCCACGTGGCGATGGTACACTCGCGCTTTTCCACCAACACGTTCCCCAGCTGGGATCGCGCGCAGCCGCTGCGCTTCATGAGCCACAACGGCGAGATCAACACGCTGCGCGGGAACATGAACAAAATGTATGCCCGCGAAGGCACCCTCGAGAGTGATCTCTTCGGCGAGGACCTGCGCCGTGCGTTCCCGATTATGGAGCCGGACAGCTCCGACAGCGGCAATTTCGACAACGCTCTCGAGCTCCTGCTGCTTTCCGGCCGCGAACTGCCCGAAGCGGTCATGATGATGGTGCCCGAGGCCTGGCAGAACCATCGGCAGATGACCGATGCCCGGCGCGACGTGTACGAGTACATGAGCTGCTCGATGGAGCCCTGGGACGGCCCGGCCTCCATTTCGTTTACCGACGGCACCGTGATGGGTGCGCTGCTCGACCGTAACGGTCTGCGCCCGAGCCGCTACTACGTCACCGACGACGATATGGTGATCATGGCAAGCGAGGTCGGGGTGCTCGATATTCCACCGGAGAAGGTCAGGCTGAAGGGGCGCCTTCAGCCCGGGCGCATGTTCCTCGTGGACTTCGAGCAGGGACGGATCGTTGACGACGACGAGCTCAAGGACTCCATCGCCCGCAAGCATCCCTACGGCGAATGGCTCGAGCGCGAGAGGATCCTCCTCGAGGACCTCCCCGCCGCCGCCGGTGTGGCCTCACGGGACGAAGAGACTCTTCAGGAACGGCTGCGCATGTTCGGGTATACCGAGGAGCACCTGAACCTTCTGCTCAAACCTATGGCCGAGAACGGCAAGGAGCCGCTCGGGTCGATGGGAAACGATGCGCCGCTTGCAATCCTCTCCCAGCGTCCGCGGCTGACCTACGAATACTTCAAGCAGCTCTTCGCGCAGGTCACGAATCCGCCCATAGACTCCATCCGCGAAGAAATCATCATGAGCCTCTCCGCCTATGTCGGCCCGGAGAAGAACCTCCTCGAAACGAGCCCCGAGCACTGCCGGCGCCTCAAGCTCGAGCATCCCATCCTCACCAACGAGGAGCTCGCGCGCGTGCGGGAGCTCGACTATCGGGGCTGGAAGAC
>CAYOFA010000005.1:44561-48325 GCA_964402885.1 uncultured Spirochaetaceae bacterium
GGCATCATCCTCGAGACCGCGGAGCCGCGGGAAGTCCATCACTTCTGCACGCTCGTGGGGTACGGTGCCGACGCCGTTAATCCCTATCTCGCCTTCGAGGCGATGTGGCATCTGCGTGACGAGGGGGCCGTTTCACCGGATCTTGATGATGAGCACATCGTCGAGAACTACCGTGCGGCCCTGGCCAAGGGAATGCGGAAGGTCTTCGGCAAAATGGGTATCTCCACCCTCGACAGCTACAAGGGCGCGCAGATTTTTGAGATCGTCGGCCTCTCCTGGGACGTCGTGGAGCGCTGTTTTGCGGGTACGGCCTCCCGGATCGAGGGCGCCGGCTTCGACGTGCTCGGCGAGGAGGCGTTGCGGCGCCACCGAATGGCCTACCCCGGGCGTCCCATCCCCATCGGCTATGAATCCTATAACCCCGGCGACTACCAGTGGCGCACCGGTGGCGAGCGGCACATGTGGGATCCCGAGGCCATCGCGACGCTGCAGCGGGCGGTCCGACAGAACGACGAGGCGATGTACCGGAAGTTCGCCGAGCACGAGAATCGCAGGGACCGGAACCAGGCCACGATCCGCGGGCTTCTGAAGTTCAGGGACGGCCGTCCCATCCCCATCGAGCAGGTCGAGCCGGTCGAGGAAATCATGAAGCGCTTCGCCACCGGGGCGATGAGCTTCGGATCGATTTCCCAGGAGGCTCACGAGACCCTGGCCATCGCCATGAACCGCATCGGCGGCCAGTCCAACACTGGAGAGGGCGGGGAGCGGCGCGAGCGCTACAAGCCGCTTGCCAACGGCGATTCGAAGCGGTCTTCCATAAAGCAGGTGGCCTCCGGGCGCTTCGGCGTGACCATCGAGTATCTCGCCGAGGCCAACGAGCTGCAGATAAAGATGGCACAGGGCGCGAAGCCGGGCGAGGGCGGTGAGCTTCCCGGGCACAAGGTCTTCGACGTCATTGCGAAGACCCGCTACTCGACACCGGGCGTCGGACTCATCAGTCCGCCGCCTCATCACGACATTTACTCCATCGAGGACCTCGCGCAGCTGATTTTCGACCTGAAGAACGCAAACCCCGCCGCCCGCGTCAGCGTCAAGCTCGTTTCGGAGGTGGGGGTCGGCACCATTGCCGCGGGCGTCGCCAAGGGCCATGCCGACCACATCCTCATCGCGGGACAGGACGGCGGCACCGGCGCGTCACCGCTTACCGGTATCAAGTACGCCGGTGTCCCCTGGGAGCTCGGTCTCTCGGAGACTCATCAGACGCTGGTGATGAACAACCTCCGAAGCCGCGTGGTGCTGCAGACCGACGGTCAGATCAAGACCGGTCGCGACGTCGCCATTGCGGCGATGCTCGGCGCCGAGGAGACCGGCCTCGCGACGGGGCCGCTCATCAGCATGGGGTGCATCATGATGCGGGTGTGCCACAAGAACACATGCCCGGTCGGCGTCGCAACGCAGGACGAGAAGCTCAGGGGCAAGTTCGCCGGAAAGCCCGAGCACGTCATCAACTATCTTCGCTTCGTGGCGGAGGAGCTCCGCGAGATCATGGCCGAGCTCGGCTTTCGCAGCTGGGCCGAGATGGTCGGACGGGTGGATATGCTCGAGCCAGACGAGTCGGTGCTGCACTGGAAATCGAAGTCGGTGGACCTCTCTCGCGTGCTTGCTCCGGCAGTGCGGGGGAAGGGCAATACCGGTATCATCTGCTGCATCCCGCAGGAGCACGGCATAGATACGGTACTCGACCGCCGCCTCATGGAGCTCGCCGAGCCGGCCATCGCGGAGGACCAACCCGTAGCCGCCGAGCTGCAGATCCGCAACACCGACCGGACGACCGGCACGATGCTCAGCCACGAGATCACCAGGCGCCGCGGGTTTGCCACGCTGCCCGAGGATCTCATGCGGTTCAAGCTCACCGGCTCGGCCGGACAGAGCTTCGGCGCCTGGCTGGCGAAAGGCGTGACCCTCGAGCTCGAGGGTGATGCGAATGACTACGTGGGGAAGGGGCTCTCGGGTGGAACGCTTGCGGTGTACCCTCCGCAGGACGCGGGTTTCGCGGCGGAGGAAAATATCATCATCGGCAATGTTGCCCTCTACGGTGCCGTCGGCGGCAAGGCCTTCTTCCGCGGCCAGGCGGCCGAGCGCTTCTGCGTGCGGAACTCCGGCGCACACGTCGTCGTCGAAGGGGTCGGTGATCACGGCCTCGAGTACATGACGGGCGGTCGCGCGGTAATCCTCGGTCCCACCGGCAGAAACTTCGCCGCCGGCATGAGCGGCGGCATCGGCTACGTGTGGGATCCCGAGCGCCGGCTCGAGTCGCTGTACAACCCGGAGCTCGTCGAGCTCGAGGAACTCGACGCCGAGGATGAGGCGACCATCCGTGCGCTGGTGAACGAGCATACCGAACGCACCGGATCGACGGTGGGGACGCACGTGCTGGCAACCTGGGAAGAGCGCCGCGGGGAGTTCGTGCGGGTCATTTCGCCGAAGTTCCGCGACATCATGAAGCAGCAACAGAGCCGAACACCGGAGGTGGTTCATGGGTAAACCGACCGGATTCATGGAATACGAGCGCGTTCGTGGTCCCGAGCGGGACGAGCGCGAGAGAATACAGGACTACGAGGAGTTTCACGGCCACCTGCACGAGAAAGAGCGGCAGGAGCAGGGTGGCCGCTGCATGGACTGCGGTGTGCCGTTCTGTCAGTCCGACTACGGCTGCCCCGTGGACAACCTGATCCCCGAGTGGAACGAGCTCGTCTATCGCGGGAAGTGGGATGAGGCCTTCCGGCGCCTGATGAAGACCAATAACTTCCCCGAGTACACCGGCCGGGTCTGTCCTGCGCCCTGCGAGCACGCCTGCGTCCTCGGCATCAACGAGCCGGCCGTCACCATCAAGGACAACGAGGCGCACATCATCGACCGGGCCTACGATTCGGGCCTCATGACGCCGCAGCCGCCTTCTGTGCGCACCGGGAAACGGGTCGCCGTCGTCGGGAGCGGTCCCTCCGGGCTCGCCGCGGCCGATCAGCTGAACAAGGCCGGGCACAACGTCACGGTCTTCGAGCGCGACGATCGCATCGGCGGGCTCCTCATGTACGGTATTCCCAACATGAAACTGTCGAAGGAGCTCGTCGAGCGCCGCAACGGATTGATGGCCGCCGAGGGTGTGGAGTTCCGCCCGGGCGTCGAGGTCGGCACCGACGTCGATCCGGAGGAGCTTGCGAAGACCTACGACGCGGTGTTGCTCGCCTGCGGTGCTACCCTTCCGCGTGATCTCCCGGCCCCCGGGCGTGAGAAGGCGGGCGTGCACTTTGCCATGGAGTTTCTCAAGGCGAATACGAAGCATCTTCTCGACGGCGCCTCGAGCGGCGGCAACGGAACGCAGGCCGACTTCATCGACGCCGCGGGAAAGGACGTTATCGTGATCGGCGGCGGTGACACCGGCGCGGACTGCATCGGTACGGCAATTCGCCACGGTGCGAAGAGCATCACGAACTTCGAGCTCATGCCGAAGCCGCCCGCCGAGCGCAATGAAAGCATGCCGTGGCCGACCTACGCGCGCATCTACAAGATGGACTACTCACACGCGGAAACCGCCGCAAAGCAGGGTGATGACCCCCGCGTGTACAGCATCCTGACCAAAGAGTTTCTCGGAAACGGCACCCTCGAGGGCGTTCGCACGGTCAACGTGAAGTGGGAGAAAAATCCGGGTGAGCGGCCGAAACCGGTCGAGATTCCGGGGACAGAGCGCGACTGGCCCGCCGACC